>JASGGP010000001.1:0-46197 GCA_047604985.1 Lacrimispora sp.
CCAATATGGCAGCTGAACCATACCCAGGCAATGTACCGGAACAGCCAGGCCTATCGCATAGAAAAGGCTCCCCTTTATTGGGAACGGGTGATCAATCTCCCCTGCAGCACCAATCTTACCAAAGAAGATATGGATTATATTATAAAAGCGCTGAAAAGCTTATAGCAATTGGAAGGAAGGATAGGCATGGACGTCAGTAAATTCTTTATTGCGCCGGATATACCTATTAGAGAGGCCATCAGGCAATTAGACCAGACAGCAAAGAAAATCCTTGTTGTCGTGGAGGATCATAAACTGATCGGGGTCCTGACAGATGGAGATATCCGGCGGTGGATCTTAAAAAATAAAGACATTTCCCTGCCGGTCCATTTAATCATGAACCCCAACCCTGTTGTCATAAAAATAGAGGAACGCCATCTGGCCCTGGAGATCATGAAAGAAAAACAGATCGAAGGACTACCTCTGATCAACGATAACAATGAGGTGACCGATATTCTGTTCTGGAATGAGATCGGCAGCCGCGAACCGGACAGCGGGAAATACAACCGGACCCCCGTTGTCATTATGGCTGGAGGAAAGGGTTCCCGGTTATATCCCTATACGAAAATCATCCCCAAGCCCCTTATTCCCGTGGGCGACATACCCATCGTGGAAAGAATCATGAATAAGATCATGGAATATGGATTTCATGAGTTCTACATTACAGTCAATTACAAAAAAGAGCTGATAAAGGCTTACTTTAACGGGGATTTCCCTTATGATCTCCACTTTATTGAAGAAGATAAGCCCCTGGGCACAGCCGGTGCCTTAGGACTGGCAAAGGATTATATAAAAGGAAGCTTTTTTGTAAGCAACTGCGACATACTGGTGGATGTGAATTATACAAAGCTGCTGATTTACCACAAGACGCAGAAAAACAAGATAACTGTTGTCACAGCCTTAAAAAGCTATGAAATACCATATGGCGTAGTTACTCTGGATAAAAATGGAACCATTGGAGACTTAAGCGAAAAACCCAGGTTTGAATTATTGGTCAATACGGGTTTATATGTATTAGAGAAAGAAATACTGGAGCATATCCCGGAAAACCAGTATTTTGATATGACGGATTTAATCCGGAAATGCTTGAACAACGGGGAAAAAGTGGGGGCCTATCCTGTGATGGACAGCACCTGGCTGGATATGGGGGAATTCAGTGAAATGAAGAAAATGGCAGAGAGAATGAAAATATGAAAAAGGAAGTCATTCTTATTGGCGGCGGCGGACATGCAGAAAGCATCATAGATTCCATTCACACACTGGAAGAATACGAGATCATCGGTATTCTGGATAATTATAAAAAGACCGGTGAAACAGTCCTGGGGATAAAAATAATAGGAACTGACATGGATTTAGAAGAGCTCTGTCAAAAAGGGCTTAAATATGCGATCATTGCCATAGGCAGCATAGGAAACACAGAGACCAGACGAGGGATATATGAGCTCTGCAAAAGAACCGGATATGAGCTGCCTAATATTATAGATAAAAGCTCCATCGTATCCCAGACCGTACACATGGGGAATGGGAACTTTATAGGGAAAGGGGCTGTTATTAATTCCGGGGCTGTCATCGGCAATGGCTGCATCATTAACACAGGGGCCATCATCGAGCACGGCTGCACCATCGGAGACTTTGCACATATAGCCCCTGGAAGCGTTCTGTGCGGAAACGTCTCCATACAGGAAAACGCACACATCGGCGCCCATTCCACCATCATACAAAACGTAACCATCGGATATGACACCATAATAGGGGCCGGAAGCCTGGTCCTGAAAAATATAGCGCCAAGGCAGCTGGCTTATGGAAGCCCTGCAAAGGAGGTTCGTTCCCATGAATAACATTATGATCATTGCCGAGGCAGGGGTCAATCATAACGGAGACATCAATACTGCCAAACAGCTCATTGATGCCGCCTGGGCCGCAGGAGCAGATGCGATCAAATTCCAGACCTTCAAAGCAGAGCGCCTGGCAGTTCCTGATGCCCGAAAGGCAGAGTATCAAATCCACAACACCGGCCGGTCTCTTTCGCAATTTGAGATGCTGAAAGAACTGGATATCCTGGAAAGACTTTGAAGAGCTTTATAACTACTGCTCTGCAAAAAATATCCGGTTCCTCTCCTCTCCCTTTGATGAAGAAAGCGCGGATTTTTTAGATCAGCTTGGCGTTGAAATCATAAAGATTCCCTCCGGAGAAATTACCAATTATCTGTATTTAAAGAAAATAGCCTCTTTAAAAAAACCTGTTATTTTATCTACCGGAATGGCAACTGTGGAAGAAATTGACCAGGCACTGGACCTCTTAAATGAAAGCGGCCGGGAAATCATACTGCTTCACTGTTCCAGCGCCTATCCTACCCCCATGAGGGATGTCAATTTAAGGGCAATGAATACATTAAACAAGATTTTTCATAAAAGGGTTGGTTACTCGGACCATACTATGGGAATCGAAGTTGCCACTGCCGCTGCCGCTCTCGGTGCCTGCGTGATAGAAAAGCACATGACCCTGGATAAAGCCATGGCCGGGCCGGATCATAAGGCAAGCCTTGAACCAGACGAATTCAGGCGTTTGGTGCATGCCGTCAGAAATATCGAAGAGGCCCTGGGCAGCGGAGTGAAAGAACCGACGGAAAGCGAATTGAAAAACAGGGACTGTGTCAGAAAATATCTGGTGGCAGCAAAGGAAATTAAAAAAGGAGAGGTCTTTACACTGGATAATCTCTGCGCAAAGCGCTGCGGATACGGCCTCTCTCCCATGAAGCTCAATGATATGGTGGGAAAGGCGGCGAAAAAGGACTATTTAAAGGATGAAAGGATTGGGGAATGATAAAATTATGTGTGGTAACCGGCAGCAGGGCAGAATATGGCCTGTTAAAGCCTGTCATAAGACGGATAAAAGAGGATCCGGAGCTTCAGCTTCAGCTGATTGCCACCGGAATCCATCTGGATACCCGGTATGGACTTGACTGCGGGGAAATCGAAGAAGACGGAATTGAAATTGATGTAAAAATTGAAATGAACCTGGCCTCAGACAGCTCCACCGGAATCTGTAAATCAATGGGATTGGAAATGATCAGCCTTTCGGAAGCCTATGAAAGGTTAAAACCGGATATGGTGCTGCTTCTTGGAGACCGCTATGAAACCTTTATGGCTGCAAGCGCCGCCGTCATCTATGGCATCCCCATCGCCCATATCCACGGCGGTGAAATAACCCGTGGCTCCTGGGATGAACGCATAAGACATGCGGTCACCAAAATGAGCGACCTTCATTTTACCAGTACAGAATCATACCGCAGAAGGGTCATCCAACTGGGTGAAAATCCGGAAAGAGTCCATCATGTAGGTGCTTTGGGAATTGAAAATATGAAAGCCCTCCGCTTATTGACAAAATCGGAACTGGAAAACGAATTAGGGATCCCCCTGTCCTCTCCCACCGCCCTTATCACATACCATCCTGCCACCTCAGACCATAACAGCATCACAGCCCAACTGGATCCCTTGCTGAAAGCCCTGGATTCTTTCCCTGATTTATTTGCCGTCTTTACAAAGAGCAATTCGGATAAAGGGGGAAACAAAATAAATGAAATGATAGAGAATTATGCAGGCAAAAATCCGGAAAGATCTGCTGTATTCTCATCCCTTGGATCACTCCGCTATTTAAGCCTGATGAGCCACTGTCAGATTGTCATAGGAAATTCATCAAGCGGGATTATGGAGGCGCCTTATTTAAATATCCCCTCCGTTGACATCGGAAGCAGACAGGAAGGAAGAATAAAGCCGCCTTCCGTCATAAGCTGCGGCTATTCCATAAAGGACATCGCAGACGCCATAGAAACAGCGCGGAAATACGACCGGAAAAAGGACGATTCTCCAAATCCTTACGAAGGCCGGGATACCAGCAGAGAGATCGTTTCCATTATAAAACAGACATTGATTAAGGGAATTTCTCTGGAAAAAAGCTTTTATGATATTGATTGGAGCCTGTGATGTATAAGAACAAAACTTTTTTAGCAGTCATACCTGCCCGAAGCGGCTCAAAAGGAATTAAAGATAAAAATATAAGAGAATTAAACCACAAGCCTCTCATGGCGTATACCATTGAAGCCTGTTTGAAATCCGGACTGTTTGATGAGATCATTGTTTCAACCGACTCGGCAGCATACGGAGAAATCGCAGAAAAATACGGGGCCAGTGTGCCGTTTTTCAGGCCAAAGGAGCTGGCTTCCGATCAGGCCGCCACAAATGATGTCATTTTCCATGTGATCTCAGAGCTGAGGCAATTGGGAAAAACCTTTGATTACTTCATGCTCCTGCAGCCAACCTCCCCTCTCAGAACGGAAAGGCATATAATGGAAAGTGCCCATCTTATTTTAGGAAATCACGGTGACGCTGTCATCGGCGTATGCAGGGCAGAATCCGTCTCCTATTTAAACGTTCAGTTAACCGAAACAGGAGAAATAAAGGTGGGGTTTCCGGATAAAAGGCAGGTCAGAAGACAGGACCAGCCGCCGGAATACAGGATCAACGGAGCTGTTTACCTGGCTTCTACGGATTATTTTCTCAGACACGGAAGCTTTTATGAAGGCAGAGCCCTTCCCTACTTCATGAATGCT
The DNA here is from genome assembly GCA_047604985.1 of Lacrimispora sp. GTDB lineage: Bacteria > Bacillota > Clostridia > Lachnospirales > Lachnospiraceae > Lacrimispora. Next base: position 4,650 of record JASGGP010000001.1, read on the forward strand.
TTTGATTCCGTTGACATCGATGATGAATTTCAGCTAAAAATCGCAGAGCTGCTTTTGCAGGATAAGGAAAAGGAATAAAGCCAGGCTTTATTCCTTTTCCATTCATTTGACATATAGACTGCTGTTTTATATACTTTTTTCCGTTATGAGTCCCAGGGCCAGCCGGGTGCATGTTTCCAGCTCCTCTGCCGTTGTAAACTCCTTTGTGGTATGGACTTCATTCATTCCGCAGGCCACAACGATTCCCCGGATTCCGTTCCGGACATAATGGTTGTTGTCGCTGCCCCCCAGGGTATACTGGGTTTCGCCTTTTAAGCCCAGAGAAGCGCAGGCTTTCTGAAACCGTTTTACAACCGTTTCATCCTCTCCTATTTCATAGGCTTCAATCTGCTTTTCAAACGCGATCTCACAGCCGCCCTTCCGGCCGGCCGCCGTCTCTTCAAAGATCTTTTTCACCCGGTCCCATTCCTCCATGGCCCGGTTATCCTTTAAGCTTCGGATCTCTCCCCAGACAATGCACTGATCGGAGACAATATTGCTTTGTTTTCCTCCGGTGATTTTCCCGATATTTACGGTGGTTTCCTCATCGACCCAGCCCTGCTTTAATCCGGCTATGGCATGAGCCGCGATCTCAATGGCATTGATTCCAAGGTGGGGACAAAAGCCCGCATGGGCGTTTTTGCCCTTTACCCTGATCTCAAAGGAAAGAAGAGTGGGCGCTGCCGTGGCCGCCAGGCCGATCTCCCCGCCCAGATCAAAGACGTAGGCCAGTTTGGATTTTATCCTGGAATAGTCCGCAAGCTGGCTTCCTTTTCCGTAATTCTCTTCTGCCACAGGAAAGAGGACCTCAATATCCGGATAGGGGATATTATTTTCCTGGATCACCCGGACCGCTTCCAATATGGCGGCGATTCCTGATAAATCGTCGGCTCCAAGAACCGTTTCCCCTTCCGATGTGATCCGTCCATTTTCATCCTCTACGGCCCGTTTTCCGATTCCCGGCCTTACAGTATCCATGTGGGCGGATAATAAAATGGGCTCAGAATTTGTATTTCCCTTTAAATAGCCGTATAAGTTTCCTGTGGGAACCCCATTTCCGTATTCCGGAATTTTCTCCTTTAACCGGATGCCGGCATCGTCCTCCCACACCTCAAAGCCCAATTCCTTTAATTCGGCAGTCAGATAGTCTGCGATTTCCCGCTCATGGTAGGTTTCGGAATCAAATTCCACCATCCTCTTAAATTGGCTCACAAGCCTTGCCTTGTTAATTCTCGTCATATCTTTTAAATTTCTCCTCCGGCGTTTTGCTTAAGTTCTTCCGGTTCTGCGGAGCGGACCAGATCCCTTCGTAATCGATCTGACTTACGAAACGGGAATTGAAATCCTGGAAAAATGCCTTGTTCTCCGACTGGGGAGCCGCAATATCCCGGAAATATGTGTTGTTGCGGAAAGCGGGTATTACATATAAATCCCTGCAATATCCCCATATGTTCTCATAATCCACGACCCGGTGCTTAATGGGACCTAAATTCCGGTAATAATGGGTGTCAAACCGGGCAAGGGTCACAAAAAGCCTTACATCGCTGTCCGTCACATAATCCCCGAATAAAAAGCGGTTTTTGGAAAGCCGTTCCTCAATCTGGTCCAGAGCATTGTAGAAATCTTCAAATGCTTCCTCATAGGCTGTGATGGACTGGGCGAACATCATCCGGTAGGTTCCGTTGTTCACATTTGGGAAGAGCCAGTCGTTGTAAGCATCAATTTCTTTTCTTAACTCCGCCGGGTATAAATGGGGAGCATCCGGTGCCTGAAATGGGCGGAACGCTGTTTCGAAATAATTGGTCAGCCTGTGGTAATCATTGTTGACCACCTTTTTTGTGGTAACGTCCACAAGGGCCGGTACGGTACAGCGCCCTTCATAGGCCGGGTCTGCATTGTAGTAAAACTCGCTTAAAAAGGAAGCTCCAAGAACCGGGTCCTTTCTGTCCTCATTATACACGAATTCCCAGCCATATGCACGGTTTTCTTTGCTGTGGCCCACTAAATTAATGCTGATGGCGTCCTCAAGCCCTAAGAGCTCCCGCACAATGGAAGCCCGGTTGGACCAGTGGCAGCCCTTTGCCCAGAATAGACGGTATCTGCCCTTTTCTGCCTTCAGATCATTTTCCCCGTCACCAAAAGGGGTGGTAAAGCGGTTTGGCTGGCGGATAAATGCTCCGTGCTCATCGATTTCCTTTTCTATCTCCTTGGGACGCAATTTTGTCCCTATGCTGCAGCTTGACATATTCCCATCCTCCTATTCATTTAAAATCTTTTCCGTATAGATAATCTTAAAAATTCCGGCATCCGTCTTTCTGTCATAATCCGCCTTATAGCCCAGGGCCTCATAAAAGCCTACGGCCTCATCCCGGCTGGTGATACATATTTTTTTAATCCCGTATTCCCGGATCCATTTTTCTGCCTCTTCAATCAGCAGCCTGCCCACACCCTTTTTCCTGTATTCCTCAAGAACGCTTACTCTCTCGATCTTGGCGGACAATTCCTTGTCGGAAAAATGTATCCGGCAGGTCCCTATGGGATAAATCCCGTCAAGGGCCAGTACATAAAGGGTCTGACTTGTATCCCCCTCATCAAATTCCCTGTCTAAGGGAACTGAAAAGCCTTTTACCATCGCTTCTGTCCTTACGTAATGGACACCTGCCAGCTGCCAGTTTTCCCTTACCCTTACCGCTTCCATTTCCGTCACTTCCTTTATTTAGAATTAAGTCTTTCCCGTCCGTGGGGTGATTTCCAGATGGAAAGATCAGGCCCCAGGGGCACGATGCCGAAAGGATTATTGGAAACCGCACATAAATGATAATGCTTTTTGATGGCCTCAAAATCCGTTGTATCGCCAAATCCGGGCTTCTCATGTAAGTCTCTCACATAACCCCAGAGATTGGGGAATTCACAAATCCGGTTCCGGTTTAAAAGAAAGCCGTTGTAATAGGCTGCGTCAAACCGGACCAGGGTCACATAGAGCCGGATGTCGGATTCCGTGATTCTGTCTCCGAAGAGATAGCGGCTGCGGCTTAACCGTTCCTCCAGCCAGTCAAGGCGGTGAAACACCTGCCGGTACGCCTCTTCATAAGCGTCCTGGCTTCTGGCAAAGCCTGCCTTATAGACTCCGTTATTGATTTCATCAAATAATATATCATTCAATTCATCGATTTCTTTCCGTAAATCCTCAGGATATAGATCCGGGGCTCCCGGCTTATGGTATTTTTTCCACTCCACCTCCCAGTATCTGGTCAGGTTGAAGTAATCGTTATTCACCACTTTTCCCGTGGTTAAGTCAACCACGGCAGGTACGGTAAAACGGCCCTTATAATCGGGATCGGCTTTTAAATAGGCCTCGCTTAAGTACTTGATCTTTAACACCGGGTCCTCCTGGTTTTCGTCCAGGGTAAAGGCCCAGTCTGTTCTTCCCACCTCAGGTCTTATAGGGTCCAGGGTTCCCAGGCTGATGACCTTATCAAGGCCCAGCAGGCTTCTTACAATGACGGACCGATGGGCCCATGGGCAGGCCTGAGACCAAACCAGGCGGTACCGGTCCGCTTCTACGGGCAGCTGCCCTTCTTCTATACCAAAGGGCGTTGTAAACCGGTTTTTCTGCCGTTTAAACTTCCCGTCTTTTTCTACTTCATCGGTTATGAATTTTTTTGACATTCTCTTTCCTCATCACTTTCCTACACTGTTTTCAGCGCTTCATATCCTCTCTTCCATATTCTTCCTCAAAACGGTATTTCTCCGGCAGCAGAAAGCCTTCCCTGTCCATCCAGTTTAAGCTTTCCTCTGACCCGCTGAACTTACACATGGCTGTCTTGCTCCTGCGAAATCCCATTTTCTCATACAGGGAAACCGTTCTTGGATGGGTGTAGAGGATCACGTTCTGGCCTTTCAGCTGGTCCAGCAGCCCCATAATCAGCTTTCTTCCGATTCCAATGCCCTGGTACTCCTCGTCAAGGGCTATGTTATAAATGGCTGCCTGACAGACTCCGTCAGATATTGCTCTGCCAACGCCCACAATTGCATTCTCATGGTAAACAAATACTACGGCATAGCTGTTTTTAAAAATAGTCTCCTGATCCTCCGGAGACCGGTCTGAAAGCCCTGACCGGCGCAGTACACCGGCCACCTCCTGCCAATTGATCTCTTCCTTTGTTATTTTATAGGTAATATCATTCATGGAAATCCTCCCGGATCTTAAACTTTTTCTCCGGATCCCGGCTTAAGGTTTCCCGGCCTGCCGGAGTCTCCCATACGCTGACATCAGGCCCTTTGGCAACGATGGAATATACATTTCCCCAAAGAGGCTTTAAATGAGGCGACAGCTGATAATGCTTTTTGTAAATATCAAAACAGGTACTTTCTTTAATCTCCGGCACATGATATAAATCTCTGGCATAAGGCCATAAGTTCTTATATTCCCTCAATCTCTTTTTATTCGCATGAAATACCTGATTGTAAACCACATCAAATCTTGCCAGGGTGGGATACAGCCTGATATCGGAATCGGTAATATAATCTCCGAATAAAAATCTTCTGTTTTCCAGTCTCCTATCTAATATTTCCATTGCTTCAAAAAATGCTTCATAGGCTTTTTCATAGGCTTCCTGGGACCTGGAAAAACCGACATCATAAACACCGTTGTTGATCCTGTGAAAAATAAAATGGTTCAGCTCATCAATTTCTTCCCGAAGCTCAGCCGGATAAAGGTCCGGCGCTCCCTTTTTATGAAATGGCTTCCATGATGTCTCAAAGTAAATGGGGAGCCAGAAATGGTCATTGTTGACGCCTTTCCCTGTGATTGTATCCGCAAGTATGGGAACCGTAGGCCTTTCCCGGTAGTCTCCGTCAGGAGCATCCCGGTCGTAAAGCTCTTTTAAGTAGTGGATTCCCAGAACAGGATCCTTCTCGCCTGGGTCCTCTGTAAATACCCAGCCCTTGGGGTCCCGGAAAATTCCGGTTGCTCCAAGGCTGATAACCTTATGAAGCCCCAGAAGCTTTCTGACTATGACAACCTTATGTGCATGAGGGCAGGCCGGCATCCAGAGGAGCCGGTAGCGGCCCGCTTCAACCGGCCACTCTCCTTCTCCTCTTCCGAATTTCTTCTTAAAGAAATTATCCTGTATCTTTATCTTACCATCAGCCTGAATCTGGTGACGAAATGTATTTTCAAATACCTCAATTCTTTCAGCCATGCCGCTTTCCTCCTTAAATCGTATAATCCGTATTTTCCAGCATATGGATCTTTAAGAGAAATTCCTTTAACCGTACATTTTCCGGGTCGTCAAAGATTTCCCTGGGTGTTCCGTCAGCAACGATCTTCCCATTTTCCAGAAAAATGATCCTGTTTGCCACATTCCTGACAAAATTCATTTCGTGGGTCACAAGCAGTATGGTATTTCCCTCCTGGGCCGCCTTTTTTATGGTTACTAAAACCTCGCTGACCAGCTCCGGGTCCAGGGCGGAGGTTGGTTCATCCATGAGGAGCAGCTTTGGGTCCATTGCCAGGGCCCTGGCAATGGCAACCATCTGCTGCTGCCCGCCGGATAAATGTCTTGGATAATGGGAAAGCCGGTCTCCCATTCCAACCTTCTGCAAATGCTTTTTTGCAATGTCCCTCGCCTCGGACTTTGATAATTTTTTCACTACCATCAGCCCTTCCATAACATTTTCCAGAGCGGTCCTGTTTTTAAAGAGGTTGAACTGCTGGAAAACCATTTCCGTGCTTCTTCTCAGCTCCAGCTTTTCATGGGCTGATTTCGTGGTAAGGTCGATTTCTTTTCCGTTTATTTTGATGGTTCCCTGTTCCGGCTTTTCCAGTAAGTTGATGGAACGGAGCAGAGTGGACTTTCCGGTTCCCGACGGGCCGATGATGGCGACCACATCCCCCTGGTCAATGGTTAAATCCACATTATCCAGCACCACGTTTTCGCCGTATTTCTTGCTCAGTCCCCGAATTTCAATCAAGCTCATGGCCTACGCCTCCTTTTCTGCCGCGACTTCTTCCGGCACGCTCATCTTTCTCTCCAGGTATGTAAACACCCGTTCAATGAAAATGGTCAGAATCCAGTAAATAACGGCGAGGGAACAGTAGACTTCAAAATACCGGTAGCTGTTTCCCGCAAGGATCTTGCCCTGAGCCGTGATCTCCACCACGGAACAGGTAAAGGCCAGGGAGGTTCCTTTTATCAGGGATATGAGGGAGTTGCCAAGGGATGGAATGGCAACCGTAACGGCCTGAGGGAATAAGACCCTGCGAAAGATCTGAAATCCGTTCATCCCCAGTGCCTTGGCAGCCTCCACCTGGCCCTTTTCCACAGACTGTATGGCCGCCCGGATGGTTTCTGAATCAAAGGCGGACTGGTTGAGCCCCAGGGCCACAATGGCAAAAAGAATGGGAGGTATCCCGTTTACGTTAAAGGAAGTTCCGTTGTAATAGTTATAATATTTTAAAGCAATGGGAATCCCAAAATACGTAAGGTAGAGCTGGACAATGATGGGGGTTCCCCGGACCACGGAAACAAATAAGGTGCTCAGCTGCCGCAGAACCGGGATGCTGTGGATTTTTACCACGGCGATCAAGAGCCCCACCGCCCACCCGATCACAAGGGCGGTTACCGTCAGCTGCAGGGTTACGGGCAGGTATTTTAAGATTGCGGGAATCTCCGTAAATACCAGCTGCCAGTCAAATATTTTGCTCATGTTGTTCCTCCGGCTTTATTTATAGGATGGGGAGTAATCAGAACCAAACCATTTGGTATTAATTTCCTTAGATGTTCCGTCCTCAACCACTTCTTTCAATGCTTTGTTGATGTCTTCTACCAGCTGGTCATTTCCCTTGCTGACAATCAAGTAGCTATAGGGCTCCTGCATTAAGTCTCCCGACACTGAATTGCTGATGGAAACGCCTTCCACGTTAAAATTAAATTCTTTCTGGTAATACTCAAACATCGGCTTATCCATTAAGACAAAGTCATATTTTCCCGCTTCTACATCCTGAATCTGCAGCACAAGGTCCTCGTCACTGTATTCGATGGCAATGGGCTTCTGGGGATTTGCAGCGTTGTAATTTTCCAAGGCTGTGGTAATATTGATGCCCGCCTGGGAAATGGTCTTTAATCCTGCAAGGTCATCCCAGCTTTCAATGCCTGCGGCCTTGTCATTATCCTTTGCAAAAATAGCCACGTATTCATTGGCAAAAATCGGGTCTGTGAACAAATACTTTTCTTTTCTCTGGTCGTTCTTGGCAAAATTGTTTACGCCGATCTGGTAACGGTCTGAATCCAGTCCTGCAAAAATGGACGGGAAGTCTGTCACTTCAATTTCAAGCTTATACTGGGGAAGCCGGTCGAAAATGGCTTTGATGAGATCAATGTTATGGCCGGTCAGCTGGTTGCTGCTGTCCACAAAGGTAAAGGGCTTGGGGGAACCGCCTGTTGCCGCATATACGGTGACAGGATTTGTTGTGGAAGCGGCGCTTTCACCTGCAGCGCTGCTCTCTGGCTGCTTTCCCTGGTCCGCCGCGGCTGTTGTGGTTTCTGCTGTGCTGCTTTCTGAACTTCCTGCCGCGCTGCTGCCTGCTCCACCGGCGGCCTTTCCGGTGCATCCGGATAAGGCTCCCAATACGGCAGCTGCCGCCAGAATACCTAAAATAGTTTTTTTCGCAATATTTTTCTTCATAACTTCTCCTCTTTTCCTCAACTAAAATTAATATTTAAATTTTTTTGTTCCGAATTTCTCATCCCTGTTGTTGGGCTCATTCCATATGGAAGTGTCTGGCCCCAGGGGAAGAATGTTGTATGGATTGTGGGCATGGTTCCCCAATAGATAACCTCTTTTGATGGAATCAAAGTCCGTGGCCTCTTTAAATGCAGGAATCGTATATAAATCCTTTGCGTAATTCCACAGATTGTCAAAATCTGCGATCCGGTTTCTGTTTGTCTTGTGGCTGAAATAGTAGGCCACGTCAAATCTGGCAAGGGTCACATACAGCCGGATATCGGAATCCGTCAGCCGGTCCCCGAATAAATATCTGCCTTTGGAAAGCCGTTCCTCCAGCCAGTCAAGACGCTTAAAGAGCACGTCATAGGCTGTTTCGTATTCCGCCTGGGACTGGGCAAACCCGGCCTTGTAGACACCGTTGTTCACCTCATGGAACAGGATAACGTTCAGCTCGTCGATTTCTTTCCTTAAGTCCTCGGGATAAAGGTCCGGGGCACCGGGCTTATGAAATGGCTTCCATACGGTTTCCCAGTAATTAGTCAGACGATGGTAATCATTGTTGACCACCTTTCCTGTCTTCACATCCACCACCGCAGGAACGGTGGCTCTTCCCTCATAATCCGGATCCGTTGCCCCATAGATCTCAGGGAGATAACGGATCTTTAAAACCGGATCCACGCCCCCCTCATCAAGGGAAAACTCCCAGCCCTTTTCCGTCCTTACGGGGGCTGTCTTTCCCACGCTTATGACATCCTCCAGACCCAGAAGCTTTAAGGCAATGATCTGCCTCGTGGCCCAGGGGCAAATGGAAGCCCAGATGAGCCGGTACCGTCCAGCCTCCACCGGAAGCTCTCCCTCTCCGTCTCCAAAAGGCGTAATAAAACGATTTTCCTGTCTTACAAACGCTCCGCTTTCCGATACCTCATGGGCGTCCTCAGAGGTTGCTACTTTCCCGAATTTTTCTTCTATTGCCATGATTCTTATCCTTCTTTCCTGAATTTGAGTACAAAAAAAGCAGCTGCCGCCTGACACCTGCCTGTTTACACATAAAAATTATGCAAAAGGTCCTCAGGTTTCAAAACGAGCCTGAAACAAGAATTCTTTTTCTCCATACAGCAACAGCAGCTACAGCACGCCATATCCATTTTCATCTCAAACATTTTAAGCTCCTTTCCTATGCCTCTCGCTTTCTGCATATAGCATATCATTCCTATAGGTTTTTGTATAATATGAAAAAAATACAGCTGGTTATAAGTTCGACCTATAACCAGCTGTCACAGCTTCCTGATATTAACCAAATAACGGGGTAGATAAATACCGGTCACCGGAATCAGGCAGCAGAACCACAATGGTCTTTCCTTTGTTTTCAGGTCTTTCCGCCAGTATCTTTGCCGCCTTTAAAGCCGCGCCCGAGGAAATGCCTACCAGAATTCCTTCCGATACGGCAAAGGCCTTCCCTTCCTTAAATGCGTCCTCGTTTTCCACAGGAATTATTTCATCGTAAATTCCGGTGTTCAGCACGTCAGGCACAAAGCCTGCGCCGATTCCCTGAAGCTTGTGGGGCCCTGGCTTACCGCCGGAAAGCACCGGGCTTCCTGCCGGCTCTACCGCTATAATTTTAACGTCCGGATTCTTCTCTTTCAAATATTCGCCTACGCCTGTAATGGTGCCGCCTGTACCAACACCTGCCACAAAAATGTCCACATTTCCATCGGTCTGTTCCCAGATTTCCGGACCGGTGGTCTCCTTATGCACCTTGGGGTTAGCAGGATTGCTGAACTGTCCCAGTATGATGGAGCCGGAAATGTCGGCCTTCAGCTCTTCTGCCTTTTCAATGGCACCTCTCATGCCCTTTGCGCCTTCCGTAAGCACCAGCTCTGCACCGTAGGCTTTCAATAAGTTTCTTCTTTCCACGCTCATGGTATCAGGCAGTGTTAGAATGGTCTTGTAGCCCTTGGCTGCCGCCACTGCTGCCAGACCGATTCCGGTATTTCCTGAAGTGGGCTCAATGATGGTTGCACCTGACTTTAAAATGCCTTTTTCTTCCGCGTCCTCAATCATGGCAAGTGCGATTCTGTCTTTTACGGAACCGGCCGGATTTAAGTATTCCAGCTTTGCCAGAAGAGTTACACCTTCGATTCCTTCTTCTTCACTGTAACGGTTTAATTTCAGCACCGGTGTTTTGCCGACCAGCTCTACTGCGCTTTCTTTAATTGATCCCATATTCTTTACCTCCACTTTTCTTATATTTTCCTTATGGTCTATTTACTACCTATAATATTAATATGTTTATATGTTATAATTATATTAATACGGAAAAAGAAATGTGTCAATACCTTTTGGGATATTTTTTACAGAGCCCCAATCCGCTCTTCTACAAACCGCCTCAGCTCATCCATGGTTTCCACCTGATTAATATCATTTCGAAGCTTTGCAGAATGGGGAAGCCCTGCCGTGTACCATGCCATATGCTTGCGCATCTCCCGCATTGCCACTGCCTCCCCCTTTTTCCTGGCCTGTAAATCTCCGTGACGGAGGATCATCCGGCTGATTTCCCCTGCATCCGGGACAGGAAGCACCTCCCCTGTTTCCAGATAGTGAAGAGTTCTGGAAAAAATCCAGGGATTTCCCTTTGCGCCCCTGGCAATCATCACTCCGTCACAGCCGGTTTCTTTCATAAGGGCCTTTGCATCCTCAGGGTGAAACACGTCACCGTTTCCAATAACCGGGATGGAAACAGCTTCTTTCACTTTCCTGATAATACTCCAGTCCGCCTTTCCCGAATAATACTGCTCTCTCGTTCTTCCGTGGACAGCCACCGCAGCCACGCCGCTGCTTTCCGCCATCCTGGCAAATTCCACCGCATTGCAGTCCTCTTCCGTAAAGCCTTTCCGGAATTTTACGGTCACCGGCTTTTTCACCGCTTTCACCATAGAGGTTAAGATGCGTTCCGCCAGCTTAATGTCTTTCATAAGGGCGGAGCCTTCGCCATTGTTTACGATCTTCGGCACCGGGCAGCCCATGTTCACGTCAAGGAAAGCGTAAGGGCCTGCTTCCACCTGGGCCGCAATTTCCGCCATGATCTCCGGATCCGAGCCAAACAGCTGAAGGACTACAGGGCCTTCTCCCTCCGCCACCTCCAACAGCTCCTTTGTATTTCTGTTTTTATATAAAATAGCCTTGGCGCTGACCATCTCCGTTACCGCCAGCCCGCAGCCCTGCTCTCTGCAAAGCAAACGAAATGGCAGGTCTGTAACCCCTGCCATCGGCGCAAGTATCAGGTTGTTATCAAGGGTCACATCTCCGATTTTAAGCTTCACCTGTCCATGTCCCCGCTTTCCATTTCTCCTCCCAGGTAAAATACCCGGTAATACATTTCCAGAGCTTCTAAAAGCTCTCTTTTTTCTTTCCGGTACTGCTTGATTTTCAGCACGCTTCCTATCTCATCAAAGAAATAGTCCCCTTCCTCGGATGTCACCTTAAATTCAAGGGCTCCGTCCGGTTCAAATTCCAGGGTGAGGATTCCCCCCACGTCTTCTGTGTAGAGGACGCACATGATCTGGAGCTCCTGTTGGATATTCTCCGGAAAGCGGTCAAACTGCCGGTTAAAATAGTATTTCTGATCATAGGAGCTGGCACCGCAAAGCACCACATTCCCGCTTCTCTCTTCCATATGTTCTGACACCGTTCTTTCTATATTATATTATGTCCCAGGATTCCGGGATATTTCCATTTGTTTTATCAGCTTTTTATTTTAGCATACGTGAAAGGAAATAACAATAGAAAGCAGGATTCCAGATGTATGGGGAAATACCTTTCCGGGATATGCTTCGGCTATGGCAGCAAAAACACTCCGGACCGAAAGCAAATATACGCCTGTCTTTCAGCTCAGAGTGTTCCTGTTGATTTCGGATTACAGCCCCGCTCCCTTACTGCAAATTTTCCTTATAGAAAGCTCCCAGCTTTTCCACCGCCCGTCTGACCGGTTCCGGCTGGTCATACAAATCATAATGGCTTACCCCTTCAAGAACCAGCAAATCCTTTTTCCTTGAAGCCGCTTTCTCGTAAAGCTCATGGCCGTCTCCGTAGGAACCAAATGCTCCCAGCTTGTCACCGACGATGACCTGCAGCGGCTGGGTCAGCAGCACATCTGCCAGATGGAAGGCATCAAAGCCCAATACCAGTCCCATACTGGTGAAATTAAGCTTATTGGGGGAATTGGAACACTGGCCCCTTGGCGTTGTGTAGTAATCCACCGCTTCTACGATATCAATATCCGTGACGCCCGCTTTTTCTCTCTCTTCCTGGTTGTTTGGAATCCAGCCTACAATCATCGGTTCCCCGCCCCTGGCCTCAGTCGTGCGCTGTGCGCCAACCGCTTCAAGGGTCTGAACAGGATCTCCGTTTTGACGGTATATCCGGCCGATATTAGCGCCGGCAACCGTGCCTACCGCTTTAATGCGGTGTTCTGTCATTGCAGCATTTACCGCATAGCCGCCGCCGGCGCAGACACCCAGCACACCAATGCGGTTTTCATCTACAAAATCAAGTGTGGTAAGGTAATCCACCCCACAGCGGATATCCTCTACCCGGGCGGCCGGGTCCTCAATGTATCTGGGCTCCCCTTCGCTCTCTCCCTGATAGGATGCGTCAAATACCAGGGTTACAAATCCCAGCTCCGCAAGCTTTTCGGCATAAATTCCCGCCGTCTGTTCCTTGCAGCTGCTGCCTGGATGAGCACATACAATTGCAGGATTCTTCTGCTCCTCTGCTATCTCCGGCATATTTAAAATGCCTGCCACGATTAATCCACGGGCCAAAAATTTTACTTCTCTTTTAGTAACTGTCATATAAACGACCTCCTGTGCCTTTTTATAATTTAAAATTACACTTGCGAGTTTTTTTACTCTCGTGTATATTTATATTAAACCATGCCATTGACGATTTCAATGACCACATCTTCACTTTTATGTAGTAATACACACTTTTCAAAAATTGTATATTAAACTTTGTATTCTGAATTTACAGGAGGAACTTTTCATGGACAATAAAGTGGACCGGAGAATTTTAAAATCAAGAAAGCTGATTCAGACCACCTTTTTAACAATGCTGATCGAAGACGGCTTTGACGAAATCACAGTAAAAAAAATAACGGAAAAATCGGATATAAGCAGAAAAACTTTTTATCTTCATTATGCCGATAAATATGAACTTCTGGATACCATTGTTGATAAACAGTTAGAAGAATTGGAAGAAATCTGCGAGATGAAAAAAGAAAAGGGCTTTATTGAGGGCACTGTCATCTGGTTTCAGTATTTTGAACGGCATAAGGCTTTCTTTGGAGCCCTGTTTGCAAGTGAAAGCACCGTCTCCTTCCGAAAGCGGCTCCTGGACTTCATAACCAATCAATTGGGGAAAAGACTGGCTGGAATAGGCGCAGAGAAAGACCCTGAAGTACTTCTGAAGTTTTTAAGCATGGCTGTCCTGGGCATTGTGGAATCCTTTCTGTTAGACCAGCTGAGTGCCAATACCGAGCAGATAGCCAGTCAGGTCGGAGAGCTGCTGGAGCGGAATATCGCTTTTGCATAACTTTTTATCTGCAGGTTCTCTCTCGCAGAATCATTCCATTCACAGCTTTACTTATCTTTATCTCCCCCTCATTAAATTTCCCTCTCAATAAACTTCCACTTAAGAGGGAAAAAACAGCCCCATTGTGTAAGGGCTTACAGGCAGACTTTCATAGAATAGACAATAATCTTTCACCGATCAACAGGCCTTACTCATCACTTTTCCTATTGACGAAATTTCCAAAATAGTGTATTCTTTATGTAAGTACTTACAATTTCAAAATCACAGGAGAAATTGAACATTTTCAGAGAAAGGAAAGGAACTTTATGCAGGATTTTATCAAAATTCATCCCGGGGATAACGTTGCTGTTGCCTTAAAGCCCCTCTCTTCCGGCACAGTCTTAAACGTGGACGGCAATTCCGTCACTCTTCTGGAGGAGATCCCACAGGGCCACAAGTTTTCCCTCACCGATTTATCTGCCGGCGCCTCAGTCATCAAATACGGCAATGCCATCGGTATTGCAAGGGAGGACATAAGGGCAGGGGCCTGGATTCACACCCACAATTTAAAAACAGGCCTGGGAGATCTGCTGACCTACACCTACAACAAGCAGGAGGTCACCATTGAACCTACGGAAGAACGTTTCTTCCAGGGCTACCGCAGGCCTGACGGAAAGGTAGGCGTCCGCAATGAAATCTGGATCATTCCTACGGTTGGCTGTGTCAACAACATCGCCACTGCTTTGGAACGCATGTCCAAAAAATACGTGGGCGGCACCATTGATGAGGTTGCTGCATTTCCTCATCCCTACGGCTGCTCCCAGATGGGCGACGACCAGGAGTACACCAGAACCATTCTGGCTGATTTAATCAATCATCCCAATGCAGGCGGCGTTCTTGTCCTGGGTCTGGGCTGTGAAAACAGCAGCGTCGCAGAGCTGAAAAAATATATCGGCAAATATGATGACCGCAGGGTAAAATTCCTGATAGCCCAGGAATCCGATGACGAGATGGCAGACGCCATGGAGCTGATCGGTCAGCTGGCGGAATATGCGGCCGCCTTCAGAGAGAGCCCATCAGCTGCAAAGAACTGGTTATCGGCATGAAGTGCGGCGGCTCCGACGGCTTATCCGGAATCACGGCAAATCCAACGGTAGGCGCATTTTCCGACATGCTGGTTTCCAAGGGCGGGACCACCATCCTCACAGAGGTTCCGGAGATGTTCGGTGCGGAAACTCTTCTCATGAACCGCTGCCAGGATGAAGAAACTTTCCATAAGACCGTGGATCTTATTAATGATTTTAAAAATTATTTTACCAGCCACAACCAGACCATATACGAAAATCCTTCTCCCGGCAATAAGAAGGGCGGCATTTCCACCCTGGAGGATAAGTCCTTAGGCTGCGTCCAGAAATCAGGAAGCGCTCCGGTCATGGATGTATTAAAATACGGTGAGCCGGTTCACACCAGAGGCTTAAACCTTTTAAATGCTCCCGGCAATGACCTTGTGGCATCTACTGCCCTGGCCGCTTCCGGCGCCCACATCGTCCTCTTTACCACAGGCCGCGGAACGCCCTTTGCATGTCCTGTGCCCACCGTAAAGATTTCCACCAACACCGGCCTCAGCCTGAAAAAAGGAAACTGGATTGATTTCAACTGCGGCGTTTTAGTAGAGGGCACAGATATGGAGACCTTAAAAAACCAGTTCTTTGATTTTGTAACTGACGTGGCCTCCGGCAAAAAGGTAAAATCCGAGGAAGCGGGCTTCCATGACATGGCAATCTTCAAGAGCGGCGTGACCTTATAAGATTTATAAAATAATTATTCATAAACCGGAAAAGGAGAAAAAATTCAAATGGAAAAGTTATGCTATGAGACACTGAAAAAACAGGGATTTGACGGATATCTTTTGGAGAAAGCGCCGGAAAGAGTCCTGCAGTTCGGCGAGGGAAATTTCTTAAGAGCTTTTGTGGATTATTTTATTGACATTTTAAACGAAAAAACCGGATTCAATTCCAAGGTGGTTTTATGCCAGCCCATCGCTCCGGGCCTTGGGGATATGATCAATGAGCAGGAGGGACTTTATACCCTTTTCCTCCGCGGCTTTGAAAACGGACAGAAAGTAAACGACAAGCGGGTTATTTCCTGTGTGAGCAGATGCTTAAATCCTTATAAGGATTACGACGCTGTCTTAGACTGTGCAAAAAATCCCGACCTGCGCTTTATCGCCTGCAACACCACGGAAGCGGGCATTGCCTATGATCCAGCCTGTCAGTTTACCGACGTTCCGGCAGACAGCTACCCGGGAAAGCTGACCCAGTTCCTGTACAAGAGATTTGAAACTTTCGGGAAAGAAGCCGGAAAAGGCTTTGTCATTCTCTCCTGTGAGCTCATCGACAACAACGGAAAAGAGCTGGAAAAATGCGTATTAAAGTATGCCCAACAGTGGAATTTAGGAGAAGAATTTATCAGCTGGATCAAGGCCGAGAACATCTTCTGCTCCACTTTAGTAGACCGTATCGTAACCGGATACCCCAGAAATGAAGCTGCCTCCATCTGTGAGGAATTAGGCTATCAGGACAATTTAATCAATACGTGAGAAGTCTTCGGCCTCTGGGTAATTGAAGGACCGGAAAGCTTAAAGAAAGAGCTTCCCTTTGAAGAAGCAGGACTTCCCGTTTTAATCTGCGACGACCACAAGCCTTATAAGCAGAGAAAGGTCCGTATCTTAAACGGCGCCCACACCTCCTTTGTATTAGGCGCTTATCTGGCCGGACAGGATATTGTCCGTGACTGCATGGAGGATGAGGTAATCTGCGGCTTTATGAACAAGACCATTTACGACGAGATCATCCCTACCTTAACCCTTCCAAAAGAAGAGCTTATGGCTTTCGCAGCCTCTGTAACGGAGCGCTTTAAGAATCCTTTCATTGACCACGCGCTTCTGTCCATTTCCCTTAACTCCACCTCCAAGTGGAAAGCAAGGGTTATGCCGTCTCTTAAGGAATATGTGGAAAAAACAGGAACCCTGCCAAAATGCATTACCGCTTCCTTTGCTTTCTATCTGGCTTTCTACAATGGAACAGCTCTCACAGAGGACAGCCTTACTGCATCACGTCCTGCCGGAAATGAGTATTCCATTAAGGATGACAAGCCGGTACTCCAGTTCTTCTATGACCACAAAGATGACGATGCCGCTGCTCTCACCCACGCAGTCTGCACCAATGCGGATTTCTGGGATGAGGATTTAAGCAAAATCCCGGGCTTTGAGGAAGCTGTTGCCGGTTACTTAAAGGACATTCAGGAAAAAGGCGCTTACGAAGTGATGAAAGAGTGCCTGTAATTATAAAAGGCCTCGCAATTGATTCTGTTCAATTGCGAGGCTTTCTTGCCGCTTTTACTAATTTATCATTAGAATATTATACTCATTAAAATAAGTCACTATGGGATCCGGTTCTTGTGAGATATAGTATAAGCTCCTGACGGTCTACTTGATAAATCAGAAGCCAATCGGGCGTAATATGGCACTCCCTGAATCCTGTAAAGCTACCGGTTAAATCGTGATCTTTATATTTAGGCGGCAATGGTTTTTCATTAGCCAGTATATCGATAACTGTTTCAAAGAGCCTTATATCATATCCTCTCTTAACAATCCTCTTATAGTCTTTCTTAAATGTTGTCTCATACTTAATCGTCAGCATTTAAGTCCTCCATCAATTCAGTAACAGAAGAAAAGCCTTTGCTTAGTCCAACACCCTTTTGTACATTCCCTATAGCATGAAGTGTTTCTTCATTCGGAATATTTCTCGATAATGTAAACGGAATTCTCTGCTCTCTCACTGCTTGCTTTGCAAATGCAACAAATGCAGTAGTTAAGTTCAGCCCCAAATCAGAAAATAAGTCCTCCGCCTGTTTTTTTAATTCTTCATCCATACGAATAGTGACATTTGTTGTTGCCATTATATTAACCTCCTTTCATCTGATATACATATTCTACTGCATTTCAATTCGTATGTCAATACAGCGCACATGTAACGCACATACTTTTATCTGTGTTTAGCAGTCTAACTTTCCACTGACCTATGAGAAGTGGAAAAAACAGATTCCAAAAAATTACCGCTTCACAGCTCCCTTTTTTCATAGAATTTAATCGAAAGCCGCCAGGACCCCCACAGCAGAAGCAGGCCTGCCGCAAAAAATGCCGGTACAATCCATATCCCTGTTGTCAGTAAAAACACCATAATGTCTGAATCAGCACCAATAGCTCCTACGGCTCCATAAAGTGCGCATACGACAATGATAACCGCATAAAAAATGCCTCTGCCCTTTTCCACACCGAATTTAAATATGGCGGGAAGCATTATACAAGGGCCGGTCAACCCGACGAAAGGAAGAACTGCGGTGAAAAGCCCCAGCAGCTTCCAGTCAAGGGCCCCATAAATTACCATTTTAACCGCCTGTGCAGCAACGATCATCAAAACACCGATACCAAGAAAAATCAAGGTCATAACATATTTTATGGAGACAAGCTCTTCCCTTGAATATGGAAATGTTCCCGCATATACACTCCATTTGCTTTTTTCATCATAGGAAATCAAATTCACGGGAATAACCGTAGTCATCAAAACAGGGTATATCATGAAAAAAATATTATTTCCCCAGATAGAAGCCACTGCAAAAACAAGTGAAATTGCAACATAGAAGCGGCAATACCTGGCTGCCATATACAAATCTTTCAAAAGTAAGCCCTTCATATTATTTCGCCTCCTTTACCATGAATACAAACAGCTGTTCAAGATCAATGGGACCGGCATTCAGCGAAGCCGGAACTGCATCCCGGTCCACAATGGCTTCCACACCATAGGGAGAATGCCTTTTTCCCTTAATTGCAGAAGGCTTCAGCTCCCGCAGTTGTTCAGAAGTACAACGGATAATCCCGTACTTTTCCAGCAGAATATCTTTCTCCTCACAGAGAAGCAGTTTTCCTTCATGGAGAATTGCGATATAATCGCAGATCTTTTCCAGATCACTGATAATATGGGAAGAAATCAGGATTGCATGGTTTTCATCCCGGGTAAACTCACTGAGCATGCCTATGACCTCATCCCGGACAATCGGATCAAGACCGCTGGTAGCCTCATCCAGAATCAGGAGCCTTGGATTGTGTGACATCGCTACGGCAATGCCGCATTTCATTTTCATGCCCCGGGAAAATTCTTTGAAAGCCTTATTGGACGGAATAGAGAGGTTTTTCAGATAATTCATATAGAGCGCCTCATCCCAGCTGCGGTAAGTGTTTTTCATGATATTTCCAATCTGTTCTGCCGTCAGGCACTCCGGAAAGCCCACCTCGTCAAGAACAACGCCGATATCTTCCTTTAATTCCTTAATATTTTCCTGATTATCCCTGCCAAAAATAAAAATATCGCCGCTGTCCCTGCGGATCATATCAAGAATCAGCTTAATGGTGGTGCTTTTTCCTGCCCCGTTCTCACCGATCAGGCCCAAAATGCAGCCCTTTGGCAGCGTAAGATTCAAATGATCCAGGGAAAAGTCAGGATATGATTTGCATAAATTTCTTATTTCAAGTTCATTCATCACTTAATCCTCCATAATATTCTGAAACATTTCGATGATCTCCTGCCTGCTTAAATTACAGGAGACAGCCAGCTGCAGGATTTTTTCCATATACTCCTCTATCTTCCTTAAGTTTTCTTCCCGCAGCAGTTCAACATTTTTCGGTGCCACAAAGCATCCCTTGGCAGCAATGGTATATATAAAACCTTCCTTTTCCAGCTCGTCATAAGCTCGTTTGGTAGTCACCACACTGATCCGCAGATCCTTGGCCAGGTTGCGGATGGAAGGAAGCGCCTCATCCTCCTGAAGAGTACCGTTAATGATCTGAGCCTTGATTTGAGTATAAATCTGATCGTAAATCGGCGAACCGCTCTTATTGTCTATAAATATATTCATAGCGTCAACTCTCTTTCTGATCTTTCTGTATATATACAATATATACACTAAACACAGTTTTGTCAATACCATATAAGCTTTTAGAATAACTTTCCAACCGGGCATGGGCCTTTTGAAGAGGGAAAGGTCTGTATCCCCTGACTTTTAACCATTTTCTTTCAAAAAAAGACAAACGCCGCAAAATGAAAAATTCATTTTGCGGCGCCTGCCTTTTCTGTCACTCCGCTGACTTCCGATTCAAAAATCTCAAATATGCCGGATCACTCCTGTATTCCTCTAAATATGGAATAACCTGTTTTAAGGACGGCAGTATTTTTACCGTTCTCTGTCTCTCCTCTGCCCCGGGCTCGATGCCGTCCGGTATCATAATAACCGGGCACCCCGCCTGAAAGCCGGACAGGATGCCGTTAGGGGAATCCTCCAAAACCAGGCATTCCTCCGGCACTCGTCCGAGCTCTTTTACCGCCTTTAAGTAAATCTCCGGGTCCGGCTTGCTCTTAGCCGCCATATTCCCGTATACACAGACATCGAAGCTGTCGGTCAGCCTTTCCATTTTGAGATACTGGCCTGCCATGTTCTCATGGGTGGAGGTGGCAATTGCTGTCTGATATCCCTTTTCCCTCAGGAACTTTAACAGCTCCAAAAGTCCGGGCTTGTGAGGCAGGCCATTCTCCTTTATGTATTGTTCCGTATATTCGATTCTGCGCTGGCGGATTTTCGTAAAATCAAATTCCGGTCCAAACCTTTTTAAAAACAGTTCCTGTACCAGGGTCTGGTTCACGCCCCGCATGGGATTTAAGTCCTCCGGCTTTATCACATGCCCAAACTGCCGGCCTGCATGGACCCACGCAGTATTATATAAGCTTTCTGTGTCAAACATCAGCCCATCCATATCAAAAATAACCGCTTTAATCATGGCTCTCCTTTGGCACATTCGTAAACTGGTCCCTGATCCCGTCAGGAATTTTACTTCCAACTCTCTTATGAAACTCAGGATCTTTAGGCAGATCAGGATTAATACCCAAATCCTGTGGAGCGAAACATGCCACTACCTGCAGGGGAATGATATATTCCCATGGAGAAAACAGGCTATCTTCTACAAATTTGCAGATTAAATCTTTTGAACTTGTTTCCTCAAGCCCTTCCGAAGAAGCAATCATATAATTGTGCGATGTCCATTCGCTTAAAATATTGATGAGCTTTACCGTCCGGAGCTTATAATCACCCTTGGAGGCCAGATAAAAAATATGGGTGTCTTCATTAATGGAATTATAAATGCCATGGAAAAACTCTTCAATATCATACCCTGCCACTCCCTGGCGCACCGTCTCAAGTATTTTCAAGGCGCCCTCCAGAACATCGGCATACATTCCATCATATCCTACCACAATGATCCGCTTCGCAGGAAGAAACTCTTCCTTTATTCTCTGATACCACTCCGTCGCTTTCTCAGTAACCTGCTTCATGTTATCTATTACGCGAAACATTCGTTCAAAATACCCCTGAGCAGCTTCCTCCGTCAATATGCCTTTTGCTACGGCCAGTTCTGTCAGCAGCATCATAAGCGTAACAGTCGTTCCGGCATATCCTTTTGTTTTCGCACCGCATTTTTCATTTCCCACTTCAAGCCTTATTCCGATATCCGCATGTTCAAATATCAGAGCCCTTGGATTTTCCGATATAGCAGCGGTATATAGTCCCCGGCTTCTTGCCGAATCCAGACCCGCCACCGTGGA
The DNA here is from genome assembly GCA_047604985.1 of Lacrimispora sp. Classification (GTDB taxonomy): domain Bacteria; phylum Bacillota; class Clostridia; order Lachnospirales; family Lachnospiraceae; genus Lacrimispora. The sequence continues at coordinate 25,697 of JASGGP010000001.1, forward strand.
GAGACTCTGCCCTCCCTGGGAAATTCCGATCACCAGAGTGTTTTTGTTAAAAATCTTTTCATTTCTTTCAAATTGGGTCGGATAATTGTTAAACACCTTCATGTTCAAAATTTCTTCCAAATAAGCTTTGGCAGAAAGTCCTGCATGATAGCTGGTGCCTGAGCCGATGACATACACCTGTTCAATCTTTTTTTCCTGATAAAAACTCACGAATTCCTTTGTTATCTCTTTCCTCCGTTTTATAATGTCGGTGAGTACAAGAGGAGTCTCACAGATATATTCATACATTTTTGACTGAAATTTCATTATAATATTCCAAAAAACGCACCAGCTATACCGATTACAATAATTCCTATCATGACCGTCAGCGTCTTATATCCTTTCTTCAATAATTTATAAATTCCAAAAGTCAGTAAAAGAGGAAGAACTTTCGGAAGTATCTGGTCGAATACGCTTTGTATCTCAACACTGGTTTCCCCTATGGACAGTACCAAAGGCGTTGAAAATGCAACCATGGAGGCGATCATTGCTCCCACAACGCAAAGTCCTATGATCTTCGCACAATTGGTGAGAATTTCGATCATACCTGAGGATTGAGCCGCTTCAATAAAACTGATTCCGCTCTTATATCCCAGCTTCAGTCCGTAATATCTGGCCAGATAATGAGGTACATTGAATATGATCAAAAACAACAGGGCTCCCAACAGGCTCCCTTTTGCCGCCAGACCACAGCCCACACCAGCCGCAATGATTCGGAAAGTTCCCCAGAAAAACGAATCTCCAATACCGGCTATGGGACCCATTAAAGCCGCCTTTAAAGCGGTAACCGACCCAATATCAAAGCCTTCCTCAGACTTTTTGTTCTGTTCTTCCAGGGCGACACAGGCTCCGGTAATAAAACTGACCACCTGAGGGGTCGTATTGAAAAATGACAGGTGCCTTTTTAAAGCTTCCCTGGCTTCTTCTTTTTTCGGATACAGCCGTTTCAACACCGGTATCATGGAATAGCAAAAGCCTACGTTCTGCATGCGTTCATAGTTAAAACAGCCCTGCAGCGCAAAGGACCGCCAAAAGGTCTTTTTCATGTCCGATTTGGTAATCAGACCGCCGTCTGTATATGCTTCATCTAAATGTGCCATTATAATTCACCTCCCAAATCATCAGACGCTGCCTGAGCCAGCCCAGAAGAAATCTGTTCATTTTTTCTTTTTGTAGCCGACTGGTAAACCGTATAAGCAATAACGGCCCTCACAACAGCGGCTCCCACCGTACTCATTCCAAGCAGAGCAGTCAATATAAATCCAACAAATAAGTATGCCGCATTGGTCTTATCAAAAATAAGCTGCATTAAAATAGCAATTCCCAATGCCGGAAGCATTCCGCTGGCTGCCTTTAAACCGCTCAATATAAAGGCTGGAAGTGCATCCACAAAAGCGGCGATTGTATTGGAACCCAGCAGAAAACCCAGGAACACAACCAAAAATGAACTAATCCAGAACAGCGCAGCCCCTGACCAAAAGGCTTTTGCAACACCCTTATAGTCCCCTTCCTCCGCAGCCTTGTCTGCCCAGTGAAGAAATGTGGCATTAACGGTTCTGTCCAATATTCCCACGGACTGAGCCAGAGTAGCAATGGGCAATGATAATGCTACAGCCGCATCCATATCAAGTCCTGACATAATGGCAAATGCGGTAGCCAATATTCCTCCCGACACCACATCGGGCGGAGTGGCCGCACCAATACCGACGACCCCCATCATTACTAATTCTATTGACGCCCCCATTACAATACCTGTTTGAATATCCCCAAGCAGAAGTCCCACAATAGGACCCGTTACAATTGGCCGGTCAAACATATGCTGCCCGAAAATCCGGCCATCCCATATGGCAAATCCGGCAAGAATCCCTAATAACAAAGCTTTCAATATCATCCCTGTATCCTCCTCTTTTATTTATGAAACTCTTTTACAATATCTCCAAACTGAAGTTTCTTTTCCGTGGGAACTGCCTGCAAATAAACTTTCTTTCCCAAGGCATGGATTTTTTCAACGGCCTCTATATCCTCTTCATCCAGATACACCTGCCTTTCTACCATTTTCTTACCCGGTGCTTTTCGGATACCTCCCAGACAGACTTCCGAAACAGACTGGCAGCGTTCCGTTAAATACAAAGCATCCTGTATGCTGGCTGTCACCACAAAAATAATTCTCTCAGCGTGCTTTGGATTATTGAGAACCGCCACCGCCCCATCCATAGATTTTATAGACAGCGTTGCCTGGGGCGGCTTTGCCAATTGAAAAGCCATCTGCATCAGCTTATCGGTGACAGCTGCATCATTGGCAACCACAATCGTATCCGCACCTAAAAATGAAGTCCAGCTTACTGCAACCTGGCCGTGGATCAACCGGTCATCTACTCGTAATAGCTTAATCATTTTTACCTCCTGTTCTGTGTTTTACAATTCGTCTGAATCGGACATGATACAGATATCCTCTCTATCCATAATGTCGTTGACCAGACATATGGTACTTTTTGATCTTTCAACCACATCCCTTAAGACTTGTCTGTCCGACTGCTCGTCTCCGTTCAGAGAAAGCATAGCCACTTCCAGCAGCAGCCCCAGATTCAGACCGGTTATCAGATAGATCCTTTTCTTTTTTCTCAAGAGCTCCATGGCTGCTCTGGTAGTACTGCCTCCAGCAATGTCACTGAGAATGACAGTGCTTTCCTCATTGCAAAAAGCATTTATCTTAGCCTCAATTGCAGCAGCTATTTCAGGAATTCTTTCCTGAGCGCTGATACTGACAAAATCAACATTTTCTATCCTCCCAAGAACCAACTCCATAGATGTTAAAATGCCCTTGGCAAAATCCCCGTGTGTAACCAAAATAACGTTTTTCATAATTACCCCCGCTTAAAAAAGTTCAGATTCTTTAACCGGACAATCTGTTCTTTGCCAAGTTCCGGTATATTACCGTCTTTCAATTTTACAATCGTCATTTCTCCATCCTCCTTAAAAATAAATCCGTTCCAATATGCGCTGTTGACATTGATACCCACATGATTCATGACAGCTTGTTTCTGATGAAACCCGATTCACAGACTTTTTCCGAAGAACTTCTCCTTTCCCGAATATTTGTATATACATATTTATAACACAATGCAAGACATTATACAAGTATTTTACTCATATTTGTATATATAAATAGTTTTTCGCCCAAAATATGTATACTTTTAACAATTTCTCTCCATATAATAGTTAAAATCCCAGTATGCAAAGCAGGAAAAAAACGATACAATATAAGAAAAAGAAAGGAACTTTGTCATGTCAAAAACAGCAAAGTATAGACAAATAGAAGATTACATCAAACAGGAAATCGACAGAAACCATTTGAAAATAGGCGATCAGATCATGACGGAAGAACAGCTGTGCAGGCGGTTCAATTTTTCCAGAATGACCATCAACAAGGCCTTAAACCACTTAAGCGAGCTAGGCTATATTGAGAGAATCCCGGGAAAAGGAAGCTTCGTGACGGCTCCCCATGTCAGAAAGGACACCAATACAATTACAAGCTTCACGGAAGATATGAAAAGCATCGGCCTGACGGCAGGCGCCAGGCTCCTTTCCTATGAAATCCTCCACGGAAAGGATGTTCCGTCCGTAGCAAAGAAGCTGGAGCTGGGAGAGGACGATCTTATTCATTATTTTGTGCGCTTAAGAACCGGCAATAAGACACCCATAGCCATCAGCTATACCTATATTGCAGCAACCGTCGTGCCGGCAGTCAACGTGGACTGCTTAAACAACTCCTTTTATGCTTATCTGGATTCTCTGGGCATCATCAGGCACGGTAAACACATGGAGCTGAAAGCATATCTTCCTACGGAGGAACAGAAAAAGCTGCTGGAAATAAATAATTCTGCACTGCTGTGTATCTCCCATGTGACATACACCGAACATCAGGACCGGGTAGTTCCCTTTGAATATATTGAGACTTATTACAACGGGGATGTGTATACGTATATTGCTCAAAAGTAGAAACCCTGGTAAAAGCAGTTTCTATAAATCATCCGGGCTATTTGTTTTGCTTTCAGATTCAGCAGTAAGGCTTTGATTATACCGGCCCATTATGCACATTGGGTAATACGAAAAAAGCGTTCACTCTCCTGCAGTCACGCAGGAAACTGAACGCTTCGATATTTAATATATTAAAATTTATAGCTTTCCAGAAACTTCCTGGACCACTCCGCATTATCCGGCGTGCTGTCTTCAATGGTCATCTGGATATAGGGCTTTTCTTTCTTTACAAAGCCCAGAATGGAATCATACTTCATAACCCCGGTTCCCGGCGCTCCGGAAACCACCCGGTTGCCTTCAACCACAAAATCCTTCATATGAAGAACGTCCGTATATCCACCTAAATCCTCAATAGCTTCCTTTATTACCTGCTCATAATTTTTGCTGTTTTCCGCAGAAAGAAGATTTACAGGGTCCAGGATAATCCGTAAATTAGGAGAATCAATGGCCTTAAGCACTTTTAAGGCCCGTTTGGAATCGTAGACAATATGGCTCCATACAGGCTCAATGGCCATAATCACCCCGAATTTTTCCGCACATTCCACCACCGGACGAAGATTTGTGATAAAGGTCTGAAGCGCCTCCTCACTGTGACAGGCCGGCTCAAAGCGGTATTCCGCATTGGGGGCGCCCGTCTCCGTCCCCACCACGCTGCAGCCCAAAATAGAAGCAAAGCGTAAGTGGGCAAAATAGCGCTCCTGGATCTTCTTAATTTCCTCCGGGTCCGGATGGGCCAGATTCAGATAGCAGCCCAGCACCGCAATATCCATGCCGTTTTCCCCAAACATCCTGCGCAGGTAAGAGGCATAGCCTGGCGTCAGCGCGGAATTTTCCACGGAATGCTCTTTCACCGTCTTTGTCAGGGCCAGATGAACGCAGGTAAAGCCCTGGTCACGTGCAATCTTTACTCTCTCTTCCATTGTTCCCGGCGCAACGTCGTGCAAACGGATTCCGATCTGCATAATAAATACCTCCTTTATCTCACCTCATAATGGTCAATATTGTCAAGCTCAAAGGCTTCTCCCGCCTGTCCTGAAATCTTCACATTGTCGCAGATGAGAGTATTCACATTGTTGATGAAAAAGCCTCTCTTCGTGCACTCTCCCACTCCTGACAGCATGGCGGGCGCCCCTGCCTTTGCCTCGTCTGCAAAGGATACTTCCACATTCTTAAATTCCACCCGTTCAATCTTTTTTTCCGGCAGCCCGTAAAGGAAAGAAGCGGCCACATGGCAGTTTTGGGCCTTGATGTTGGTAAAATACAGCCGTCCGATCTCCGGAGTTCTCTCATCCACAGGCAGAGCTTCCCTGCACTGTACGTAATCGGATTTTCCGTCGGGATCACAGAAATAAAAGCTGTTGACCACAAATGGAGTCATGACATGATCCATGTGGATGTGGTCAAAATAAATTTCCGACAGCACAGAGTCCTTTCCCCGGCCTCTTCTCGTCTTAACCCTCAGTCCTCTGTCCGTATGGCGGAATAAGCACCTTTCCACCCTGATGTTTTTCACTCCCGCGCCTACCTCGCTGCCCACCGTAACCGCTCCGTGACCGTTCTCCATCAGACACTGGCGGATGACGATGTTTTCAGATGGGGTCTTAAACCTGCGTCCCATGTAAATTTTCCCGGATTTTATGGCAATACAGTCGTCTCCCAGGGAAAAATGCATGCCAAGAATCTCCACGTTTTTACAAGACTCCGGGTCCAGGCCGTCGGTATTGGGGGAATCCGCCGGATTTTTAATATCCAGGTTCAGGAACTTTAAATCCTGGCTGAAATAAGGGTGAAGCACCCAGGTAGGGCTGTTTTTTAAGGAGATTCCCTGAAGAGTCACATTCCTGCACCGCTCCAAAAATACCATGCGGGGACGGAAAGCTCCTTTCATCTGGCGGACGTTATCCCACCAGTTGTCAAAAGAAGCCTGGCCGTTAATCAGGCCGCGTCCATAGATGGCCACGTCCTCCACATCAATTCCGGTTATAATACCGGCAAACATGGGAAGAGGATTTCCCTCCCAGGTTCCCAGGTTATAATCATCGGTTTCATCATAGCTTTCAATCATGCCTGGAAATCTGGGATATTTGTAACGGTCCGTATCTGCCGCCAGCTGGGCTCCCTCCGCCAGCTCAAGGCGTAAATGGCTCTTTAAAAACAGGCTGGTAATCCGATAGGTCCCCTTTGGAACCAGCACCCGTCCGTCTTTCGGACAGGCCATAATGGCTGCCTGGATAAACGAGGTATCATCCTGAATTCCGTCGCCCTTTGCTCCGATTTCCTTAACATTCAATGTTACAAATTCATAGTCCGTATGGAAGACAGCCTCTGCTCTTTCCCCATCCCTTTCCAGCGAGACTGTATAATCCGTATCCGGCTTTAAGTCAAAGACCGTAAATACCACACGGCTTGTCTCTCCCTGGACCTTTCCGTTTACCAGAATCTTTCCCGGTGTTTCAAATTCAAAAATCTGTTCCGTGACCGTTTCCACGGTTACGGACCGCGCCGTTTTGTAAACAACTCTTAATTCCATATTGATTTTAACCTCACCTGTCAAAATATCAGTAAACTACTGTTACGCCTTGTTCCGGATGATATCCTGTGCTTTAAACATCTCCCACAGGCCCGTCTGCGGAACGTTTCCCCTGTCCGCCAGACTCTTATGCACAAGCTCTCCCGTGTCTCCGTATTTTTCTTTTTGAAGCACGCCTATATTGCATGCCTTTAAAATGGAATAACCGATTTCCAGGGCTTCCGGAGAATCCGGCAGGTCCTTGATCCTGTCTTTAATTGCGGTCTTAAATAAATCCCGGAGTTCCCTGTAATACTCATAGATTTCCTCCGACATCTGGCCCACCGTCTCAATTAAGGATACCAGGTCACTTCCTGTAAACCGGTCTTTTTCCCGGAAGAAAGCCGCGATCTCATTATAGTGCTCTTTCCTTTTATAGCTTGTTTCATATGCGGCAATAAACGGCATCAGCTCTGCAGTCCAGCATTTCTGTTCCAAGACAGCTTCCATCCTCTGCCTGCAGCTCTCATCACCCGTCTGTTTCAAGGCGAAAAAGTATACCAAGGCATCCTGGGGCGGAAGGCTTTCTGACGGCTCTTTTAAAGCTGACAGCCGGTTTAGCCATGTCATGGCATAATCCTTATAGGATTCTTCCCCTGTGGCCTCATACATCTGTATGGCCCCTGTCAGCTGGTACGGTTTTAATGTCTCATTTTTACATTCCATGATTTTCTCTACCCTTTTCCCTATGGGAGCCGCCATATGATATGGCGGCTCCTGTGAAATATGCGTTCTCATTCCAATGGTTCCGGCTGCTTCCAATTATGCCTATGTAAGTACTTACATTTTTCTTTATATTCATTATAGCATCTGCAACTATATAATTCAAGAGCGGAAATTCCGGTTTAAGCGAATGCGGCTCTTCTCATCTCCGTATAAGCCAGCAGGAAAGGTCCAACTCCCTTGGCGTCATCCTTTACCACAGGCTCGGACATGTAATAGTCAAAGGTTCCGTTTCTTCTATCCTTGCCTCCCAGGCCTGCAACGAGACAGATTCCTCCAAGGCTCATATTTCCCTCTTCCAGATGAAGATAGGTGTCACAGATCCCCTGGAATGCCTTTTTCCCGTACTGGGCATAGCTTTCCGGAAGATATCCCAGGCGGACTCCCTTTAAAATCGCATAAGCGAAAATGGCGCTGCCGCTGGTTTCCAGGTAATTCCGGTCCATGCCGCCTAAGTTGACCACCTGGTACCACATGCCGGTTTTATCCTGGTATTTTAACATGGAATCAATCAGGCCGCGGAAAGCCTCTTTCATCTCCTTTAAAGCTTCCCCATTCTCCTGATCCGCCTTGTCCATGGTGTCTAAAAGAGCCATGGAATACCATCCTAAGGCCCGAAGCCAGAAGTTCTGGGACAGTCCTGTCACCTTATCGCACCAGAACATTTCCCTTGAAGAATCATAGGCATGGTAGTAAAGCCCGGTTTCGGAATCTTTCATGAGCTTTACCACATTGGCAAACTGGCTGTAAATATCGCCGCAGTTTTTCTCATTGTTGAACCGGACCTCGTATTCCATGTAAAATGGCTGGCACATATAAAGGCCGTCAAGCCATACCTGGTTGGGGTAAATGTTTTTGTGCCAGAAATTCCCCTCTTTTGTACGGGGCATTTTCCCGATCTGGCTGTATACAAGATCAATGGCCTTTCTGTATTTTTCTTTTCCGGTCAGATCGTAAAGCTCAAACAGGGTCTTTCCGGCATTGACATTGTCAATGTTCAGCTCTTCCACATCATAGCCGTCAATGGTCCCGTCCTCTTTTACCCGGTAATCGATAAAGTTATCGGCGAACTTCAGATATTTTCCGTCTTTGGTAATGGCGTACATTTCTAAAATAGCTTTGATCATGCAGCCGTCTATGTAATTCCAGCCCGCTTTCTCTCCCTGAAGAATCTTTTCAATGTTCCATACCGGCCGGTCCGGGGTGCTCTTTTCCATCAGTTCGTTGATATACTTTTCAATTACGTCCATGTGCTTCTCCTTCTCTTTTGCCTGGTCAGGCTTTATGGGGCTTTATTTTATTTCATCTGGTTTTATCTGCTTTATATTAGAATAACCGCAAAGCAGGAAGTTGTCAAATTCCGGAAAAAAGCTGAAATCCCTGCTCAAGCCTTAAAAGCCCGAAACGAAGCTCCGTAAAGGAGAAATATATAGATATAATTCTCACTTTATTCCACTTTTTTAAATTCATTTTCATCATTTTATATAAAGTTATTTTTTTAACAGGATGTCTGGCAATTGCTTTTAGGTAATTTCCATGATATTTTTCCGGAAATTTATTCACTTTTTACCTTTATACTTTAAAATCTTATGATATGATAGTTGAAGGTGTAAGCACTTACAACATATTTCAGGAAACTACTGTTCTTACGCCTCTCCGTCAGGAAAGGAAAAAAGAAAGTGAGGAACAAAACATGAAACAGTATACACAGCAGATTCTGATTACGGATGAACAGGCGGGTAAAAAAAAGCTGACCCCAGCGGCCAGTCTTGATGCGTATATTCTGGACCCGATCAGCGTGGCTCCTGACCGGAAGCGTCCGGCAGTTATTATATGCCCGGGAGGCGGTTATGAGCTTTTATCAGACCGGGAAGGAGAACCAGTAGCCATGCAGTTTCTGTCCATGGGGTACCACGCCTTTATCCTGCGCTACAGCGTTGCGCCCGATGGTTTTCCCTTTGCCCAGATGGAGCTGGCCTATGCCATATCAAGCGTGCGCTCTCACGCACAGGAATGGCTGATTGACCCTGATAAAATCGTGGTATGCGGCTTCTCTGCCGGAGGCCATCTGGCCTGCAGTCTGGGGACATTCTGGAACCGGGAATTTCTTTACGGGCCCCTTGGACTTGCTGCAGAGGACATACAGCCCAATGGGCTTATTCTGGCCTATCCGGTAATCAGCGCAGGGCCCTGCTGCCATGCCGGGTCCTTTAAAAACCTGCTGGGGCCAAAGGCGGAGGATGAAACCATGCGGCATATGGTTTCTTTAGAGCATCAGGTAGGCGCCCATACGCCAAAGACCTTTTTGTGGCATACCTTTCCGGACAGCTCCGTACCGGTGAAAAACAGCCTTTTGCTGGCGGATGCCATGGCAGAGCGTGGAGTCAATCTGGAATTACATATTTTCCCTGTAGGCTGTCACGGATTATCCCTGGCTACCCAGGAGGTTTCCACTGCCGACGGACGCCATTTAGAACCCCAGTGCCAAAGCTGGATTCCACTGGTGAAAACCTGGATGGAGCATTTATAAGAAGCAAAAAGGCGCGGCAGCAGGGAGTCTCTCTCTCCAGGCTGTCACGCCTCTATTCCATATTCCTATCTCACAAGCATCTTGCTGATCTGATACTGGTCCTCAGGAATATCCTTGGTCATATTAAGGGCCTCCTGGATATCGAAATCCACGAATTCCCCGTGCTTATATCCTACCACCCGGTTGCTCTTGCCCTGGCAGAGAAGCTCCACTGCTTTGGCTCCCATAATGGACGCATAAACCCTGTCTTTGCAGGTAGGCGCTCCGCCTCTCTGCATATGGCCCAGGATCGTGGCCCTTGTCTCAATTCCCGTAGCCGCTTCAATTCTCTTTGCCATGGAAGCAGAGTGTCCGATTCCTTCCGCATTGATGATGATATGGTGCTTCTTTCCGCGCTTCCTGTTTTCAATAATACGGTTAATCAGAGCCTGCTCGTCGCCGTCGTAGCGCTCCGGCAGCAGAATGTCCTCCGCGCCGTTTGCAAAGCCGCACCAGAGGGCGATGTAGCCTGCGTTACGTCCCATAACCTCAATGATGCTGCAGCGCTCATGGGAGGTAGATGTATCCCGCACCCTGTCAATGGCTTCCATGGCCGTATTTACAGCCGTATCAAAGCCGATGGTGTAGTCGGTGCAGGCAATATCTAAATCAATGGTTCCAGGAAGTCCGATGGTATTGATTCCAAGTGCGGAAAGCTTTCCGGCTCCGCGGAAGGAACCGTCTCCGCCGATGACTACGATGCCGTCAATGCCGTGCTTTCTGCAGATTTCAGCACCCTTTTTCTGCCCTGCCTCTGTGGTAAACTCCTGGCATCTGGCTGTATATAAAATGGTTCCACCACGGTGGATGATATCCGACACGCTGGTGCTGCTCATATCCACGATTTCCTCTTGCAGAAGGCCTGCATATCCTCTCATAATGCCCTTAACTTCCACTCCCTCATGGATTGCAGTCCTGACAACCGCACGGATTGCAGCATTCATACCCGGTGCATCTCCGCCGCTGGTCAATACGCCGATGGTTTTCACTTGTTTTACCATAGTAACTTCCTCCTGATTTACGGATATCTGTTTTTGTAAGTTTCGCGTTTCGTACATGTTGTATTCTAATTCATTTTACCAATCTTTTCAAGTTTTTTTTCTACAAGCTTGACATTTTTTTCACCAAGTTTTCTGGCTAAGATGTCCACCAGCTCCCTGGCCGCATTGACATTGCGGTTTGCAGGCAGGACCTTTTTCGCCCGTTCTTTCTCCAGATAAATGATTACGGAATCATTTCCTTCCGAATCCTTTAAATCTGTAAGCACCTCCTGCTCAACAGCCATATAGGCTTCCTTGTCCGGGAATTTCAGCCACAACTCCTTGGGGAGAGAGGCAAAGGGAACCACCCGCTCGCAGATCAGCTTTCCTACGGGATCGTCGCCAATGGACGCCCTGCCCTGGATAAACACCTTGGAGTCCTCCACAAAAAGTTCTCTCTTGCTTTCATAATCTTTAGGAAATACGATGACTTCCACAGATCCCACTAAATCCTCCAGGATGATAAACGCCATCATCTTGTTGTTTCTGGTAGTCTTTACTGTTTTTCCGGTTATCATTCCTCCGATGGTCACATAAGCGCCGTCGGGAACATTGGTCGCCTGGGTTTCTTCATCCACGATGAAATCTGCGGAAACCGCCGTGATATTGCTGCGCCAGGTGCTTTCATAGGCTTCCAAGGGGTGACCGCTGATGTAGATGCCCAGAGTTTCCTTTTCAAAGGCCAGCAGGTCCTCTTTGCCGAATTCTCCCACATCGGGAAAGGTTATCTGGAACCGGCTCTTTTCCTCTTCTCCGGCAATATCAAACAGGGTAATCTGACCGTCGAAAGCGTTCTTCCTCTCCTTGCTCCTCTGGTCCAAAAGCTCCGGTGCAATCAAAAGCTTCTGCTTTCTGGTACCTGGAAGGGTATCTAAGGACCCGGACTTTATGAAGTTTTCCAGAGTCCTTTTATTGACCTCCTTGTTGCTCATCCGTTCAATGAAATCTTCTATATCGTGAAACAGCCCGTTCTGCTCCCGTTCCGCCACAATGAGCTCCACCACGGATTTTCCTACGCTCTTAATGGCGGAAAGGCCGTAGCGGATGGACTTTCCGGATACGGAGAAGCCGCTTTCCCCTTCGTTGATGTCAGGAGGCAGAATGGGGATTCCCATCTGTCTGCAGCTTAAAATGTATTCCGATACCTTTGAAACATTATCCATGACAGAGGTCATAAGGGCAGCCATAAACTCCTGTGGATAATAATATTTCAAATAAGCCGTCTGATAGGATACCACCGCGTAAGCGGCTGCATGGGACTTATTGAAAGCGTACTTGGCAAAGTCAATCATTTCATCGTAAATGCGGTTGGCCATGGCTTCATCGATGCCGTTGGCAATACAGCCTGCCACCCCCTCTTCAGGGTTTCCGTAGACGAAATTCTTCCGTTCCTTTTCCATGACAGAGGCTTTTTTCTTGGACATGGCCCTGCGCAGCAGATCGCTCCGCCCCATGGTATATCCGGCTAAATCCCTTACGATCTGCATTACCTGCTCCTGGTACACGATACAGCCGTAGGTGGGGTTTAATATGGGCTCCAGCTGGGGACAGTCATAGGTAATGGAACTGCGGTCATTCTTTCCCTTCAAATACTTTGGAATGAAATCCATGGGGCCCGGACGGTAAAGGGAAATCCCGGCAATAATATCCTCCAGGCTCTCCGGCTTCAGCTCCTTCATGAAGCTTTTCATGCCCGAGCTTTCCAGCTGGAACACTCCGTCGTCCTTTCCGGTTCCGATGGAATCCAGGACTGCCTTGTCCTCATAGTCAATCCTGTCCATATCCAGGGCAATCTTCCTGTTTTTTTCCACTGCCTTTACTGCATTCTGAATGACCGTCAGGGTACGAAGCCCTAAGAAGTCCATTTTGAGAAGTCCCAGCTCTTCCAGGGTAGTCATGGTAAACTGGGTGGTAATGGTTCCGTCTGCGGCTTTGGAAAGGGGGACATATTCGTCCACAGAAGTCCGGCTGATAACCACGCCGGCCGCGTGCATTGAGGTGTGGCGGGGCAGGCCTTCCAGACGCATGGACATGTCAATCAGATACTTGACCTCCGGGTCCTCGTTGTAGGCGTTTCGCAGGTCAGGGCTCTGCTTTAAGGCCTTTTCCAGGGTCATTCCCAGGTCAAAGGGAATCATCTTGGCTATGGCGTCACAGCGGGCATAGGGCATGTCCAGAACCCGTCCCACGTCCCTGACAACACCCTTGGCCGCCAGGGTACCGAAGGTGACAATCTGGACCACCTGCTCCTTTCCGTATTTCTCCACCACATAATCGATGACCTCCTGGCGCCGTTCAAAGCAGAAATCCACGTCAATATCGGGCATGGAAACACGCTCCGGATTCAAGAAACGCTCAAAGAGCAGGTTATAGCGGTTAGGATCAATGTTGGTGATTCCCAGGCAGTAGGAAACAAAGCTTCCTGCCGCAGAACCCCGCCCCGGGCCTACGATAATATCCTTGGACCTGGCATAGTGGATGAAGTCCCATACAATGAGGAAATAATCCACGTATCCCATGGTGTGGATGGTCTCCAGCTCATAGTCCAGCCTTTCCCTTAAGGTTCCGTCATCCCCTGGATAATGCTTTTCAAAGCCTTCCAGGCAGAGCTTGTTCAAATAGGTCCAGGAATCATATCCCTCCGGCACGTCATACTTGGGAAGCTTTGTTACGCCGAACTCGATTTCCACATGGCACCGCTCTGCGATTTTATGCGTGTTGTCAATGGCTTTCTGGGCGTAGGAGAAAAGAGCCCGCATCTCCTCCTCGGATTTGCAGTAATACTGGCCGCCTTCGTAGCGCATGCGGTTTTCATCGGCAACCTTTTTTCCGGTCTGGATGCACAGCAGGATATCATGGGGAGCGGCATCCTCTGCAAAGGTGTAATGAATGTCATTGGTGGCCACAAGCTCTATGCCGGTTTCCTCGCTCATCCTCATAAGCCCCTGGTTTACTGTTTTCTGCGCCGGAATCCCGTGGTCCTGAAGCTCCAGGAAGAAATTTCCCGGACCGAATATTTCCTGATAATGAAAGGCGACTTCCTTTCCCTGGTCATACATTCCGCGGCTGATATATCGCTGCACCTCTCCCGCAAGGCAGGCGCTTAAGGCAATGATGCCCTCATGGTACTGCTTTAATATCTCATAATCCACTCTGGGCTTGTAGTAAAAGCCGTCCACAAAGCCCTTTGAGACGATTTTCATTAAGTTCTGGTAGCCCTGGTTGTTTTCCGCCAGCAGCACCAGATGATAATACCGGTCTTCTCCGCCGGCCACTTCTCTGTCGAATCTTGATCCGGATGTCACATACACCTCGCACCCGATGATGGGCTTTATCCCCACGTCTCTGGCCGCTCGATAAAAATCAATCACGCCATACATGACGCCGTGGTCTGTGACCGCCATGCTGTCCATTCCAAGGTCCTTTGCCCTGGCCACAAGCTCTTTAATCTTACAGGAGCCGTCTAACAGGCTGTATTCCGTATGGACGTGTAAATGTGTAAATGCCATCTGCTCATTTCTCCTTCTGTTCTGATTTCTTCTATATGTACCATTATAGCATGATTCCCATGGCGGGGAAACTACTTCCCTTAAAATTAAAAAGATAAAAGAAGCGAAGCCTTCATTGTCAGACAATGCCGGTCTCCGCTTCACAAATGTAATATTTCGTTACGGCTCAGCCACCCGGAAACATCCGGTGTCACGTACAAACTGTAACATATTTACCACAAGCAGCCACCATCAGTGATTGCTTAAGTATTTTTCAATTTCAGTAATCGCCTGATTTTCATCTGCACCGTCGGCGGTAACCAGAACCTGTTCGCCTGCCGCAAGTCCCAGAGTCATCATACCCATAATGCTCTTGGCATTTACTCTCTTGGATTCAATTTCAACATAGATGTTGCTCTCATACTGGCTGGCAACCTGGACCAGCATGGCAACCGGCCTTGCTTCCAAGCCTGATGCAAGTTCAACTGTGACTGTTTTCTTTACCATAATTATCCTCCTCATTCCTATGAACGGACTCATTCCCTTCCGCCGTCCGCCGCTCCTGTACCACGCAGCCGCCCGGCCAGGTCGCAAAGCTTTCTAAGTCGGTGGTTCACTCCTGATTTACCTACAGGCGGATCCAGAGCTTCTCCAAGCTCTTTTAAGGTTGCTTCCGGTCTTTCCAACCTTTCCCTTGCGATCTCCCTTAGATTGTCAGGAAGGTTATCGAGCCCGATTGTATCTCTGATATATGATATATCTTCTATCTGCTTCACAGCAGCTGATACCGTTTTATTTATGTTGGCAGTCTCGCAGTTGACCTGCCGGTTCACACTGTTGCGCATGTCCTTTAAGATCCTGATATTTTCAAGCTCCATCAAAGCCACCGGCGCTTCCATCACATTTAAGATGTCTACGATCTGGTTTCCTTCTTTGATATAGACCACAAAGTAGCGCTTTCTCTTTACGATCTTGGCTTCAAGGCCAAAAGTGGCGATAATGTCCTTTAGCTGCCCTGCCTTTGCTTCTGTGGCGCATACGATCTCAAAATGATAGAATTTCTCCGGATCACTGATGGATCCTGACGAAAGAAACGCCCCGCGGATAAAAGCTCTTCTGCAGCAGGATTGCTGGATGACCATGTTCCGGACTACTGTTAAGTTTTCCCCAACTTCCCCGTTTTCATCAAGGAGTTTTGTGGCATGTAAAACCCGGATGGCATCCTCATGCTCCCTTATGGTTACCGTGTAGGTTCGGCTTTTATTTAAGTAAGCATTTCTTCTGATAGACACATCAGTTCTTATATTAAATGTTTTTTTCAATAATGTAAAGTACTTTCTTGCAACTGCTACATTTTCCGTGTGAATTTTAATTGTATAGCGGTCATCTTCCGATATTATTATCTTTCCGCAAAGGCTGATGATGGCAGCCGTCTCCGCTATCAGACAATGCCGCGCAGGGCTGATCTGCCTGGAAAGTTCTTCTTTCAGCTTGGAAGAAAATGACATGTCTATACCATCCCTTTTCCTTTATTATTGGTTATGATTCAGCCGTATATTATCCTTATAAATGTCTCTGTGCTCTATTTTAAGGCCAAACTCTTCTCTCGGCTTAAACTTATCATAAACAGACTTGGCAATGGTGACCGACCGGTGCTTGCCACTGTGCAGCCGATAGCGATCACCAGCTGGTTCTTTCCCTCCGTCACGTAATTGGGGATCAGAAATTCCAGCATATCATAAAGCTTGACCAGAAACTGTTCGGCAGTTCCTTTCTGCATCACATAATCCCGCACCGCCTCATCTTCCCCGGTTTGGGGCCGCAGCTCCTCAACATAGTAAGGGTTGGGCAAAAAACGGACATCAAAAACAAGGTCCGCATCCGTGGGAATTCCGTACTTAAAACCAAAGGAAAGGATGGTGATAAATAAGTTCCGGTAAGTCTCATGCTTTACAAAAATCTTTTCCAGCTCCTGCCTGAGCTCTTTTGTGAGAAGCTGGCTGGTGTCAATGATATAATCGGCCTCTTCCTTTAAAAACGCCAGCTTCTCCCGTTCTTTCTCTATGCCGCTGTCGATCCGGCCTCCGGCCGCAAGAGGATGGGCCCTTCTGGTTTCCTTATAACGCTTGATGAGAATCTCATCCCCTGCGTCCAGAAAAAGAATCTCAAAGGGCAGCCGTCTTCTCGACCACTCATCAAAAATCCTGTTTAAAACCGATAAATCTTCCCCGCTGCGGATATCGATTCCCAATGCCGCGTTGCGGATTCTTTCGGGGATGCTTAAGGCCAGCTCCGCAAACTTTTCCATCAGGGGAATGGGAAGATTATCCACGCAGTAAAATCCCATATCCTCCAGCATCTTAAGCGCCTGGGTTTTTCCCGCACCCGACATGCCTGTCACAATTACAAGCCTCACTTTTTTCTCCTTTGCGCGCCTAGAACTTCCCCAGCGTCTTTACCTCCATCTCCAGCTTCACTCCGGAATGGCGGAACACTCTTTCCTTCACTTCTTCGCACAGCGCAATAATATCCGCTGCAGTCGCCTGGTTCTTGTTTATCACAAACCCGCAGTGCTTTTCTGAAATCTGGGCCCCGCCCAGGGTAAAGCCCCGGAGCCCCGCCTCGTCAATGAGCATTCCGGCATAATGGCCTGCCGGCCGCTTAAAGGTGCTTCCTGCGCTGGGATATTCCAGGGGCTGTTTTTCTTTCCTTCTGCGGGCCAGATCATCCATCCGCTCCCTGATGGCAGTCTCGTCTCCCGCTCTTAAGCGGAGTACGGCTTCCAGAACAACGTACTGATTTGGAATGATGCAGCTGGTCCGGTATCCTAAGTTAAGATCCTGGGCAGAGATCTCCTTCACCTCACCTTCAGGTGTCAGAACCTTCACTGACTCCAGAACCTCTTTCATCGCTGAACCGTATGCGCCGGCATTCATCACAACCGCTCCCCCAAGAGTACCCGGTATACCGGCTGCAAATTCAAAACCGGTCAATGACGCCCTACATGCTTCCTGTGCGGCCCGGGCCATAGAGGTTCCGGCTCCTGCCCTCACCCTTTCTGTCTCTTTCTCCGCCCGGCATTCCCCAAAGTTCTCCATGGAAATGACCACTCCGTCAAAGCCTCCGTCTCCCACCAGAAGATTGCTTCCGTTGCCCAGGATAAAAAAGGGCACGTTTTCCCGGCGGCACAGGGCGGTAATATCCGCAAGTTCCTTTTCCCCCTTTGGAATTACAAAGAAACCGGCAGGTCCGCCGACCCTGAATGTGGTATGCTTCCCCATCGCTTCCTTCACCATTACACGGTCTTTATCGGACGCACTAAGAAGTTTTTCATAAAATCCAGTCATCAGACACCTCAATCATCCTGTTTTTTTGAGAGGTTTGCCTGGACGCGGTTATAAAGCTCCTGCGCCGCGTTGTACCCCATCTTCTTCTGTCTGTAATTGACGGCGGCAGATTCTACGATAATGGCCAGATTACGTCCCGGACGTACCGGAATGGAATGGCATACCACCCGGTTGCCCAGAAATTCCGTATATTGGTCCTCAATTCCCAGCCTGTCATATTCTTTATCCTTATCCCAGTCTTCCAGCTTTATCACCATGTCAATGGCCTGGGTATCCTTAACGCTTTCCACGCCGAACAGGGTCTTGACATCAATGATGCCGATCCCCCTTAATTCGATGAAATGTCTGGTGATCTGGGGAGCTGTTCCGATAAGAGTCTCATCACTGACCTTGCGGATTTCCACCACATCATCAGTTACCAGACGGTGGCCTCTCTTAATCAGCTCCAGGGCAGCCTCGCTTTTTCCGATGCCGCTCTCTCCCATAATCAGCACGCCTTCGCCGAATACGTCCACCAAAACCCCATGAATGCTGATGCAGGGAGCAAGCTTCACCTTCAGCCAGCGGATGATCTCCGCCATCAAATCTGAGGTGGTTTTCTCCGACACAAGACAGGGTACGCCGTAATGGGCACAGAAAGCCAGCATATCCTCATCCGGATTCTGGTTCCGGCTGTAGACCAGACAGGGAATATGGCTGGACAGAAGCTTGTCGTACATCTCAAGCTTTCTCTCATGCTCCATCTGGTTGATATATTCTTGCTCCACGTAACCGATAACTTGAACCCGTTCATTGTCAAAATGGTCATAAAAGCCGGCTAACTGAAGGGCCGGACGGTTGACATCCGGATGTTCAAGCACAACCTTCTCCGCGTCAATTTCCGGGGTCATGTTCCGAAGGTTCATCTTCTCGATCAATTCTGTAATGGCTACTCCATGCATGGCGAATTGCTCCTTTTTCCATCTGTTTTTTTCATACTAACACAGATTTTGTATTTTGAAAAGCCTAATGAAAGAACTCATAAACGCTTTTTGCCGCCCGCCCGTTCATCCCCGGCGTCTGCTCCAGCTCCTCTAAGGAAGATTCCTTAATGGCTTCCAGGCTCTTATACCGGCGCATCAGGGCCTTTCTGCGGGTTGGGCCGATATCGGGGATATCATCCAGAATGGATTTTACCTGGCCCTTGCTCCTTAAGCTCCTGTGATATTCAATGGCAAACCGGTGGGCCTCATCCTGAATCCTGGTGATCAGCTTAAAGCCTTCGGAATGCCTGTCAATGGGAATTTCCACATTGTTATAGTAAAGTCCCCTGGTCCGGTGATTGTCATCCTTTACCATGCCGCAGACAGGGATGGAAAGTTTTAACTCCTTTAAGACTTCCAGGGCAATATTCACCTGCCCCCGTCCTCCATCCATCATGATTAAGTCCGGGAAACGGGTAAAGCTTCCAAGCTCCTCATCCACGCCTTTCTCTCTTAGGCTTTCCGCCTCCTGAAGCCCATGGGAAAACCTTCTGGTCAGAACCTCGTTCATGGAAGCATAGTCATTTGCTCCCTTGACCCATTTGATCTTAAACTTCCGGTAATCGTTCCGTTTGGGCTTGCCGTCCTCATAGACAATCATAGAGCCTACGGACTCAAAGCCGCTGATGTTGGAAATATCATAGGCTTCAATCCTTCGGATACCCTCAAGCCCCATCCAGTTTCCTACCTCGTTCATGGCGCCGATGGTACGCAGCTCTTCCCTCTTGATTTTTTCCTTATCCTGGGACAATACCAGGGCTGCATTCTTTTCCGCCAGCTCCACCAGACGCTCCTTCTGGCCCTTTTGGGGAACCACGATACGGACCTTTTGGCCCCGCTTTGCGGAAAGCCATTCTCCGATGACAGCCTCATCCTCAAGACCGTTCTGAATCCAAAGCTCTCTGGGTACAAAGGGAGTGCCGGAATAGAACTGTTTCACAAAGCCGGTCAGTATCTGCTGGTTGTCTTCCGCCGCCCCGATATTCACATGGAAATGCTCCCGGCCGATGAGCCTGCCTTCCCTGACAAAGAATACCTGAACCACAGCATCCTTCTCGTCCTTTGCCATGGCGATAATATCCCGGTCTTCCATACCGCTGTCGGTGATCTTCTGCTTCTGGGCCACCTGCTTTACGCTGTTTAGCAGATCCCGGTATTCAATGGCCTTTTCATAGTCCATTTCCTCCGATGCCGCCTGCATATTCTCTTCCAGCATCTTAATGACCGGCTGGTATTTTCCGCCCAGGAAATCAAGGGCCTGATTGATGCACTTCCAGTATTCCTCTTTGCTTATATAGCCCTGACAGGGGGCTGCGCACTGTTTGATATGGTAGTTCAGACAAGGCCGTTCCTTTCCGATGTCTCTCGGCAGGTTCCGGCTGCAGGTACGGATCTTATAAAGCTTATGGATCAGTTCAATGGTGTCTTTCACCGCTCCCGCGCTTGTATAGGGCCCGAAATATTTGCTTTTATCCTTTTTCATATCCCTGGAAAATAAAACCCTGGGATAATCCTCATACACCGTCACCTTGATATAGGGATAGGTCTTGTCATCCTTTAACATGGTGTTGTAGCGGGGACGGTGCTCCTTGATGAGATTGCATTCCAGCACTAGGGCCTCCAGCTCGGAGTCTGTTATAATGTATTCAAACCTGGCAATCCGGGA
>JASGGP010000002.1:0-40769 GCA_047604985.1 Lacrimispora sp.
GCTCGTCCTGATGGCGTCCGGGAATCTTCGCCTTTGGCATTTATATGTGATAAATACCTTAAATGGCCTGATGAATACCGTCCAGCAGCCGGCCTCTGATGTGGTGGTCAGTATATTGGCTCCCCAAAAGCACTACCAGAGAGTCTGCGGGATGCGGTCTTTCTCCAATTCGCTTGTGACTGTGCTGACTCCGATGCTGGCCGCGGCTCTTCTTTCCTTTACAGGCATTCATGCAGTTCTTTTGTTTGATTTACTTACCTTTGCCGCAGCTTTTGGGACACTTCTGTTTTTTATCAAAATTCCCCAGGCTGACGGGCCGGTTGGCGTGAAACGCGAATCCGTATTGCAGTCTGCGAAAAGCGGTCTGGAATATTTGAAAAATAATCGGGGAATTTTGGACATCATTCTGTTTTTGGCTGTTATCAATTTTACTGCATCTATTTATAATGCGGCCCTGCCTGCGATGCTGCTTTCAAGAGCTAAAGGCGGAGAGCTGGCTCTTGGCATGGTCAATGGAATGACCGGAGCGGCGACAGTGGCTGGAAGTATTCTGGTGACGGTTTTGCCGCCGCCCAAAAGCCGGGTACGGGTTATTCTCAACTCTCTGCTTTTTTCCATGAGCACGGAAAACTTTATTCTGGCTTTTGGAAAAAGCGTGCCGGTGTGGTGCTTTGGCGTTGTTCTTGGATGGATTTTTATTCCGGCCATGGGCGCTAATATGGATGTGCTTTTCCGAACCCGTATTCCTGTTGAAATGCAGGGACGTGTGTATTCAGCAAGAAATACCTTGCAGTTTTTCACCATTCCCCTGGGGTATTTGTGCGGCGGCTTCCTGGTGGATAAAGTATTTGAGCCGTTTATGGCGGTGCAGGCAGCAGACAGCCTGTGTGTGCTGCTGTTTGGAGCTGGAAAAGGCTCCGGAGCAGCCCTGCTGTTTTTCGTGATTGGAGTATTTGGTGCTCTGTCCTGTATTCCTTTCCGGACGGACCCACATATCTGGAAGCTGGAAGATTAGCCGGCTCTGTCTGTATCAAGAGATTTTCCGCTGAAATCAGAAATTAGTAAAGTTTATGAAATAAAAAAGCTTATAAGGAGCCCGGAACTTCAGTTTCGCAGGCTCCTTGCTTTTTGCCCCTCAGCCATGTAAAATACAATTATTAGAACAGGGCGGCGGCTGATTTCCGGCTGTCAGAAAAGGGGGATTTACTTTATGAAAGAGCTTTATAATGATAAGTACATTGATATGCACATGCATAGCTGTTACAGCGACGACGGAGAATATACTCCCGCAGAGCTGGTAGAAATGTGCAGAAAGCGTAACATCCGGATTATGGCAATCGCCGACCACAACTGTGTACGCGCCAATTTTGAGGGACAAAAGGAAGCGGAAGCTGCCGGAATCAAATACATTCCCGCAATAGAAATAGACTGTACTTATGAGAATGTAAATTTCCATGTCCTTGGTTACGGGATTGATTATGAAAAGAAAGATTTCCAGCTCATAGAAAAAAACATCAGGGATCAGAGCAGGGAAGCGTCTTATAAGATGCTTCATTTGACCCGGGAACTGGGATTTCATGTAGAAGAAAAAGAAATGGAGCAGTTGGGGGAAAATAATTACTGGAACGATATGTGGAATGGAGAAATGTTTGCGGAAGTCCTTTTACATAAGCCGGAATACGAGGACCATCCGCTCCTTCTTCCCTACCGGAAAGGCGGAGCAAGGGCAGATAATCCTTATGTCAATTTCTACTGGGATTATTACTCTCAGGGAAAGCCGTGCTATGCGGAAATAAAGTATCCGTCCATGGAAGAGGTGGTGGATATCATCCACAGAAATGGGGGTCAGGCGGTTCTGGCCCATCCCGGCATTAATTTAAAGGACAATTCCGATTTATTACTTCCCGTTATTGAAACAGGAATTGATGGGATCGAAGCTTTCAGCAGCTACCATTCCGGTCCTCAGGCCGTTCATTATTATGAGGAAGCCAGGAGCCTTGGGCGGTTCGTCACCTGCGGAAGTGATTTCCACGGAAAGACAAAACCGGCCATAAGCCTTGGAGATACAGGCTGTATGGCCGGTCAACCGCAGATCGAAGAAAGCTTAAAGCAGCGGGGGCTTTTGTAGGATTAATTTATTTATCAGGCTCTACAATACCCAGGGAGGTGTCTCCTGTTCCTGCTTTTTCCATGAGGAGAGACGCCATTTTACGGAAATTGCCTCCCGATATGGTGGCTCCGCTTACTCCGTCTATTCCCTGGTCACTTTGGGCTGCAAGGAAATTGGCGGCATAGGTGCGGGTGTAACGGTTGGGGTAGGTTCCCTTTTGGCTGTACATGTTCCGCATGTAGGCAATATCCCAGGCTTTGATGAATCCGCTCTGGTTTTTTGCATTGTATTCAACCGTAACAATTTTTCCGTCGCTGACCCGGATGGTAACGAATTCCTTCCATCCATTGTTGTATTCCGACATTTCCACGGAATAAAAGCCATCCACCAGCTTGCTTTCTTTTGGCAGCCGCTTGCGGAAAATACAATCAGGAGAACCAGTAGGGTTATAAAAACGAATTTTGTTCTTTTCACTGGATATCCCCCCTTTCAGAATCAGAACGAAGCTGGAAGCGTCCGGCCATTTTTTCAAGGCCGTGGGCCTGCTGTGCCAGATCTCCGCTTAAGGAAGCTACGGTCCTGCTGGTTTCTAAGTTCTGATGGGCAAGCTGGGATATCTGGGATATGTCAAGGGACGCGTTTTCCAGGCTGGACTTTTCATTGCCCACCAGCCGCTCCAGATCCTCTGTTATCTCATAGGTCTGTTTGGATATATCCGTCAGATCGTTTAAGAAGAGGGCGGTAAGGTTGGCATATTTGGAGCCTTCCTCAACAGCTTTCTGGGAATTTTCAAGCATTTCTGCCGTGCGCTTTGAGGAATCCGCACTTTTTTCTGCAAGATCCCGGATTTCATTTGCCACTACGGCAAAGCCCTTTCCGGCCTCGCCTGCATGGGCGGCCTCAACACTTGCGTTAAGGGCCAGAAGGTTTGTCTGAAATGCGATTTCTTCAAGGAATTTTGTGATCTTTGTTATTTCATCGGCGTTGCGGCTGATGTTTTCCATTGCCTGAAGGGTGCTGCTCATATGTACGTCGCCGGTTGACAGCTTTTCCATGGACTTTTCCATAAGCTCTCTGGCGGTTCTTGCGTGTTCCTCCACAATGACAATGTCTTTTGATATGGAGCCTGTCTCCTCCATAATCCTGTCAATGGACTGGGACTGATGGCCGGAAGACTCATTCATAAAGTGTGCGCTTTGGGAGACTCCCTGGGCCGCTTGATTCAGGGCTTCCGCAGATTGCTGCAAATCCTTGATCAGCAGGTTAAGGAAATCGCTTATGTTATTGATGGAGTCTTTCATGACGACAAAGTCCCCTTCAAACTGATCGCTGACAGCGACGTCTAAATTCCCGCCGGAAAGCTGCTCCAGGGCATATTGAAGCTGGGAGATATATCCGTTCACCTTTCCGATGGTATCCTTCAGCGAATTGGAAAGGGTCTGGGCTTCGTCATTTGTCATCATCACTTCCACAGGGCTTGCCAGATCGCCATGGGCAAGCTTTTGTATCCGCCCGGTTACGCTTGCCAGAGCTTTGGAAATTTTTCCTGCAAAGCGGACGATAAACAATATGGCAAGCAGGGTCAGTGTGATGATAATGCCTATATTGATCAGAACAGCCGTATTTACCATGCCTGTAAAGTCTGACTTGGGAGTCATGATGGCCAGATACCAGTTGGCGCCTCTTACAGGCGCGTAAACAATGAGGGTGTCCTCCCCGTCCATGGTTACGGAAGCGGAGCCGATGGTTCCTGATTTCATTGCGTCGAAAACTTTCAGAAGCTTTGAATTGTCTTTATAGAGGGAATACACATTGGTCCCGTTTTTAATGAAGTCCGTATCAGGATAGGCCATTACCTGACCGCTGTCGTTCATGACAAAGGCGTGGCCGCTGTAGCCGATATGGATGCTGCTGATCACGTCGTCAAGCATATCGTATTTATAGCTTCCCACCAGATAATAGGTGTTGTTCTTATCCGTGGTTATGGGCACTCCCACAGATATTTCAAGTCCGTTTTCCCCCATAGAAGTATCCCCTATGGTAAGGTTCTTCGTCTCCTGCATCATTTTAAATAAAGGTCGGTCCGAAATATCGGCGGGACTGCTTCCCTTGCCTGTATACAGCTTTCCGTCCTGTCCGTAAAGTGCCAGCCAGACAAATTCAATGCCTGATGCGGCCTTGTCCAGAACCTGCTGCTTTTCCTCCGGAGTTGATTCCTCTGACGACAGTGCCTGGTTTTCCCCAATCATAAAGATGCGGTCCGCCATAATGTGAAGATTGCTTTCAATGCTTTTTGAGGCGGTTTTGGCAAACGGCGTCAACGTTTCCATTAGTGTAACATTTGTCAAAGACATTGCAGAGACGGATAAAACAATGGTTGTCACTATAGAAATAATTACGATTACAACCAGGGTGTTTAAGATTATTTTCTGCCGAATCCCTTTTAATTTCATAACCTCTCCTTTGTAAACTACAAAAATATATATTACTTATGTGATAATAGACGAATTTTAAATAAAAAACAACGGTTTTTGTAGAATTGGAGCCGTTATTGGTAAAAAATGTCGAATTGAGCATAAAAATAGAAATTTTAGAATTAACAAACCCGAATCCTGATTTCCACCTCTGTTCCTTTCCCGGGCAGGCTTTTGTAGGTCAGGCCGTAACCGGTTCCGTAAAGAATCTCCAGGCGCCTGTGGGTATTGAATACGGCAATATTTGTCCCGTTTTTGCTGGTCCCCTGGCCGGAGAGAATGCCGGAGAGCTTTCCGTAGTCCATTCCCACTCCGTCGTCGGAAATCAGGATCACGGCTGTGTTTTCTTCCAGCCAGCCGGTTATGACAATGGTTCCGCCCTTTGGAACCTTTTCTAAAAGCCCGTGAAGAATGGAATTTTCTACTACAGGCTGGAAAGTCAGCTTTGGAATGGGGCAGTCCATCATGTGGTCCGGCATATCATCCACAAAATCAATGATCTGATGGTAACGCATATTTTGAAGCCGGACATAGGTTTTCACATGTTCCAGCTCATCGGCAATGGTGCTTAAGGTACCCTTGCGGCTTAAGGTCAGCTTGTAAAAGCGGGAAAGATCCACCACCGCCTCGGAGACCTCTTCGGTACGGCCCTGTTTTGCCAGCCAGTTGATCATGTCCATAGTATTGTAGAGAAAGTGGGGGTTGATTTGGGCCTGCAGAGAGTTGAATTCAGCTGCCCGCAAATCCTCCGCCGCCTTTGCCTGCTCCTCAATGAGCCGGTTCATCATCCTGGTCATATAGTTGTAGGTGTCGATTAAGCCTCCGATCTCATCGTGGTATAGGGAGGCGGGCAGAGAGGTGGGCGGTTCTGTGCGCACCTTTGCCATTTGCCCGATGACAGAGGAAATCCGGTTGGTGATGGAATGGGACAGCCGGTTTGCAATTAAGAACGAAGTCAGTATGCAGAGCAAATATATGATGAAAAAGCCGATCATGAGGAGAAAGGTTTTCCGGATGATGGCTCTGGTGGGAATGACGGCCACCATGAACCAGTCCGCCTTCCCTATATAATAAAAGCCGGCATAAACATCGTGATCCAGAATGTTTTTCAGGATAAAATTATTGGAGGACATAAAGAAGTCCCGGACCTTATCGTAGCTGAAATGGTAAATTCCCGCCAGTCCGTCATCAGACGTAGCCACCGTGCTGTCCCGGTCGTTGATGATGTAGGCCACGCTGGTGTCCTCTGTTAAGTTATTCTTTAACAGCTTTGTAAAGGGCGCCTTGGAGAAATAGATGGCTGTATAGCAGGTGTGGTATTCGCTGTTATATAAAATAGAAGCTTTAGTGATATAGGCCATATCCCCGGACTCCCGGACTTCTATGGGACTTAAATAGAATTCAGGACAGAAGAGGGAGGTGAGAGACCGGTCCCCCTGGAAAATTCCATGCCAATAAGACCCTTTGGCTTCTTTTATAGGGCGGAAGATCCGGCTGGAATCCTTATCGTGAAAGATTTCCTGAAATTCAGGAATATCCAGATAGATGTGTATATTGGTTATATATTCGCCGTCAATGATGCTTTCCGCGGTTCTGCAAAAATCGGCCGCTTCCGGAGAATCATCAATCTGATGGTCGGGCTGATATCCGGTGAAGCGGAACAGCTTCTTATAATAAGGATGTGCTTCCAGACTTTTCTGTGCTTCCAGACATTTTTCAATCAGTTGGTCAAGCTGGGGCATGGTACTGGCAGAAACGGTTTGTTCTGTCCGGATGGTATCTGCCAGTACCATGTCATAAAGCTTTCCGTGAAAAAAGAAGAACATGAGCAGCATGGGTATGGTGGTGATGACCAGATGAGTGATGGTGAATTTCGTCTGCAGCATCATGTTATTGTAAAAGAGCTTTCCTCTTTGTATCAGATTTTTCATTTCAACATTTTCTCCCGGTAATCAGACGGCGATAAGCCTGTCAGTTTTTTAAAGCTCTTGCTGAAATAATTTCCATTGCTGTATCCCACCTTACTGGAAATATCGGCGATCTGATAACGGGAATCGGCCAGAAGCTCTTTCGCCTTTTTCATCCGGTAATCCGTAAGGTACTGGTTGATGGTCTGTCCTGTTTCATTTTTAAAATAGGTGCACACATAGGAAGCAGATAAATAAACCTGGCTGCCGATATCCCGTACCGAAAGGGCTTCGTCGTGATAATGGCTGTGGATGTATTCTTTAATAAGAAAAATAGTGGAATTTTCCGGCATATGGGACCGGGCTGCTTCAAAAAGCAGCTCGGTTTTTTGTGCAAGCTTTTGGTGAAGCTCCTTAAAGCTGAAGCAGCTTTCAAGAAGCTTCATGGCATTTTCCGGCTCCATGACAGGGGCCAGCTTAAGGCTCTGGCGGCAGTCCTCCAAAACCATAAAAAGCTTATAATAAAGGTCCTTTGCCTCATGGGCAGAAACCTCTCTTCTCTGGTAAAAATCCTCATAAAGGCGCAGAAGCAGCGCTCTTCCAGCTTCCTGGTCCTTATTTAATACAGCCTCTGAAAGGCAGGTTCCGTAGGTGTCTTCTGTATCCCTGCTTCTTCTCTGCTTATCCCCATTTGTTTCCTCCTCAGGGGTGAAAAATGTTCCCGGATCAAAGAAAAAGCTGCTTTGCATGAGAGATACCGCAGATGCATAGGAATCATAGGCTTTTGCGATGCCGGTGCAGGTTTCCCCTCTGCTTATATAGAAGGTACAGGCCGGATCAAAACAATTTTTTAAGAAAATGCCGATCCGGTTAATGGCCCCCCGGGAGGGCAAAACAGGGGAAAGGACGTAGAAAACATGGTACTGGATATATTTCGATACATAGTAAACCTGCATATGGGAGTGGGAAAGAAACACCTCCAGATCCGTGAGCACCTGATCCATAAGATTTTGATCCGTCTGGCTTTGTTCCAGCTTCACGATGAAAGAGGTAAAGCTTGCATGAGGGGTGAGCTTAAGGCCCAGCTCCTTTGCAAGTGCGGCGACGGTTTCCTTATTGTCCCTGTAAGGGTGGGTGAGGGCGGCGGCAAAGGAGGAGGCGGTTCCTCTGGAATAGAACAGCTCATTTTTTACGGTTCTCATATTCTGCCGGACACAGTTGTAGGCTTCCTTTACGGAGCTTTTCACTTCTTCCGCGTCCAGGGGTTTTTCCACGTAGTTGACAGCCTTTAAGCGGATGGCGGCCTTTAGATATTCCTTATCCGAATAACCGCTCATAAAAATAAAAGCTGAATGAGGAAGCAGCTTTTCCAGCCGTTCCACCAGCTCAATGCCATCCATTCTGGGCATTCTCACATCGCACAAAACGATTTCAGGCTTCACTTCCTTTGCAATGCGAAGCCCGCTTATGCCGTCCTCGGCCTGGAACAGCTGAAAGATGCCCAGAGACTCCCAGTCAATGGAATCGATCAGCCCGGTACGTGTGAGCTCCTCATCATCAACGATCAGCAATTTCATAACGGTCCCCTTCCTGTATTTTATCCATTATTATTCTAGCAAAATAACCAAAAAATACAAGCTGAAATCCCTGTTCATGATATTATTAACGAAAAAGTCAAAAATATATTACCCGTTATCAAAAGATAGTACTGTTTCCCGGGGGTCCTGCCGGTGGTAAAATGATCCCAGTTAAAGAAGGGAGGAAGCAGCCGTGTCCGAATATGTTCTGGAATTAAAGGGCGTTACAAAATATTTCCCGGCGTGAAAGCCTTAAACCAGGTCCATTTCAGCCTGAAAAAGGGCGAGGTTCATGCTCTGATGGGGGAAAACGGACGGGAAAATCCACATTTATCAAGGTAATAACGGGCGTTCACAGAGCCGATGAGGGAGAAATCTTTCTGGACGGGGAAAAGACGGAATTTAAAGGGCCGAGAGATGCCCAGGCGGCAGGAATCGCCGCTGTTTACCAGCATCCCACCTCTTATCCGGACCTTACGGTGACGGAGAATATATTTATGGGCCATGAGATCGTAAAGAGCGGGGTCATCCAGTGGAAGCGGATGAATCAGGAAGCGGATAAGCTTTTAGAGGAGCTGAACGCGGATTTTAAGGCTGCCGATGAAATGGGAACCTTGAGCGTGGCCCAGCAGCAGATGGTGGAAATCGCAAAGGCACTTTCCACCAGTGCCAGGATTATCATTCTCGACGAGCCTACAGCGGCACTGACAAAAAATGAATCCGAGGAATTATACAGGATTGTGGATCAGTTGAAAGAATCCGGCGTTTCCATTATCTTTATTTCCCACCGGTTTGAGGATATGTACCGTCTGGCGGACCGGGTGACTGTTTTCCGGGATTCCCGGTACATCGGAACCTATGAGACAGAGGGAATCACCAACGGGGAGCTGATAAAGGCCATGGTAGGCCGTGAGATCAAGGACCTTTTCCCAAAACCGGAGATAAAGACAGGCCCGGAGGTCCTGCGGGTGGAAAACATGTCAAGGACCGGATATTTTAAAAACATCAGCTTCACCCTGCACCAGGGAGAGATTCTGGGTCTTACAGGACTTGTAGGGGCAGGGCGGACAGAGGTGGCGGAAAGCGTCTGCGGCATCACAAAGCCGGATTCAGGAGATGTTTATATAGAAGGAAAGCATGTCTTAATCAAACACCCGGCGGATGCCATGAGAGAGGGGCTGGTTCTTCTTCCGGAGGACCGCCAGAGAGCAGGACTCATCCTTCCCTGGGGTCTGGGGCGCAATGTGACCCTTCCCATCATGGGAAAATATGCAAAATACGGCGTTACCAACGAAAAAATGGAACGGGAGACTGCAAAACGGCTTTTGGAAGAAGTGGATACAAAGGCAGTTTCCATCTTCGATCCTGCCAGCTCCTTATCCGGCGGAAACCAGCAGAAAGTAGTGGTTGCAAAGGCTTTAAGCCAGGAGATGAAGGTCGTTATCATGGATGAGCCCACCAAGGGCGTGGATGTGGGAGCAAAGGCCGAGATCTATCAGATTATGGGCGATCTGGCGAAGAAAGGATATGGAATTCTTCTAATATCCTCGGAAATGCCGGAGATTCTAGGCATGAGCGACCGTATTCTGGTCATGTGCAATGGCAGGCTGTCGGGAGAGTTAAACCGCGGGGAGGCGACTCAGGAAGCCATTCTACAATACGCCATGGAAAGGAGTTCCCAATAATGGAGAAAAAAAGCTTGTTAAAGAAAATCACGGGCTCCAGAGAAGCCAGCCTCTTCCTTGTACTGGTGCTCCTCTGCATCGTAATCCAGATACTCAGCCCATCCTTTCTGACGGCAAAATCCATTCTGGATATGCTGAAAAACAATGCGGTCATCATGATTATGGCTTTGGGAATGCTTTGTGTCCTGCTGGTAGGCGGAATCGACATTTCCATTACCTCCACCCTGGCCCTTTCCGGAATGACCGTTGGAATGCTTCTTAAATACAACATCATTCATAACACGTTCCTGCTGTTTCTCATCGCCATTTTAGTAGGCGCTTTATGCGGAACAATTATCGGCCTTGTGGTAGCAAGAGGAAAGGTCCTTCCTATTATCGCCACCATGGGATTCATGTACATTTACAGGGGACTCGCCTATTTAATTGCCAAAAGCCAGTGGGCCAGCGCGGAAAATCTGGGAGGCTTTAAGAATTTTGCATTGGAAAAGGAACTGGGGTTTGGTATATTAAATAACGTTATCGTCATTGTTCTGCTGTGCTATATTATCTTCTTTGCCGTTATGAAATGGACCAGGACGGGGAGAAAAATTTATGCGGTAGGAAGCAACCCGGAGGCGGCAGCCGTGTCCGGTATCAATACCAAGAGGATCAAGCTGCTGGTCTACACCCTTATGGGAACTCTGGCCGGTTTGTGCGGAGCTCTTGCAGTCGCCGTCTATTCCTCGGCTCAGCCAAACATGCTTTACGGAAAGGAAATGGATGTGATTGCGGCCTGCGTCATCGGGGGCGTGAGCATGTCGGGAGGCCGGGGAACGGTGGCAGGCGCTTTGTTAGGCTCCCTGATCCTGGCAGTCATTGCCAAGGCTCTTCCTCTTGTAGGAATTGATTCCATTGTGCAGAATACCGTAAAGGGCTGTATTATTCTGGCAGTCATCATTTTCAACGTAGTGGCACAGCGGATGATGCAGAAGGAAAACTTAAAAGGAAGGGAGATGTGATTCATGGCGGGAAAATCGGGAAGAACTATATCTGCTCAGGCAGACCGCAGCTGGAAGAAAAGCCTTCTCAGCTGGGAAGGGGTACTGGTATTTCTGTTTATTGTGGTAAACCTGTTTTGCATGGTCATTTCTCCAAGCTATAAGCTTACCAATGTGCTGCGGGAGATGCCCAAGTATTTGACCGAGGTGTTTCTGCTGCTGCCCATGGCTTACATCCTCATTCTGGGGGAGATCGACTTATCGGTGGGAGCCACGGTCTGCTTATCGGCAACCGTCGCCTGTCTGGCGGGAAATGCGGGAGTTCCCTTTCCGGTTGTCGTTTTAATCGGCATTCTTGTGGGAACCGCCTGCGGGCTTTTTAACGGAATTGCCGTCACCCTGTTTACGGAGCTGCCGTCCATGATTGTCACCTTGGCTACCATGATCATATTCCGGGGAATTGCAGAAATCGCCCTGGGAAGCGGAGGTTCCGTGTCCTTAAAGCACAACGAAGGCTTTCGGGCCATGGCAGGAAAAATCGGCCCCATTCCTTATATCTTTTTTGTAGTCCTGCTTGCGGCAGTTATTTTCACCTTTATCTTAAGCAGGACCTCCTTTGGGCGACAGCTTTATGCCATTGGAAGCAACCGGACCACATCCTTTTATTCCGGCATCCATGTGCAGAAAGTACGTCTGATCGTCTATTCCGTCACCGGCATGATGGCGGGCATCAGCTCCATGTTTCTGGTTTCAGTGCTCTACGGCGCAAATACCACCACAGGAACAGGCTTTGAGCTGGACGCCATTGCCATGGCTGTGTTCGGCGGGATATCCACGGCAGGCGGAAAGGGGAAATTAACCGGAGCCATGATATCGGCATTCATCATTATCTGCCTCCGGATCGGCTTAGGCCAGGTAAATATGAATCCCCAGGTCATCCTGGTGGTCCTCGGCACCCTGTTAATTCTGGCAGTTATGATACCGGAAATTTTGAAAAGTATAAAACGGAAACAAGCGTGATACGCAGCACCGGAAGGTGTTCAGTATAAAAAAACTAAGAAATGGAAAAGGGAGGTATTTTTAACATGAGAAAACAAATGGTTTGTGCATTCCTGTGTACTGCTGTGATTTCAGGAATCCTTGCAGGCTGCGGCAGTAAGAGCGGAACTGCAGAAAGTACGGCGTCCCCGCAGAAAACCGAGGCTGCATCCAAGGACGGAGCCGGGGCCGCGGGAGCCGGGGGAGCGGCCGGAAAAACCTTTGCTATCGTTACGAAAGCGGCAGGCAATCCTTACAATGAGAAAATGGCCCAGGGCTTTCAGAAGGTCATTGAGGCAGAGGGCGGAACCTGCATCATCAAGCATCCGGAGTCGGCCACGGCGGACGCCCAGGTTTCTGTTATCCAGTCTCTGATCTCTCAGGGTGTGGATGCCCTCTGTATCGCAGGAAATGATGAAAATGCCCTGCAGGCGGCTTTGGAAGAGGCCATGGCAGCAGGAATCAAGGTTTCCTGTCTGGATTCCAAGGTGAATAAGGACAGCCGCCAGACCTTTGTCAATCAGGCGGGAACAACGGAAATCGGCCAGGCATTAATGGATGCCGTCTACGATATTTCAGGAGGCGAGGGGGATTGGGCCATTCTTTCCGCCACATCACAGGCCACCAACCAGAACGCCTGGATTGAAGCAATGAAAGAGGTCATGAAAGAACAGAAGTATTCAAAACTCAATCTGGTAGAAGTCGCCTATGGAGATGACGAGCCTCAGAAATCCACGGACCAGACCCAGGCTCTTTTGTCCAAATATCCGGATTTAAAGGTGATCTGCGCGCCTACCACCGTTGGAATCAATGCAGCGGCAAAAGTTCTTCAGGATGAGAAATCCAAAGTGAAGCTGACAGGCCTGGGATTACCCTCAGAGATGGCGGAATATATCGGCAACGATGACGCTCATTCCTGTCCTTACATGTACTTATGGAATCCCATCGACGTAGGCTCCTTAGGAGCTTATACCTCCATCGCTCTGGTAGACGGCGCCATCACAGGCAAAGCCGGTGACAAGTTTACCGCAGGACAAATGGGAGATTACGAAGTGATCGAAGCCTCAGACGGCGGAACAGAGATCATCCTTGGGCCTCCATTTAAATTTGACAGTACAAATATCGACGAGTGGAAATCAGTTTATTAATGAAATAGAAAAAAAGAGGCCGGAGAAAGCTATTTTCTCCGGCTTTCTTTTTCTTTCCTGCGGTTATTTTCTTTGCATGTTAAACGGAAAAATGGAAATGTTTAGAAAATTATAAGAATTTCATACTACTAATTGTTATAAGGTTCCGTTAGAATAAGAAAGAATGAAACTTGTCACGCATCAGGAGGGAAGAGTACATGAAAGTGTTAAGGCACAGAAAAAATGAAAACAATGAGGCGGCGGATTTGAGAAAAGACGAAGCCTTTGAAAGAGAGCCGGATGCTCTTATGAAGGAGGGAATCTCTGACAGAGAACCGGAAACTCTTATGAAAGATGAAATCTTTGAAAGAGAACCGGAAGCCTCTATGGATGAAATCTATGAAGGAGAGCCGGAAGTTTCCATGGATGAAATCTATGAAGACGAAGCCTTTGAAAGCGAACCGGCCGATCCCATGGAGGACGAAACTTTGACAGGGAATTAAAGGCCCTGATGATAGAGGGAAGGGAACGGAAAAAAGAAGAAGAAACGGAAATGGAAAAAGTGGAGTAAAAAGAGGAAGATCCTGACCGGAGGTGTTGCCGTCATTGTGATTTTCGTGGCTTTCCGCATCCTTTCAGGCGGCAAGGCCGTCCCTGTGGTGGTGAGTACCACTTCTCTTTCAAAGGGAGAAGTGGTGGAAATGCTTTCCGTCAGCGGCCCTGTCCAAGGGACGGACAGCGTGGAGGTAGTTTCCAACCTTCATGCGGAGATATTGGAGCTTCCGGTTAAGGAAGGCGACCGGGTGGAAAAGGACCAGCTTTTGGCGACCCTGGATGATAAGGATGCCAAAAAGGAGGTAGATATCGCCCAAAACGATTACGACCTGGCCGTCAGTACATATAACGATAAACAGCTGGAAGCGGAAAACGGATATGCGAAGGCGAAACAGGATTACGTAACGGCAAAGACCAATTATGACAGGAACCTTATTCTCTTCCAGGGAGGAGGCGTTTCCCAGGTGGAGCTGGAAACCGCTTCTAATGCTATGAACGACGCCCAAAGAGCCATGAGCGTCTATACATTAAAGGATGGAAGGCCTGTTGCCAATGAATCCTATGCTTTGCAGATTGAAAAAGCCGCCTTTGAGCTGGATCAGAAGAAAGAGGCCTTAAACAATACCAGGGTCACCAGCCCCATAGCAGGAACCGTTGTGCGGGTCAACTGCAAGGTGGGACGGTTTGCGGATAAGACCGATGACGACAAGCCCATGTTCATCATTGACAATTTAGATGTGCTGGAAATGAAGATCAATGTAAGCGAGTACTCCATCGGCAAGGTGGCTATCGGCCAGCCGGTAGAGATCAGCGCCGATATTTTAAACGGGGAAACCGTAAAGGGAGAGGTTACCGCCATATCTCCCACAGGTGAGGAAAAGGGAAACGGTTCAACGGAGCGTGTCATTCCAACCACCATCCGTATCATGGACCAGAATACCCGTCTGATCGCAGGTATTACCGCAAAGGCCAAAATTGAGCTTCAAAAGGCAGAGGATGCCTGGGTGGTTCCCATTTCCGCCCTGATCCAGAAGCCTGACGGAACCATGGCCATTGCCTGCACAGACCAGAATACAGTAAAGCTCATCGGAGTAACCACAGGCGTGGAAAGTGACATCCAGACGCAGGTCATGCCCGTAGAGGAAGGGGCTCTTGCAGAAGGAATGCAGATCATTGACGCCCCCTCGGAAATGATTACAGAGGGCATGACCGTGACCGCGGTTCCGTCCGTCCGGTAAAGGGGGAGATAGTATGTGGAAAAGAAAAAATAAGCATCCGGCCGGTAAAAAGGAAACGGTCAGAGAAGACTTGATCCGGCTGGTGGACCTTGTGAAGATCTATGATACAGGCTCCATTAAGGTCCTTGGATTAAAACGGGTGAATTTAACTATCCGGAGGGGTGAGTTTGTAGCTATTATGGGACAGTCCGGCTCAGGAAAATCCACCCTGATGAACATCCTTGGCTGTCTGGACCGGCCCACCATGGGCCATTATTACCTGGACGGCACCGATACGGCCAATTTGTCCCCCGATGAATTGTCCGCCATCAGAAACCGTAAGATAGGATTTGTCTTTCAATCCTTCCACCTCATATCCAGGACCTCTGCCTTGAAAAATGTGGAGCTGCCCATGACCTACGCCCATATTTCCAGGAAATCCAGGGAGAAGCGGGCCCTTGAGCTTTTGGAGCGGGTAGGCCTCGGAAGCCGGTATGAGCATATGCCCAACGAGCTTTCCGGCGGGCAGAGGCAGAGAGTGGCCATTGCCAGGGCTCTGGCAAATGAGCCGCCACTGATTCTGGCCGACGAGCCTACGGGCAACTTAGACACGGCTTCTTCTGCAGAGATCATGGAGCTGTTTTCAAAGCTTCATAAGGAAGGGGCTACTGTGGTGGTGGTAACCCATGAGGAAGACATTGCGGCATTTACAGAGCGGATCATACGGTTTAAGGACGGGCAGCTGGTAAGCGATAAGACGAATATCCCCCGAAATCCCCCTAAGGAGAATCCTGTCCGGGAGGAGGCCCAGCCATGCTGACAGAAAATATGGCTATGGCTCTTCACGCCATAAGGGCCAACAAAATGAGGTCCTTTCTGACCATGCTGGGAATCATCATCGGCGTGAGCGCGGTCATTGCCATTGTATCAGTGGGCGACAGCATGAGGAATCTTTTCGCAGATGCCAGCAAGGACATAGGCGTCAACCGGGCCGTGATTATGGTGTCCTGGGAAGTAAACGATTTCCGGGCCTCTGATTATTTCACCAGAGATGAGTTGGAAAGGGTCCGGGAAATTTACGGGGACAGGATCGAATACATAGACAGCGACGCCACCGCCCAGACCGAGGCCATTAACGGCCGCAAAAAGGTGAAGTACCAGTTTCAGGGCATTGATTCCAATTACACCGACGTACAGCCCTTACATATTATACATGGCCGGGCCATAAATGAAGAGGATGTAAAAGGCTCTGCCAATCATGTGGTGCTGGAAGACAAGGGAGCGGAGCAGCTCTTCGGCACAACGGACTGTGTGGGAAAGACCTTCCGTATGACAATCAATAAGGATACCCAGGAATATATGGTGGTGGGAGTGTACCATAAGGATATGTCCCCCATGATGGCCCTTCTCATGGGAAACGGCCAGAGCCAGTCCGGTTTTCTGCCCTATACGGTTCTCACAAAGCCCAACGATTATTTTCAGGATTTAAATTTCTATGTCAGGAATGGAGTAGATTTGAATGGCTTTCTGGCGGAGCTGACTAGATACGTTGCAAAGCTGAAAAACCGCCCGGAATCGGAGATCAGGACCATATCCGTGGTAGAACAGGTAGGAAGCATTGATGCCCAGCTTTCGGGCATGTCCGCCGCCGTAGGAGGCATTGCGGCCATTTCTCTTTTAGTGGGGGGAATCGGGATCATGAACATCATGATGGTTTCCGTTACGGAAAGGACCCGGGAGATCGGAATAAGGAAGGCCCTGGGAGCCAGAACAGGAGATATTATGATCCAGTTTCTTACGGAATCGGCTCTCATGTCGGCCTGCGGAGGAATCATCGGCGTTATTTTGGGAGCGTCCCTGGTGAAAGCCGGAGGCGCGGCCTTAAAGATGACCGTTGTGGTCAGGCCCTCCGTTGTGATTCTGGCCGTAGGCTTTTCCGCGCTGGTGGGGATTTTCTTCGGCCTCTATCCGGCTTCCAAGGCAGCCAATGCAGATCCCATTGAGGCTCTGCGGTATGAGTAAAGGAAGGAGACATCATGCTACTGGAAAATATGAGTATGGCCATTCATGCCATTAAGGCCAATAAGATGAGATCCTTCCTTACCATGCTGGGGATCATTATCGGCATCGGCTCTGTCATAGCCATTGTGTCCATTGGGGATACCATGCGCTATATGGTATCTGATCTTTATAAAAATGTGGGCATGACCCTGGCCTATGTGTACGTCTGGCCGGGAGATGGGGAAGCAATACGGGAAAGCGACCTCTTTACCCTGGATGAAATGGACCGGTTCAAAGAGGTGTTCGGAGATGAAATCAGCTATATGGACAGTGCCGCCAGCGTAAATTCAGAGGCTGTTTTTGGGAGAAATAAAGTCCAATATCAGTTTGAAGGCATTTACGCCGATTACCCCCAGGTTCATGATATCCATGTGGTTTACGGCAGAAACTTGAATGAGGCCGATATCCTGGGCAGAAAAAACAATGTGGTGCTGGAGGAAAAAGGGGCAAAGGAGCTGTTCGGCACAGAAGATGCGGTGGGAAAAAGCTTCCGCATGACCGTTTACGGCGATACCAGGGATTATAATGTGGTGGGCGTTTACCGCCTGGACCAGAGTCCCTTTGAAGCAATGATGACGGGAAACAGCAGGACCAGGGCGGGATATATGCCAAACACCCTGCTGACCCGGCCCAATGATACCTTTTATGAGCTCAGGCTCTACGCAAAGGACGGGACCGATATGGCGGCGTTTTCCAATGAATTTTCCGCCTATGCGGCAAAGCTCAAGGACCGGAAGAAAGAGGAAATCACCTTTTATTCCGTCGCCAGCGAGATGGGAAGCGTGGACTCCATGATGGGCGGCTTATCTGCTGCCGTAGGCGGAATCGCGGCCATCTCCCTTTTGGTGGGAGGAATCGGCATCATGAACATTATGCTGGTTTCCGTCACAGAGAGAACAAGGGAAATCGGAATCCGAAAGGCCTTAGGGGCCAAGACCAGGGACATTATGATCCAGTTTCTGACGGAATCGGCCATTCTTTCCGCTTTTGGCGGAATGCTGGGAGTAGCGGCAGGAGGCGGGCTGGTTATGGCAGGAGGAACTCTGTTTGGAATCTCCGTTGTTATAAAGCCGGCTGTGGTTTTTGTGGCCGTGGGATTTTCGGCGGTGGTGGGCCTGTTCTTCGGGATTTATCCGGCCTCCAAGGCAGCCAATGCAGATCCCATTGAGGCTCTGAGATATGAATAAATAAGAGAGAAACGGGTAAGAAAACAGAATAAAGGAAGACCGGAAGTAAGCGGTTGCAGGCGCAGAGCAGGCAGCCGCTTATTTCATTTTGTCCACAGGAAAGTGCTTCCAATTGAGGCATATATTCTTTATAAAGTTTTAATTGACATATGCCGGAAACAGTAGTAGAATGAAGAACGCTGAAAATTGTTAACAATGTTAAGTAAAAAGGAGAGAAAATTTTGAATTGAAAGATGAAGGGAAAGAGTACGTAAAAAAGCTTAAAAAAGAATTATATTCAATGATGGGGAAGAAGCAGGGAATGCACAAGGTGCTTTTAACGGGAGGCTTGACGCGCCTTGAGATCTTTGCGCTGCAGCAGATCTGGGAAGCCATGAATGAAAACCCCGGACATAAGGGAATCCATGTATCCGTTCTGGCAAAGAGAATGGATATTGTGCTTTCTTCGGCTTCACGGACCCTCAATACTCTGGAGGAGCGGGGCCTGATATACAGGGAGATAGATCCCAAAAGCCGCAGGAATATCTGCGTTTCCTTAACGAAGGAAGGTGAAAGAACCCGGGAAAAGTGTGTGAAGACCATGAGCAGGCTGATTGAACGGGTCATTGAAAGAATGGGAACGGAAGATATGGAAAGGCTGATGGAATTATGGAAACGCTTTACCGACCTGATTGAAGAAGAAGTGAATTTAATGGAAGAAAAAAAAGAATAAAAAGGAATAAAGCTTTAAAGAAATTATAAAGGATGAAAGGAGGAAACGAATTTGAATGTATTTTTCCGGTATTTTAAACCGTATATTATATCTTTAGCAGCGGCCATATTACTGTTATTCGGTCAGGCAACATGTGATTTATCTCTTCCTGATCTCATGTCTGATATCGTAAACAAGGGAATTACCTCGGGCGACTCGGCGTACATAGTGAAAGTTGGAATTCAAATGCTGGGGATCGCCTTTATCAGCGCTTTCTGTACGGTTTTAGTGGGACTTATCGGCGCCAGAATGGCGGCCGGCATCAGCCGGAATTTGCGTCAGGACGTTTTCACCAAGATAGAGAGCTTTTCCAATGTGGAGATGGAAAGGTATTCCACCTCTTCCTTAATTACCAGAACGACCAATGATATCACACAGATCCAGCAGCTGATCGTCATGATGATCCGAATGGTATTTTACGCTCCCATCCTGGGAGTCGGAGGCGTGATCCACGCTCTGGAAAAGGATAAATCCATGTCGTGGATTATCGCTTTGTCGGTGGGGCTGCTGCTGGTGTTGATTTTTTCCATGCTGACCATTGTCATGCCCAGCTTCCAATTTGTACAGAAGCTGATCGACCGTCTGAACTTAGTGGTGCGGGAAAGCCTGGACGGCACCCTTGTAATCCGGGCGTTTAATACCCAGGGCTTTGAGGAAAAACGGTTTGACAAGGTCAATGCAAGGCTGACCCAGACAAACTTATTTGTCAACAGGGTCACCTCTGCCATGATGCCGACCATGATGCTCATTATGAACTTAACCAGCCTTCTCATCGTGTGGGTGGGGTCAAAGGCAGTATCCGGCTTCCAGATGGAGGTAGGAGACATGATGGCCTACATGCAGTATGTAATGCAGATCATCATGGCTTTTTTAATGATGGCCATGATGTTCATTATGATCCCCAGAGCAATTGTGTCAATCAAACGTGTTGTTGAAATACTTAAGACAAATCCATCAATTACAGACCCGGAAGAGGAAACTGAAATTTCCGGAACCCCCAGGGGCGTGGTGGAATACCGGGGCGTATCTTTCCGGTATCCCGATGCAGAGGAGGATGTGCTGCATGATATTACCTTTACGGCTCTGCCGGGTCAGACCACAGCCTTTATTGGCGCCACGGGAAGCGGAAAGAGCACGCTGGTGAACTTACTTCCCCGGTTTTACGATGTGACGGAAGGGGAAATCCTCATTGACGGCGTGAATGTCAAGAACTGGCCTCTTCACAAGCTGAGGGATATTATCGGATTTGTACCCCAGAAAGGGATTTTATTTTCCGGGACCATTGAAAGCAACTTAATCTATGGAAACCGGAAAGCGGACAGAAACCAGGTGGAGGAGGCTGCCGGTACGGCCCAGGCCATGGAATTCATTGATTCCAAGCCGGAACGCTTTGAGACCACCATTGCCCAGGGCGGGGGAAATGTCTCCGGCGGGCAGAAGCAGCGTCTTTCCATTGCCAGGGCTCTTATAAAAAAAGCGCCTGTCAACGTATTTGACGACAGCTTTTCCGCCTTGGACTTTAAAACCGACGCGAAGCTCCGGGCGGCTCTCCAGGAAAAAACCGGAGACAGCGCTACCTTTTTGGTAGCCCAGAGAATCAGCACGATAATGAATGCGGACCAGATCATTGTTCTGGATCATGGAAAGATCGTCGGAAAAGGAGCTCACAGGGAACTGATGCAGACCTGCGGCGTCTACCGGGAAATCGCCTTATCACAGCTTAGCGAGGAGGAACTGAAATGAGTGAGAAAAAACCATCAGGCCCTCCTATAGGCAGAGGAGGAGGCTTTGGGGGGAAACCGGAGAACGCAAAGGATTTTAAGGGAACCATGCTGCACTTAGCTGAATATTTAAGGCCCTATAAGGTTTCCGTTGCTGTGGTGGTCCTGTTTGCCTGCTTTTCCTCCATATTTTCCATTGTGGGTCCCAAGATTTTGGGAAAGGCCACCACAAAGCTGTTTGAAGGCCTGATTGCCTGGGCCATGGGAACCGGCCTGCTGACGGACTTCCGCTATATCAGAAACCGTCTTCTCCTGCTGGCGGTCCTTTACGTGATATCAGCTGTATTTTCCTATCTGCAGAGCTATATCATGTCAGGAGTCAGCATGAAGGTCACCTATGAGCTGAGAAAAAATATTTCGGAGAAAATGAACCGTCTCCCATTAAATTATTACGACACCAGGACCCACGGCGAGATACTTTCCAGGATCACCAACGACGTGGACACCGTGAGCCAGACCTTAAACCAGAGCCTGACCCAGATCATCACATCGGTCACCACCCTGATCGGTATTGTGGTCATGATGATCTCCATCAGCATCCGGATGACCATGGTGGCCGTCGTAGTACTCATGGTTTCCATGGGGCTGATTATGATGGTGGTGAAGAAGTCCCAGAAGTACTTCCAGCGGCAGCAGGAAAGCCTGGGAAATTTAAACGGCCATATCGAGGAGATTTACGGCGGCCACAATGTGGTGCAGGTGTTCAACGGGGAACAGGAAGCCGTTGAAAAATTCCGGACCATCAATACCAATCTATACGGCTCGGCCTGGAAATCTCAGTTCCTTTCAGGCATGATGATGCCGATTATGTCCTTTGTCAGCAACTTCGGCTATGTCTGTGTCTGTCTGCTGGGAGGATATTTAACTGTGAAGAAAGTCATTGAGATCGGAGATGTTCAGGCGTTTATCCAGTATATGCGGTCCTTTATGCAGCCCATTTCCCAGATTGCCAACGTGTCCAACACCTTACAGTCCACAGCGGCAGCGGCAGAGAGGGTCTTTGAATTCTTAGACGAGGAAGACCAGGTGCCGGAGAATGAGAATCCGATCCAGCTGCCGGAGATTTCAGGAAAGGTGGAATTTAAAAATGTCTGCTTCGGCTACCAGCCGGAAACGCTCATTATCCACGACTTCTCCTCTGAAATAAAAGCCGGGCAGACCGTAGCTATCGTAGGCCCAACAGGAGCGGGCAAGACTACGGTGGTGAAGCTGCTGATGCGGTTCTACGAACTGAATTCAGGCCATATTCTGATTGACGGACATGACAGCCTGGAATTTACAAGGCACGACCTGCGTTCCATGTTCGGCATGGTGCTTCAGGAGACCTGGCTGTATAACGCCACCATCATGGATAACATCCGGTACGGCAATTTTGATAAAACCGATGAAGAGGTCATAGCCGCGGCAAAGGCGGCTCACTGTGACGAGTTCATACGGACGCTGCCGGGAGGATACCATATGGTAATCAATGAGGAATCCAGCAACCTATCCCAGGGACAGAAGCAGCTGTTAACCATTGCCAGGACCATTCTGGCAGATCCCAAGATTCTGATCCTGGATGAAGCTACAAGCTCCATTGATACGAGGACAGAGGTTCTCATCCAGAAAGCCATGGGGCAGCTGATGCAGAACCGTACCAGCTTTGTCATTGCCCATCGCCTTTCTACCATCCGGGATGCGGATATGATCCTGGTCATGAAGGATGGGGATATTATAGAACAGGGAAATCATGAAACGCTGCTGGAAAAGAAAGGATTTTATTCCGATTTGTATCGCAGCCAGTTTGCAGAACAATCATAGAGCGGAGAGTGAAAGACATGAATGAGAATAAACACATGAATATTGAAGACCAGGAAATCAATCCTGGAACGGGAAAGTTAAAAAAGATACTGATTCCGCTGATCCTGGGGCTGGTCCTCATCGGATGCGGAATAGGAGGTTATTTTTATTACTCCAGCACAGCCTATTTTAAGACCGACAACGCCAAAGTGACGGCAAAGCTGTATTCCGTAAAAGCGGTTGCAAACGGAAAGCTTTTATCCTGGGATGTGGAAAACGGTGATCTGGTGGAACAGGATCAGGTTCTTGGGCGTCAGGAAGTCCTTCCTTATGTTACATCTCCCATTACGGGAACTGTGGTGAAGAATGAAGGAGCCGTAAACCAGATGGTGGCTCTGGGGACAGAGCTGGCCGTGGTGGCCGATACCTCGGACCTTTACGTAGGGGTGAATGTGGAAGAAACGGACATTATGAAAGTCCATTTAGGACAAAAGGTGGACGTAAGCCTGGACGCATATCCCGGAAAGGTATTTAAGGGACAGGTCATTGAGATCGATCCGGCCACACAAACCTATTTTTCAGGAAACGCCAGCTTCACTACCAGCGGCGATTATACAAAGGTAACGCAGTTAATACCTATCAAGGTAACCATTGAAAACGAAGATAATCTTCCCCTGGTTTTTGGTATGAATGCGTCGGTTAAAATACACTTGAAATGAACAAGGCTGACAGGAGGCTGGAAAAAATGAAGAAATTAATAACAGGTTTTATGGCAATGGCATTACTGTCAGGCATACTTACGGGCTGCGGGGCAGCAGGCAGGCAGACCGAGGTAACGGTGGCGGCCGCGAAAGCGGGGAAAGATTTATCCACCATGGTGTGGCAGGGTACCGTAGAGGCCTTAAGCAGCATTGATGTGATGCCCAACAGCAGCGGAAAAGTCATGGAAATCCCCGTAAAGGAAGGGGACCATGTGGAGGCTGGAGCCGTTTTGTTCCGGGTGGATGACCAGGATGCCCAATTACAGTTAGCACAGGCCAAGGCCAGCTATCAGGCGGCAGAGGTTTCCTTTTCAAACGCGGAAAAGGCCAACCGGGAAAATACAGGCGTAAAGCCGGCGGAAATCGCTTTTAATACGGCAAGGGATAATTTTGGCCGCATTCAGGCTCTGTATGCCAGCGGAGATGTTTCCCAGGTGGATTATGAGAATGCCAAGGCCCAGATGGATTCTGCTTCCGTACAGCTCCAGGCGGCAAAAAACGGGCAGTCGGGCAATTATGATGCGGCAAAGGCACAGCTGGATGGTGCAAAAGCGGCGTTGGATATTGTACAGAAGAGATATGACGATTGCAGCGTCACATCGCCTATTGCAGGGATGGTGACAAATGTTTATGTGGAAGTGGGGCAGATGGTTTCTCCCCAGGTAAAGGCTGCGACGGTTATTGATGACAGCGGCAGAAAAGTGAAGATCCAGGTGGCGGATTTAGATATTGACCAGATTCAGCCGGGGACGGAGATGAACGTCAGCCTTCAGACCCTGGGAGAAAGCTGTAAGGGAAGTGTTACGGAAGTTTCTGCAGTCAGCAATTCTTCTACGGGAATGTTTACGGTGACCGTGTCTTTAGAAGAGGCCAGCAAGGTAAGCTATATCGGGCTGACAGCGGATTTGAGAGTGGCGGACGGTAAGGAGAGCTCCTCAGTTTATATTCCTGCCAAGTGCAT
Organism: Lacrimispora sp.; assembly: GCA_047604985.1. Lineage (GTDB taxonomy): Bacteria > Bacillota > Clostridia > Lachnospirales > Lachnospiraceae > Lacrimispora. Next base: position 23,949 of record JASGGP010000002.1, read on the forward strand.
TCAGTCGGATGATTCGGGGGCCTTTGTTTATAAGGTTTCTGACGGTACCGTAACTAAGACGGCGGTTACACAGGGGAAGAAAAAGAATGCTTATATGGAGGTGTCCGAAGGACTGGCCGCAGGTGACGAAGTGGTGGTGCAGAGCAGTAATGCGCTGACGGATGGAGAAAAGGTTAAAGTGTTGACGGTGAAATAGGTGTAGATAATAGATGCAGGTGAAGAGCCTGCAGGGGGATAGGGGGATGCCTGCGTGGGTGTTTCCCTTTCTTCCGTTCGCCATGCCATTCATAATTTGGCGGGGGGAAATGTTATTGAGGGGATATGTATTGGCCGCCAAATTATTCATGTCGGGCTGCGCCCTATAGAAAAAAATGAATAATTTGTGCTTTGTGAGCGGGCTCACACGCTCAAATTACTCATTTTTTTCTGCATGGCTTGGCTGTGATAAAATTAAAATAAAAATACCGTATAGGGGTCGCAAAGTAAAAAGTTCTATGCTATAATAAATTGATATCTTATGGTATAGTGAGGAGACCATATGCTTAGTGAAGAGAAAATTAAGATTATGACCAATCTCGCCATGTTTGAAAAACGTGAGGGCAGAAGGATATTTTCGGCGGGCCGGTATTTTAAAGGTGATTATGTCAGCAGCAAGCTGTTCCGCTCCTTTTTCAGCTACACGTTCAGCTTTCTGATATGTTTGGTCTTATGGGGCCTGTATCACATGGAGCAGTGGCTGAAGACCATGGACCTAAGGACAGTGACCGGCGCAGGGGTGAAAATCGGCGTGGTTTACGGTATTGGGCTGGTGATTTATATGGGAATCAGCATTTTTGTATATGTGAGGCGGTATGAATATGCCAGCCGCGGGATGAAAGTATATCTGTCCAAATTGAAGAAGCTGGACAAGCGGTATGAGGGAACTTCCAGGCCATTGAAAAGAACAAAAGGAGGGCGGACGACATGACAGGCCTTCTTGTATTGAAAGAACGGTTGAGAGAATTTTATGGGAGATTTGACATTTATATAAAGCCATTCATCAAATTTGTTTTCAGTCTCCTGGCTTTTTTCCTGATGAATAAAAATATTGGATTCATGTCAGAGCTGACAGAGCCTTTTATTCCTCTGGTCCTTGCTCTGGCGTGTTCCTTTTTGCCTTACGGAGCCATTTCCTTTCTGGCGGCCGGTTTTATGCTGGCCCATTTGTCAGGGGTGTCCTCAGAGATTACGGCTCTGATGGCCGCTTTCATTGTGGTGGTGGCGCTGCTTTATTACGGATTCCAGCCGGGTGACAGCTATCTGCTGGTTTTAACCCCGGTATTTTTCCTTTTAAAGATACCGTATGTCATTCCTTTGGTTGTGGGCCTTTCCGGAGGCATTATTTCCATCATTCCGGTAAGCTGCGGCGTATTCATCTATTATACGCTTCTCTATGTAAAGCAGAATGCGGGAATTCTGACAAATGATATGTCTGTGGATGAAGCCCAGAAGTTTATGCAGCTAATGAACAGCCTGCTACCAATAAGCTGATGCTGGTTATGGTGACTGCCTTTGTCCTTGCTCTGGTGGCGGTGTTCATCATCCGGAGTTCTTCCGCGGATTACGCCTGGGTCATCGCCATTGTGGTGGGAACCATTGTACAGCTGGGCGTAATTTTCATCGGGGACATCACTCTGGACGTATCGGTTTCCGTGGTCCAGCTGCTTGTGGGCATTCTGGTATCCATTGCCATTGCGGGGATTTACACCTTTTTCGTCTTTGCGGTGGACTATTCCCGGACAGAGCATGTACAGTTTGAAGACGACGATTACTATTATTATGTCAAGGCGGTGCCGAAGCTGACTGTTTCCACCCCTGACGTAAAGGTTCAAAAAATCAATGCCAGAAAACTCCAAAGACCGCAGAGGTAAGAAGAAATAAAAGGGAGGTGGATAGCATGGCGGATTTTTTAGATGGGATGTATTCCTGGGTGTCTTTTCTGCCCAGAATTTCAAAAACAAATCTGGTTGAAATTATAATTATAGCTGTTTTGGTGTATGAGCTGTTGACCTGGATCATGAATACAAGGGCCTGGACTTTGTTAAAAGGAATTATCGTAATTCTTCTTTTCTATCTCTTTGCCTACGTTTTCCGTCTGGATAATATTTTCTGGATTCTTAATAAAATTGCGACGCCGGCAGTCACCATGGCCATCGTCATTTTCCAGCCGGAGCTTCGGAAGGCTCTGGAACAGCTGGGAAGCAAAAATCCCTTTACGGGTATCCTTACCTTTGACGACGGAAGGGACAATTCCAGCTTTACGGATAAAACCATCAATGAGCTGGTTAAGGCCACCTTTGAGATGGCAAAGGTTAAGACAGGAGCCCTCATGGTCATTGAAAGGGGAGACTCCTTAAAAGAGATTGAGCGGACCGGGATTGAGGTTGGGGCCGTTGTCAGCAGCCAGTTGATCATCAATATTTTTGAACACAATACGCCCCTTCACGATGGGGCGGTAGTCATCCGCGGAAACCGTGTGGCCGCTGCCACCTGCTATCTGCCTCTGTCGGATAATATGACCATCAGCAAGGACTTAGGAACAAGGCACAGAGCCGCGGTCGGAGTCAGCGAGGTCAGCGACAGCGTCACCATCGTGGTGTCAGAGGAGACCGGACGGGTATCAGTGGCTTCCGAAGGCGGGCTTAAGAGGATCGGAGACGCGGATATGCTCCGGTCCGTTCTGTCGGGCGTAAAGCAGGAGCAGGAGGAAGGAAGCAGATTCAGGATTTTGAAGGGAAGGCGGAAGAATGAAGGAAAAATTATTAAATAATTTCGGCCTTAAGGCCGCTTCCCTTGTGGTCGCTGTTATCGTCTGGATGGCGGTTGTCAACATTTCCAATCCCGTCATTGACGATTCCCAGACAGTATCGGTAGAGATGCGCAACGAGGAAGTACTTAAATCGGCCAATTTGACCTATGAGATCGTGGGAAAGGATTCCGTAACTGTCAGCTATCAGGTCCGGACCAGGGACCGCTCTCTTGTAAGGGCCTCAGATTTTCATGCCTATGCGGATTTAAAGGACTATAATGTGACGGGAGCCATTCCCATTACCGTGGAGCTTAACAAGGATAAGGAAAACCTGGTCAAAAGCGACACCATTACGGCAAAGCCCATGGTCATCCGGATTATTACGGAAGCGCTCCAGAGCAAGAAATTCGATTTGCAGGTAAAAACCAAGGGAACCCAGGAGGAGGGCTATGCCCTGGGTGTTATCAGCCTGTCTCCGGATTCCGTGACGGTGGAAGGCCCCGAATCCCTCATCGGTCAGATTAACCATATGGGAGTAGAGATCAATGTGGATCACGCAGCCGCCGACTTAAACGGAACGGCTTCCCCGGTCTTTTACGATGCCAATGGCAATACGCTGCCGGATATAGGAAATAAGATATCGGTAAACAGGCCGGACATCGATTACAACGTATCTGTTCTGAAAGCAAAAGACTTAACCCTTAATTTTGAGGTATCGGGTCAGGTAGCAAAGGGATACCGGTATACCGGCGTCGAATGCGAGATAAAATCAGTGCCTGTTGTGGGCACAAAGTCCACTCTGGCGTCTCTGTCCACCTTATCTATTACTTCGGATAAGCTGAACATTGACGGGCTGACCGCCGATAAGGTGGTTGAACTGGATTTAAGCCAGTATCTGCCGCCCAGCACTTCAGTGGCAGGGAATGAATATAAGAATGTTACGGTAAAGCTTAAGGTAGAGCCGCTGATCACCAGGGTATTTACCCTGAAGCTGAATCAGCTGGATAAGAAAGGTCTGTCGGAGGATTACGATTACAGCTTTGACAAGGAAACCTCCGATGTTACCATAAAGGGTCTGAAAGAGGATCTGGACGCTTTGCAGGAGAAAGATTTAAATGCGGTTCTGGATCTGTCGGATTTAGAGCCCGGTCTCAACCCCGGGGCCCTGACCTTTGAGGTTTCAGGCGGCTTTGAGGTGGTTGGCTTTACTCCCTTTAATGTTGCGGTTTCCTTAAAAGGACCGGGACAGGCGTCGGAGGAAAGCACTACGACAGCTGCTACGACAGCTACCACGGCGGCCACTACGGCAGCCACCTCCGCTTCTGCGGAAACGGATGAGACCCATTAGGACCTTTACACCAGATAAAATGGGGCAGAGGAGAGGAAAGAATTGGAGGAATAAATATGGTCAGTTCCAAAGTTGTTATAAAGAATCCCACCGGCCTGCATTTAAGGCCGGCAGGAATTCTTTGTAAAGAAGCCATGAACTTTAACTCAACGGTGAGCTTTCAGTTTAAAAATACAACTGCAAATGCGAAAAGCGTGCTCAGCGTGTTGGGCGCCTGTGTAAAAAGCGGCGATGAGATCACCTTTGTCTGTGAGGGAGCAGACGAAGATGAAGCCCTGGCGGCCATGGTCAAGGCTGTTGAGGAGGGTCTTGGCGAATAGATGTTCCACAAATAATTAATAAGGAGGAGTTGTAATGTTAAAAGGAACAAGTGCATCCGCGGGAATCGGCATTGGGAAAGCCGTTATCGTGGAAGAGACAGAATTGAAGATCAAAAGGGAAACCGTTGCGGACTCAGAGGCGGAAAAGGTCCGTTTCCGGGCAGCTTCGGCACAGGCGGCGGCTGAAACCGGTGCTTTGGCCAAGGATCTGGCTACAAAGGTAGGGGAAAAGGAAGCGGAGATTTTAAACGGTCATCTGCTGCTCCTTTCCGATCCGATGCTTACAGGTGAGATTGAAAATATCATCTCCGGGGAGAATGTAAACAGCGAATATGCCATTGAAAACGTCTGCAATAATTATGCCGATATGTTTGCTTCCATGGGTGATGAGCTCATGCAGCAGAGAGCCACGGACATGCGGGATATTAAGACCCGCATGCAGAAGATACTTATGGGAGTGAAATCCGTGGATATTTCCTCTCTTCCGGCGGAAACCATAATCGTAGCCAGGGATTTAACTCCTTCCATGACGGCAGGAATCGATCCTGAAAAGGTAGTGGGCATTGTCACTGAGCTGGGAGGAAAGACTTCCCACAGCGCAATTCTTGCAAGAGCCCTTGAGATTCCGGCAGTGGTTGCGTTGGAAGGTTTTTTAAGCGCTGTGTCTGATGGACAGGAGGTTGTCTTAGATGGCTCCAAAGGGATTGTCATTGTAAATCCCGACGAGGCGGAAAAAGCGGAGTACGTTCAAAAAAGAGAATCATTTTTAAAGGAAAAGAAAGAACTGGAACAATATATTGGGAAACCTACGGTGACAAAGGACGGGATAACCGTTGAGCTGGTGGCAAACATCGGCAGGCCGGATGATGTGGACAAGGTGCTCCACTATGACGGAGAGGGCGTGGGCTTATTCCGGACGGAATTTTTATTCATGGACCGCACGTCAATGCCTACGGAGGAAGAACAGTTTGAGGCATACAGGAAAGTTGCATCAGCTTTAAACGGCAAGCCTGTGATCATCCGACCCTGGACATCGGAGGCGACAAGGAAATCCCTTATATGGGACTTGAAAAGGATGAAAACCCGTTTTTGGGTTACCGGGCCATCCGGTTCTGCCTGGACAGGAAAGATGATATTTACAAACCCCAGCTCCGTGCTCTTTTAAGGGCCAGCGCATTCGGAAACATCCGCATCATGGTTCCCATGGTGACCTGTATTGAGGAGTTCCGGGAGGCGAAAGCCCTCATTGAGGAGATCAAAAAGGAACTGGATAAAAAGGGAACTGCCTATAAAAAGGATATTGAAGTGGGAATTATGGTGGAGACGGCTGCTGCATCTTTGATGGCCGATGTCTTTGCCAAAGAAGTGGATTTCTTCAGCATAGGGACTAATGACCTGACCCAGTACACCATGTCTGTGGACAGGGGCAATGATAAGGTTTCCTACCTGTATTCCACCTTAAATCCTGCGGTGCTCAGAAGCATCCGCCACGTCATTGAATGCGGGCGAAGGAAGGGATCATGGTTGGCATGTGCGGAGAAGCTGCCAGCGATCCCATGCTCATTCCTCTGCTTCTGGCATTTGGCTTAAATGAGTTCAGCATGAGCGCATCGGCTATTTTAAATGCAAGGAAGCTGATTACGGGCTACAGTGTTGAGGAACTGCAGGCAGTGGCGGAAAAAGCCATGACATATGCCACAGTAAAGGAAGTAGAAGATTATATGAAGGAGTTCATCAGCCGTTCCTGATAGACTCCTGTCGGAAAAAAGCAGCTGTCGCCAGGGCGGCAGCTGCTTTTTACAGGATATTATTTACTAAAGGGGTATTTTACGATGAGCGTTTATCTGATCTGCTATGGAGCGTCTTTTTTATTTGCAAGGGCAGGGTATTACTGGCTGTCAGGCCTTATCTTAATGCTGGCGGCGGTTTATCTTTATTGGCATGATTACCGCAGGACTGAAAATATCATTCATTTGAGAGGGCTGTTTTCCCTGTTCTGGGTAGGGGGAGAGGGCGTTGCCTGTTTAAAGCTTTCAGAGCTTTCTTCTGACTGGAACATCATTACCTGGCTCTGCTTTCTGGTGGGATTTTTAGGCTATTGGGTGACGTTCCAGTTCCTTGCAGGGATGCAGGGAGAGTCAGGCAGACAGCGCTCCAGCTGGTTCAGCTTTAAAGGATATGAAAAACCTCTTTTTCTTTCCATGGTCCTGATGACCTTTCTTTCCCTTGGGGCATTTATCATTGAAGCAGCGGTGCTGGGTTTCATTCCTTTCCTCATAAAGGGAGTGCCCCATGCTTACTCCACGTTTCACATCACAGGGGTCCACTATTTTACCGTGTCCTGTGTGCTGGTGCCGGCCTTGTCCGTGCTGTATTTCAGCATTGAGCAGGGAAGAAACGGGGTTCGGATGGTACTGGCCGTGATTATGGACTTAATTGCCTGTGCCATTCCGGTCTTGTGCGTATCCCGGTTCCAGCTGATACTGGCAGTGGGCCTTGCGGTGCTCACCTATATCGCCATGGACCACAGGCTGAAAATCACCTATGCCATCGGGCTGGTAATCGGCATGATCCCCATTTATGCGGTGCTTACCATTGCAAGGGGCCATGATGTTTCCTATCTCAACGGAATTTTTCAGATGAAAAACAGCCATATGCCCATTTTTATCACTCAGCCTTATATGTACATCGCCAATAACTACGATAATTTTAACTGTCTGGTGGAATGGCTTCCATCCCATACCTTTGGTCTTCGGATGCTCTTCCCCTTATGGGCTCTTACAGGGCTGAAATTTTTGGTTCCCGCCCTTGTGGATTTCCCCATTTATGTGACGAAAGAGGAGCTGACCACGGTCACCCTGTTTTATGATTCCTTTTATGATTTTGGGATTGTGGGAGTATTGGTGTTCGGCTGCATCCTTGGAGCGGTGGCGTTTTTCCTGATGCGGATGGTTAAGAGGGTGAGAAATCCCATCGGTTATCTGGTTTTCGCCCAGTTCGCCATATATGCGGTCCTGTCCTTTTTTACCACGTGGTACAGCAATCCGGCTACCTGGTTTTATTTTGGGATGACGGGGGTTTTGTATTGCTTTTGTTCTTGGAAAAACAATGGAAGACATGGATAAATGAAAACAAGCAGCAGGCATAAGGTTCAGCCCTTATAATGCCTGCTGCTTGTCTTTGTATGTAAATCCGTTATCAGGAAGCGGTTATATCTTTCTCTTCTTTCTCTTTTTCATGTTTCGGAAGACCTGTCATTTTTTTCTTTCTGAGCTTCCGGCGGAAGCAAACAACGATTCCTGCAATAAGAGCAATTGGTAACCAAAACGGAATGGTTGTGATCAAACCGATCAAAAAGTCCGATGTCACGGTTTTCAAAGCCTTAAGATTACTTGCAAGACCTTTGCTGATGCGGCTGAGAACCGGTTCCGCAGCCACAGGTGAGAATACGGTTACTTCACTGATGTTTAAACGAACTGTGCTGTAGTCCACCTGATTATCGTAAAGCCGCATCTGAGATTCCATGGATTCCAGCTGGTAGCGTATTTCAGAAAGCCGCTGCTCCAGAGTGATGACGGTATCCACGGATTCCGCCTCCTTAAGAAATTCCCACAGCTTATCCTGTTCGATTTCCAGGGACTTTTTCCTGCTTTCCAGATCGCTGTACTGCAAGGTGACATCCTGGGTGGATTCTGACTTGTTGGTGACGTTTCCGCTGCTTTCCACCTCAGCCATAAAGCTGTCTGCTTTATCCGCAGGGATGCGCGCCGTAATGCTGGCGTATCTGGTGGAGGAATGGCCGTAGGAGCTTAAGCTGTTGCCGGACATATCGGACTGTTCAATATATCCGCCCAGCCCCGTAATCTTTGTCTGCAGATCGGAAATAAGGGCATCGTAAGTATCGGTTTCCACGTTCATGGAAATGTTTCGGATGAGCTTTCTTCCCGCAGGGAAAGCTGTTACGCTTTCCGGCCCGCTGGGAAGCGTGGATGCTTTCTCCTCACTATGGACTGACGCCTGACCTTCCACAGCGGCCGGGGCCTCTGCTGTCCCTGTATCCATTCCGACGTCATAGCTTGCCACAGCCGGCAGGGAATTTGCCGTCTTCTTGCCTGCGCAGGCGCTTAGCAATAAGACCGCCGGAATCAGCAGGATCATCCAGAAAAACCTTTTCTTCATAAAATCTCTTTTTCTCATAGAACCTCCCTTTTCAATAAAAACACGAACCATTTTACAACTTTAGAATATCATGTCTTTTCAGCGGATTCAACGGGAGTAAGGGAAGCTTAAGAAAAGTTTATGCGTTTATATACTCTTTTCTGGCTTCAGAAGGAGAAATGCGGAAATGCTTTTTATATGCCCTTGAAAATGTGGAATAATTTTTAAAGCCACAGCCAAAGCATACCTCTGTAACAGACATCCCGGTTTTTAAAAGATCCCGGGCCAGTGCCAGCCGTTTTTCCGTGATGTAGGCAAAAAGGGTATAGCCGGTTTCTTCTTTGAAAAGGTGCATCAGGTGGTAGCGGCTGACATAACAGGCATCTGCAATGTCCTCCACGGTGATGTCCTCTGTCAGGCGGCCGCTTATATAATCCATAATGTCCAGAATCCGCCGGTCTCCGGTGATTGGAGGCAGGTATTTCACCCGGTTGGTTAAGGCGGCCCTGTTTAACTGAATCATAAATTCCAGAAAAACCACCTTACAGTACAGATCCTTGGCATAGCCGTCGTGGGTACATGCATATTCTAGGTTTGACAGTGTATGGTACAAGCTGCTTTTTTCCAGAGAATAAATCCGCAGGACGTGGGAATGAAGCTCTTTTGATTTCTGGAAACAGGAGCTTAAATCATAGCTGTCAGAGCGGTAAGCCAGCAAAAAGCCGGGGGAAAGGTAGACGATAATCCGTTCATAGGGGACCGTCGGATCAATATCCGGCTTGTGGATGTCGTTATGCCCGACCAGAATAATGTCGTAGGGCTCCAGCTTATAGGTGCAGCCTTCGATCTTGTATGTGACATTTCCCCGGATGAAAATGATGATCTTGTCAAAATCGTGGTAATGGTATTCAAAGTCCTGTTTTTTCGTATCTATAAGATGAAACAGCCGGAAGTCGCTGTTTAAGTATCCCCGTTTTTCATAGCTGTCCATATACGGTTCCTTTCTTTCTTAGTCCTGTCTTTCATAATACAACATTATTTGCAATATAAAAAGCATTATTTTGATATACATGATAAAAAGTGCTGTATATAATTTAAAATGCAGAACAAATGATCATAAGGAGTGTAATAAATAAATGAAGATAGTCGTGTTAGCAGGCGGCTGCAGCCCGGAAAGGGAAGTGTCCTTATCTTCGGGTGCAATGATCGCCAATGCTCTGATGGAAAGTGACCACCAGGTTTATCTCCTGGACTCCTATGCGGGAGTGGGAGAGGGCGGACCGGTCCGGTTTAAAACCAGAAATGAGGTTGTGGAGTTCTCTTACCATATAGGAAAGAAAGCGCCGGAACCTGTTTCTTCAGAAAAAGAATACAGAACAGGTTTTATATCCCAGGTGTGATTGAAACCTGCAGGCTTGCTGATGTGGTATTTCTGGCTCTGCACGGCGGAGCAGGAGAAAACGGGCAGATGCAGGCAGTGCTTAACGCCTACGGCATTCCCTATACCGGGACCGGCTGTGAGGGGTGCGTGAAAGCTATGGATAAGCATCTGGCGAAGCTGCTGATGAGGGCCAATGGCATATTGACGCCTGATTGGAGGCTTTATGCAAAAGGTGAAGCAGTCGAACCCTTATCATTCCCCTGCGTGGTAAAGCCCTGCGGCTGCGGGTCCAGCGTGGGAGTTACCATGGTGGAGGACTCCGGACAATGGGAGAAGGCCCTTTCGGACGCTTTCGCCTATGAGTCCCGGATATTGGCAGAGGAAAAGATCATTGGCCGGGAGTTTTCCGTGGGAATTCTGGGAGGCAGGGCTCTGCCTGCCATTGAAATCATACCAAAGACCGGTTTCTATGATTATGAAAATAAGTACCAGCCTGGCATGACAGAGGAAATCTGTCCGGCAGCCCTTACGGGAAAAGAGGCGCGGGCCATGGGAGAGCTGGCTCTTAAAGTCCATGAAGCTCTGGACTTAGGATACTATTCCAGGGTGGATTTTCTTATGGACAAAACCGGAGCCCTTTACTGCCTGGAAGCCAATACCCTGCCGGGCATGACGCCTTTAAGCCTTCTGCCCCAGGAGGCGGAAGCAGCCGGAATGTCATATAGCGAATTGTGTGAAAACATTGCAAAGCATCCTGTAGGTGTACTTTTGTGTCCGTAGAGCATGGGCATGGATAAGGAATAAAGAAACACCCTGCGGGTGTACCTATATGCCCAGAGAGCATGGGCAGGAATAAGGAAACACCCTGCGGGTGTACCTATATGCCCAAAAATCATGGGCAGGAATAAAGAAGCACCCTGCGGGTGTACCTATATGCCCAGAGAGCATGGGCAGGAATAAGGAAAGGAGTTTTATCATGAGCATAATACTGGAGAAATACCATGGACTGGGAAACGATTACCTGATTTTTGATCCAAATAAGAACGAGCTGGAGCTGACAGAGGAGAGGGTACGCCTGATCTGCAACCGGAATTTCGGAGTGGGCTCCGACGGGCTTCTGGCAGGGCCGGTACTGGGCCAGGATAAGCTGGAGGTAAAGATTTTAAATCCCGACGGAAGCGAAGCGGCTTTAAGCGGCAACGGCGTGCGGATTTTCGGAAAGTATTTAAAGGATGCGGGGTATGTGCAGAAGAACCGTTTCACCATCAACACCTTAAGCGGACAGCAGACCATCCAGTATTTAAATGAGGAAGGGACCAGAATCAGGGCTTCCATGGGAAAGCTGAATTTTTTCAGCGACGTCATTCCTGTAACAGGGCCAAGGCGGGAGGTGCTCAATGAAACCATGATGTTTGGAAGCATTCCTTACCGTGTTACCTGTGTGTCTATCGGCAATCCCCACTGTGTCATCTGGTTAAATGACATATCAAAGGACCTGGTCTGCCGCATCGGAAAGCATTCCGAATCCGCCGATTACTTCCCGGAAAAGGTGAATACAGAGCTTTTAAGGGTGGTGGACCGCACCAATATTGAGATCGAAATTTATGAACGGGGAGCAGGGTATACCCTGGCTTCCGGAACCGGCGGCTGTGCCGCTGCCGGTGCAGCATACCGGATGGGGCTTACAGACCCCAAGATGTACGTCCACATGCCCGGAGGCGTGCTGGAGGTGGAAATCCAGGAAACGGCAGCGTAATGATGACAGGGGAAGTGGGCCATGTAGGCAGGTTCACCCTCTCTCATGAGATGGAAGAACAGCTGAAAGCATTGAAGTAATTAAAATGTAATAAAAAAGCGAAAAACTCTCGCCTCTTGTCGAAGCATGTTGACGAAAGAAGCACTTTCATACTATAATATTACAATGATTTAGTAGGCGGTGCAGATATGGAAACGCAGGAGAGGCGGGAGTCTATGAATAATATGTCGGCTGAAAACAGAGAAGCCGGTATTTACATAATTGACCAGGATTACAGGATCGTTTATTTGAATGAGGTAGCGAAAGCCTATTATCCGAATTTAAAAGCGGGAATGTATTGTTATCAGGAAATTGGGAAAGAATCCTCTCCATGCCAGGGCTGTCCGGGCACAGACCGGAATCCCGGACAGACGGCATTTTATAACACAGCATTAAAGCTGTGGTTTGATACGTCTTCCGGAGAGATAGACTTGCCCGGATATGAGGGCTGCAGGCTCATCATGTTCCGGCCTGTGGATGAGGGAAATAAAAATCTGTATTATAATCCGGCCGAAGGAGCAGTTTACGATGAACTTATCGAGCTCAATCTTGCGGCAAATACCTATAAGATACTTTTTTACCAAAGGGACAAGCATGTGACTCCGGAACTGGAAGGGCAGCTGGATTCCATGCTTTTTAATACGGCTGACTCTATGATACACCCGGAGGATAGGGAAGAATTCCAAAATTTCTGGAATCTGTCCACATTGCTGGAACGCCTTCTTGAAAGCGAAAAGATCTTAAAAAAGGAGTTTCGCAGCAAGCGGATGGAGGGAGAATACGGCTGGACCGGCCTGACGGTGGTTTTGTTCCGGTACATAGATCAGGATGATCCCATTGTCATGTGCTATGTCCAGGATGCTGACAGGCAGAATAAAAAGCAGGAGGAGGAGCTGGAAAAGTTCAGGGTAAAGCGGGAGGAAATGGATTCCTTAACAGCCCTTTACCGTTACGGGCCTTTTTTTGAAAAGGCGGAACGGCTGCTGGAAAAACAGGCCGGAAAAGAATATTTTATGGTGGCCATAGATATCGAGCACTTCAAGCTTTTCAACGAATGGTATGGGGAAGAAAAAGGGGACCGCTTCTTAATTGAACTGGGAAGCCGCTTAAAGGCCATGGAAGAGTTCTGCGATTCCATTGCCGGATACATGGGCGGAGATGATTTTGTCATCCTTCTACCTGCTGAACTTTCTCTCATGAGAAGTCTGGAGGATGAGATCAACGGCTGTGCCAGGCAGTTTGGCGGAAATGGTGGATTTTTCCCCGCTTTTGGCGTTTACCGGATTGAGGACCGAAGCCTTTCGGTCAGCATGATGTACGACAGGGCTGCCATTGCTCTAAATTCCGTAAGGGGCATTTACACAAAACGGGTGGGCTGGTATGATCCCAGCATGAAGCAGAAGATGGAAAGCGACCAGGTCCTGTTATCGGAGATCCAGAGCGCTCTGGAAAGGAAAGAGTTTGTCTTCTACGTTCAGCCCCAGTGCAATATGATATCCGGGAAAATCATAGGTCTGGAAGCTTTGGTCAGATGGCATCATCCCATCCGGGGGGTCGTGCCTCCCGGTGAATTTATCCCTTTACTGGAACGGAACGGCTTTATCACTTACTTAGATCTTTATGTATGGGATCTGGTGTGCCAAAAGCTGAGCAGCTGGATCAGTGCAGGAAAGCATCCTGTGCCGATTTCAGTCAATGTGTCCCGGATTGATATTTATGCCATCGATGTGGTGGGAAAATTCAAGGAGCTGGTCCGGCGGTATGAGATCGATCCCAAATACTTGGAGATTGAGATCACGGAAAGCGCATATGCGGAAGATTATGAGCTGATCCGCAAGGTAGTAGAGGATCTGCGCAGAGCCGGTTTCCGGGTGTTTATGGATGATTTCGGCAGCGGATATTCGTCCCTTAACATGTTAAAGGACGTCAATGTGGATGTCATCAAGATTGACACCAAATTCCTGGATATGACGGAAAGCAGCAAAAACCGGGGAATGGGAATTCTGGAGACCATTGTGCGGATGGCAAGAGTCATGCAGATGAGAATAATTGCCGAAGGAGTGGAAGAAAGAGAGCAGGCGGAGTTCTTAAAAAATATCGGCTGTATCTACGGACAGGGATATTACTTTCACCAGCCTCTTACCACGGATGAGGCAGAGTCTCTTTTAAAGGAAGAAAACAAGGTGGATTTCCGGGGTATTCAGGCCCATCATATGAAGCAGCTGAGGCTGGATGAGCTTTTTAATGAGAATATCACCAGTGAGGCCATGCTGAACAATATGCTGGGAGCCATTGCACTTTACGAGGTCTACGAGGACCAGTGCGAGGTTCTCCGGGTAAATGAGGAGTATTACCGGGTAACGGGAGATAATCCGGCGGAGTTGGAGGAACGCAGGTGGTTTCTGTTAAACAAGGTCTATAAGGATGATGTGGACTGGCTGCTGAATATTTTTGAAAATGCCTATAATAATCCCATTCACGGAGCGGAAGGAATCTTCAGGCGTTACCGGTTAAGCGGGGAACTGATGTGGATGCATCTGCGGGTTTTCTTTTTAAGGGAGCAGGATGAACGCCGCCTCTTTTTCGGCTCGGTGAGAGATGCTACGGAGCAGATGGAGCAGCGCCAGAAGCTGGAGGAATCCCAGAAGATCCTGGGGAACGTTTTAAAACGTGCCGGAAAGAACATCTCCTTTGAGAATATGCCACAGGAGAGTCAGTGGGCGGTCAGCGCTATTTTCTCCCAGTTTGCGCCCGACGGGCTTTTAGGGATTTTCTGCGAGCCGGGCTTTCCCTTGTATTTTGCAAACAACGATATGCTGAGCCTTCTGGAATACGATTCCTATGAGGCCTTTGCGGATGCGATTAAGGGAAAGGTTGCAGACATTATCCACCCGGAGGATTTAAAGCTGGTGCAGGAGAATATCCTTCGTTTCGCATCTCCGGGAATGGAATATACTTTCCGCCTCCGCATGAAAAAACGGCTGGGAGGCTGGCTGTGGCTCATGACCAGGGGCCGGGTGATACAGGCGGAGGATGGAAAGCCGGCCGTTGTAAGCGCCTGCATGGATATTACGGATACGGTTCTGACCCAGGAGAAGCTACGGGATGTAAATGATGAACTGGAATTTTTAAGCTCCCGGATGCTGGGAGGATATTTCCGCTGCAGACAGTCGGAGCAGATGGAGTTTCTCCATGTCAGTCCCCGCTTTTTGGAAATCCTGGGCTATACGGAAAAGGAGCTGGCAAAGCGGTTTTGTGGTCAGCTTATGGAGATGATCCATCCCGATGACCGGGAAGAGATCAGGCGGCTGACGTCATCCTTAAAGCCTGGGGAGATTTTGAAGAGGTCCCGGTACAGGGTCCTTTCAAGGCGGGGCTACACCCGGATATTATGCCCTTTCAAGCTGTCCGTAAAGGCGGAAGATAAGTTTCTCTACGGGGTTATGGTGAACATTGATGATGTGGAGGTCCTTCAAAGGCTGATGAAGAGTCCGGAGGACCAGGAAAGCCCGGGA
The DNA here is from genome assembly GCA_047604985.1 of Lacrimispora sp. GTDB lineage: Bacteria > Bacillota > Clostridia > Lachnospirales > Lachnospiraceae > Lacrimispora. The sequence goes on from JASGGP010000002.1 coordinate 39,254, forward strand.
CAAATGCCTGCCAGGACCTGGGAGTCAAAGGGGATTGCCCGGATAGAAGCCTACATGGCCCACCGCAGAATCCGGACTTCCGCTTTGCTGGTGTTTGAGCTTTGTAAGCCCAGGGCAGAATGCGACGAGGCAGGAAGAGCCGGAAAAGCATTATTGGCCAGGAGCATGAAACAGCTGAAGTTCTTTTTCCGGGATACAGATATTATCTGCCGGAGGGGGGAGCATGAGATTTTGGTCCTTTGTAAAAATATCCGGGAAAAGGATATGAAGAGCAAGCTGAAACAGATCCTGTGGATTTTAAGGCAGGATATGACCGGGGAAGAAGAGGAAGTTCTGTCTCCGGCTGCCGCCGGCCTTGCCATGATCGGCATATGGAGCAAGGATTTTAAGAGTATTTATGAAAAAGCCAGGCTTTCGCTGGAACAGTCCGGACAGTTGTGATATAATTCCCATAAAATCATTTCAGGATAAAGGAAGGAATAGGATTATGATAGCAGACAAGATGAGACCCCTTGTAGAAAACAATTCCGCCATCCGTGCTATGTTTGAGGAAGGGAAGAAGATGGCAGCCGTATATGGAGCGGAGAATGTTTATGATTTCAGCCTGGGAAATCCCAATGTACCTGCCCCCCAGGCGGTCAACCAGGCCATTCTCCATATTATAAAGGAAGAGGAATCCACATTCGTCCACGGCTACATGAGCAACGCAGGTTTTCCGGATGTGAGGGAAGCCATTGCCCGGTCCTTAAACGGCCGGTTTGGGACTCATTTTCACGGTGAGAATATTCTTATGACCGTAGGCGCTGCCAGCGGCATGAATGTGATATTAAAGACCATCCTTGACCCGGGAGACGAGGTAGTGGTTTTTGCTCCCTATTTCATGGAATACGGTTCCTATATCCGAAATTACGACGGCGTAATCACTGTGGTGCCGCCGGATACGGACAGCTTTCAGCCGAATCTTAAGGAGTTTGAGAGCCGGATCACGGAGAAGACGAAAGCGGTAATCATTAATACGCCTAACAATCCTACAGGCGTTATTTATTCCCAAAAGACACTTGGTGAAATTGCCGCAATTATGGAAAAAAAGGAAAAGGAGCTGGGAATATCCCTCGTTCTGATTTCCGACGAGCCCTATCGGGAGCTGGCATATGACGGAGCGGAGGTTCCTTTTGTGACGCCCCTTTATCACAATACCGTTGTCTGTTATTCCTACAGCAAGTCCCTGTCCCTTCCCGGAGAACGGATCGGATATCTGGTGATTCCGGATGAGTTTGAGGAAGCGGAAAAGGTCATGGCCGCAGCAGCCATAGCCACCCGGGTGCTGGGCTGTGTCAATGCGCCGTCTCTCATGCAGAGGGTCATCATGCGCTGCGTGGATGAGAAGGTGGATTTGGAAGCCTATAACAGGAACCGGGAGCTGCTTTACAACAGCTTGAAGGAATACGGCTTTGAGTGCATTAAGCCGGAAGGGGCATTTTACTTATTTGTGAAAGCTCCGGCAGACGATAAGGAA
>JASGGP010000003.1:0-38530 GCA_047604985.1 Lacrimispora sp.
GAGAATGATGCCTGTAAATGCAGGGGAATACCTTAATGTATTCTGCAGATAAAAAGGCAGCACGATCGCGGAGCCGCTGATGGCCACAAAGGAAATAAAGGAACAAAAAATGCTTAAGGAAAACAGCCCGTTCTGAAACAGCTTAAGCTGCAGCAGGGGAACTTCGGTCCTGCGCTCCAGCTGGATAAACAGGACAAATGTAAGGAGGAACAAAACAAACCCGCCCACAATGAGAGGACTTCCATAGCCGTAGCTCTCTCCCAGAATCAGGGATAAGAATAAGGAAGCAATGGAAATAACGAAAAGAACGCTTCCCTTTACATCGAGAGGTTCCCCACTGGTACCCTTTGATTTGGGAAGTATCCGAAGACCCATGGCGTAAACCATAATGCCGATAGGCACATTGATCAGGAAAATATATTCCCAGTTAAAGGAATTGACAATAAAGCCTCCTACAGGCGGACCTGCCATGGAACCAAGTGCGACGAAGGTTCCTGTGATTCCCAACGCTTTCCCGCGTTCATTAGCCGGAAATACCTGAGTGATGATTCCCTGATTGGTTGCCATTGCAGCCGCTGCTCCCAGGGCCTGAATGGATCTGGAAACGATCAGCATAAAAAAGGAGCCGGACAGCCCGCACATAAGGGAGCCGATGGTAAAGCCCAGGACTCCGTATAAAAATATCCTTGTTTTGCCCACAATATCTCCAAGGCGGCCGAAAATCAATATGGCTCCTACGATCACCAGCAGATAAACGGACACGACCCAGGCGATAGCCTCAGCGCTTACAGATAAAAGCTGGGACATTTTAGGCAGGGCCACATTTACGATGCTGCTGTCGAGAGTTGACATAAAAGTAAGCAGTACGACATTTATTAAAATCAAATGCCTGTTTTTATATATTTTTTCGTTTGTTTGATCCATATGATGCCTCCATTCAATTCGTGCTGAAACGAAAATAACTTGTTCCATTATTGCTTAAACTATACATTTGCTTTTGGAATGCAGCGGCAGCGCTTTGCTTCCCGTAATACAATATCCAGCATCCTTACCAGTTCCTTCTTTTCCCTTTCATCAAGGCCCCGGGTAATGGTGTCATTCCAGTTGTTCATCATCAGGCATATCTGGGGAATCAGAGACCGCCCTTTTTCCGTAAGATACAGCTTACAGGCTCTGGCATCCTCCTGATCCATTTCCTTTTTTATATAATCCAGCTTGATGAGCTTTTTAATCTCCCTGGCCGACATCGCCTTATCAATATCCAGTTCCCTGCTGATCTGATTCTGGTTGATGCCGTCATTGCTGTATAGCGTTAGTAAGTAGGGATAGCTTCCGCTGGTCAGCCCAAACTCCTTTAAAATCTCATTGGTATAGGCCTGGGTGCTGCGGAAGATACTGCCTGTAAACTTGCTCAATTTAATAGGAACCTCATCCATCGCTTTTCCTCTTTTCCATATTTCAACTTCGTGGAAACTGTCGGAGGATATTATACATCAACAATGTTGACTAGTCAACTAAAATGAGAAATATGTAAGGCTATAAAAAGAAACCGCGGCTTCCTGGAGGATAAATCCATTTCGCCGCGGCCTCTGAATCTTCTATATTCTATTTTTTAAGGGCCGCCAGCACCAGATGCCTTGCCAGTACAGCCGTTGTCACCGCTCCAACTCCGCCGGGGACCGGAGTCGCCATAGAAGCGATCCCTTCCAGGGAATCAAAATCCACATCTCCGCAGAGCTTTCCGTCTTCATCCACATTGATTCCCACATCCACCACCACGGCATCCTTTCCCACATAGGAAGCATCCAGCATTCTGGCCCGTCCGGCAGCAGCCACTAAAATCTGGGCGCTTTTACATGTCTCCGGTAAATTTTCCGTGCGGGTATGGCAGATGGTGACCGTGGCATTTTCCTTCAGCATCAGCATGGATAAGGGACGTCCCACCACCATGCTTCTGCCCACGATGGCCACCCTCTTTCCGGACAGAGGGATGTCGTTAGCCTTTAAAACCTCTACCACAGCTTCCGCCGTACAGGGGGCAAAGCCCGTATCATCTCCGGCAAATACCCTGGCAATATTCTCAGGAGATATGCCGTCCAAGTCTTTCCGGGGATTAATCATATGCTCAATGTCCTTTTCATTAATCTGCTTTGGAAGCGGACGCAGGAGAAGGATTCCGTCAATGTCCGGATTTTCATTGATTTTCGCAAATTCTGCTTTAAATGCTTCATCGGTCATGTCCTGGGGAAATGGAAAGCTTTCTCCTACCAGGCCGAAGCTCTCCATTTTCTTTAAAGCTCCCCGCTCATAGGATAAATCGTCGGGCCGCTCTCCCACCCGCACAATGGCAAGCCTTGGAGTTCTTCCGTTCAGACCGGTCACAAGCTCTTCCACCTGTTCCTTGATTTTTGCAGACACGGCTGCACCCTTTAAGATTATCACGTTTTTTGCCTCCCTTTTATTCCGCCTTTAACAGAGCTTCCACCTCTGCATAAATGGCGTCTGCCTTTCTGATTCCGTCCTCTGCCAGCTTATCCGCCCGGGCATGAAGCTGTCCGGCCCTTTCCCTTTGCTTCATGGACTTTGTATTAATAGACACATTCATCTTTGCTCCCAGCAGAGCGGAGCGGATGAACTGCACGCCTACGCCGACGTCGCTGACAGCCAGACGGCTTCCTTTTTCCGCCAGAATCTCCATGATATCAAGGGCTTCCACGGCCCGCTCCATGACAGTGAGAGGAACTAAAGTAGCAGCCAGAAGATGGGTTTCCAGAACCTCGGCCTTATGCTTTTTTTCTTCCTCTGTGCCTGAAGGGAGGCCGTATGCTGCCGCCAAGGGGACAAACACTACCTCATCCTCATCCGCAAGCCTTAAAAATTCGCCTTTTAAAACTTCCAGCTTTTCAAGGAGCGACTGCATTTCCTCTTCCACCTGGGCATACCGTTTCTTGCCAAGGGTTAAGTTCACCACCATTTCTCCCAGGGCCGCTCCGATTGCCCCGCCAAAGCCTGCCGCTCCGCCTCCGCCCGGCGTTGGGCTCTTTGAAGATAATTGTTCAAGGAATGTGTGAATTGTAAAGTCCTGTATCATAGACATTTGTCCGCCTTTCCCGCCGCATTCTTATTTGCCATTATTATATCGGGGTTTCTGTGAAAATACAAGTTTATATTGAAAGGCGCTTTAAAGAAAGCCCGTCAAGCTCTGAACGGAGCCTGAGATCTCCGTATTTTGCTGCTATGGGGGAAAATATTTTATCTGAAAACTTTCCCGCACAAAAAAGCCGGAGCTTTCGAATATCCTCTCGAAAACTCCGGCAAACTCTCTACTTCTGACTCTTAATCACCGTTTCCAGCTTCTCTATCATCTCATCCACATGTTCTTTTTCAATCACAAGAGGAGGAACAAAGCGGATAACATTTGTCCCGGCGCTGATGAGCACCAGCTTCTGCTCCAGCAAGGCCTGGTTCACAATAGGAGCCACAGGTACAGAAAACTCCAGCCCCTGAATCAGTCCCATGCCTCTCTGTTCTGTTACCACATCATACCGGTCTGCCAAGGCTTTTAGTTTCTTCCCAAGATAATCCCCCACTTCCCTTACATGATCCACGATCTTTCGCCTTTCAAACAGTTCCAGCACCTTGGAAGCCGCCGCCGTCACAAAGGGATTTCCGCCGTAGGTGGTTCCATGGTCGCCGGGGGACATGGCTGTTGCGGCCTTTCCCGCCGCCAGAAATGCTCCCACAGGCACACCGTTACCCAGAGCTTTCGCCACAGTCATCACATCCGGCTTTACACCGTATTTCTGCCAGGCAAACATGGAGCCGGTACGTCCCATTCCGCACTGGATCTCATCCAGAATCAGCAGCAGGTCATGCTCATCGCAAAGCGCCCTCACGCCTTTTAAGAATTCCTCTGTTGCCGGATAAATGCCTCCCTCTCCCTGGACCGTTTCCAGGATTATGGCGCAGGTCTTATCATTTACCAGGGCTTTCACACTGTCCAGGTCATTGAAATCCGCAAATTTAATTCCCGGAAGCAGGGGCTTAAAGGGCTCCTGATAATGGTCATATCCCGTAACGGAAAGTGCTCCGAAGCTTCTGCCATGGAAAGAGTGGTTCATGGCAATGATCTCATGGTCATGGCCCCCATCCTTGTTGTAGGCATATCTTCTGGCGATCTTTAAAGCGCCTTCCACGGCCTCTGTCCCGCTGTTGGTAAAGAATACCCGGTCCATGCCCGATGCCTTTAGGATCAGCTCCCCCGCTTCCACAGCCGGAACATTGTAAAATAAATTGGAGGTGTGAAGAAGCTTATCCACCTGATCCTTTAAAGCCTCGTTGAATTCCGGATCATTATAGCCCAGGCCCATAACCGCAATACCGGCCCCAAAATCTAAATATTCTTCTTCATCCGTATCGTACAGGCGGACGCCGTCCCCATGGTCAAATACAATGGGGAAACGGTTATAGGTCTTATAAATTTCCTGCTCGGCTTTTTCAATGTATTCCTGCTTACTTAGCATGATAAAAACGCTCCTCTCCTGTACTTATAATGGCGGTTCCGATTCCCTTGTTGGTGAATATTTCCAATAACAGGCAATGGGGAATCCTGCCGTCCATGATATGTACCCTGGATACCCCCTGTTTCATGGCGTCAATACAGTTTTGCAGCTTGGGGAGCATTCCTCCCCCTAAGGTGCCGCTTTCCACAAATTCCTCTGCCTCTTCGATGGACATTTCTGAAATAAGGGAATCTTTATTCTTAAAATCCTTATATACTCCCTCAACATCCGTCAAGAAAGCCAGCTTTTCCGCCTTTATGGCTGTGGCGATGGCGCAGGCGGCATCATCGGCGTTGATATTGTAGGTCTCAAAATCCCCGTCAAAGCCTACAGGGCAGATGATGGGAAGAAAATCCTTCTCCAACAGGTCATAGATAATCTGTGGATCCACTTCCGTAATATCTCCCACAAATCCAATGTCCTCTCCGCCTGAATAACGCTTTTGGCATTTTAACATCATGCCGTCTTTTCCGCTGATTCCTACCGCTTTTATGCCCAGCTCATTGACCATCTGCACCAGGCTTTTATTGACGCGGTTTAATACCATTTCCGCAATTTCCATAGTGGGCTCATCGGTGACACGCAGGCCATTGACAAAGTGGGGCTCCATGCCCGACTTTTCCACCCACTTGCTGATTTCCTTTCCTCCGCCATGGACGATAATTGGTTTAAAGCCTACCAGCTTTAAAAGTACTACATCCTGGATGACATGCTTTTTCAGCTCGTCATCCACCATGGCGCTTCCGCCGTATTTTACTACAATGATCTTGCGGTTGAAACGCTGTATATAAGGAAGGGCCTCAATCAGTACCTCCGCTTTTTCCATTATGCTTTGATCCAGTTCCATATGGTTTTCTCCTTCCTAAGAGCGGTAATCCGCATTAATCTTCACATAATCAAAGGTCAAATCGCAGCCCCAGGCCGTAGCAGAAGCATCTCCCATCTTCACATCCGCAATTGCCGTCACTTCCGGTTCTGATAAAATCTTTGTGGCTTCCTCTTCACTGTAGGGAAGGGCAACGCCGTTTTCGATGATTTTCAGCTTTCCTGCCGCACTTTCAAAATACAGATCCACCTTTTCCGGGTCAAACATGGCCCCGGAATAGCCCATGGCACAAAGAATCCTTCCCCAGTTGGCATCATGTCCGAAAATGGCTGCCTTGGTCAGGCTGGAGGTGATGACAGACTTTGAAAGAGTCACAGCCTGCTCCTTTGTTTCCGCTCCTACGATCTTCACTTCAAACAGTGCGGTGCAGCCTTCCCCGTCGCCTGCCATTTTCTTGGCAAGGGTTTCATTTACGAAATTAAGGGCCTTGCAAAATGCCTGATAGTCCCCGTTCTTCGACTGGATCTCATCATTTCCGGCCATGCCGTTTGCCAGCAGGAGCACGGTATCATTGGTAGAGGTGTCCCCGTCCACGGAAATCATGTTATAGGTGTCCTTAATGTCTTCCCTTAAGGCTTCCTGCAAAAGCTCTTTGGAAATGGCTATATCCGTGGTGACAAAGCTTAACATGGTGCACATGTTGGGATGGATCATGCCGGAGCCCTTACACATGCCGCCTATGGTGACGGTCTTTCCACCAGCCTCAAATTGAACCGCCACTTCTTTTTTTACAGTATCTGTTGTCATAATTGCCGTGGCTGCGGCCGTTCCGCTTTCCTCGCTTCCGTCAAGAACGGGCGCCATGGCTTTCACGCCTGCCGCAATGCGGTCCATGGGAAGCTGCTTTCCAATCACCCCGGTGGAGGCCACCAGAACGGAGCTTACAGGAATGGAAAGACTCTCTGCCGCAGCTTGTGCCGTTTCCTTACAGTAACGAAGACCTTCCTCTCCGGTGCAGGCATTGGCAATTCCCGCGTTGACAACCACTGCCTGGGCGTAAGGGGAATTTGTCACAACGTCCTTATCCCATTTCACAGGGGCAGCTTTCACAATGTTGGTGGTAAATGTTCCAGCCGCCTTGCATGGCACTTCACTGTAAATCATTGCCATGTCCTTTCTTTCCTTATATTTAATTCCTGCTGCCGTGGATGCTGCCTGAAACCCCTTTGCCGCCGTTACTCCGCCGTTTATCTGTTTCATATCATTCTTCCTCCTCTGTCCCGATGACCGTATATCCCGCGTCCGCCAAATGCTTCAAAGCTTTTTCGTAATTTTCCTTTTTTACGAGGATGTAGTCCGTATTAAATGTAGATACTGCAAATATTCCGATCCCATGGTCTGCCAATACTGTTGATATTTTTGATAAGATTCCAATAAGGGAAAAGTCCAGGACCCCCTCAATGCGGAATGCAAGAAAACCGTCCTCCCGCTCCCCCGTATTTTCAGGAACCTGTGGGGTTTCGCATACCAGGGACAGTTCCTCGTCCGTCTTTGCCAGAAACCAGAACCCAGATTTCATGTCCAGCTTTTCCAAATCAGCAGGTCCTGACAGCTTGCATATGGAAAAATCGGCGGATATCCGTTTTAAATTCATTTCCATTCTCCCTGTCATTTTATAAAATTTGTGATATTTTCTTCATTTAAATTAAATTCATAATAGTTGATGTCTTCCCGGAATGTCCAGCCGCCCTTTTTCCAGAATTCATTTCCTACAGCATTGGACTGAAAGGCGATTAAGTTTACCTTATTGATCCCCTCTTTTTTCAGCCTTTCCAGGGCTTCCAGGGCCATCTTGTGCCCCACTCCGTGGTGACGGTATTCCTTTGCCACACAGACATGGTACATGCAGCCCCGCCGTCCGTCATGGCCGCAGAGGATGGTGCCGATGATTTTTCCGTTCTCCTCCGCCACTACGCTGGTGTCGGGATTTCTCCTGATAAATTTCTCCACGCCTTCCCTGGAATCGTCTGCGGTGCGGATTCCAAAGCCTTTAATCCCTGACCAGAGTTCATAAACCTGGTCGTAATCCTCCAATGTCATGGTACGAATTGTCATAATATTTTCCTTTCATTTATATTCATCAGTAAGTACTACGGAAACATGGGTACAAGCTTAAGGCCCTTATTTTCCGGCAGTCCAAACAGGAGATTCATATTTTGCACCGCCTGACCGGCGGCCCCCTTTACCAGGTTATCCATGGAGCCCATCATGACTACACGGTTGGTTCTGGGATCAATCTTGAAATTCACATCCACGAAATTGCTTCCTTCCACCCATTTTGTCTGAGGAACCACATCCTTTTCCAGAACCCGGACAAAGTATTCGTCTGCATAATATTTATCATAGGCAGCCTTTACTTCCTCATAAGAAACGGATTTGGTAAGGGTTCCATAGGCAGTTACCAGGATTCCCCGGTTCATGGGCACCAGATGCGGGGTAAAGCTTATGGTGACCGGGCGGTCTGACGCATAGGAGAGCTGCTCTTCGATTTCCGGAGTATGCCGGTGAACGCCTACGCCGTACGCCTTGATGTTCTCGTTGACCTCACAGTACAGATAATCTACCTTTGCCCCTCTTCCTGCGCCGGAAGTTCCCGACTTAGCATCAATAATAAGGGTGTCCGGGTCAATGAGTCCTTCCTTTAAAAGAGGGTAAACAGACAGGATGGAGCAGGTGGGATAACAGCCCGGGTTGGCGATGAGCCTTGCCTTTTTAATCTCCTCCCGGTTGATCTCCGGAAGACCGTAAACAGCTTCCTTTATAAACTGAGGCGTCTTGTGCTCTATTTTATACCATTCTTCATAGGTAGCCACATCCTTGATCCGGTAATCGGCGCTTAAGTCAATGACCTTTGTTTCCTTAATATGTCCTCATTTATGAGAGAAGCGCAGAAGCCCTGGGGAGTTGCCGTAAAGATCACATCCGCCTGTTCCGCCAAAGCTTCCATATTATCATCCTGACAGGAATCGTTCATGATCTGAAACATATTTTGATAAACAGAGGCGTATTTCTGATCCACGTAGCTTTTTGAGCCGTACCATATGATCTCTACATCCTCTCTCTGAAGCAAAAGCCTTGCCAGCTCGCCGCCTGCGTATCCGGTAGAGCCCATTATTCCCACCTTAATCATAAGTATCTCTCCTTTATTCAAAATTTTATTTTTACTTCTTCCAGATTCCGGCACTTTATACCCTGATTATATAAGCTTTCCAGGGAAAAGGAAAGGACTGTCTTTTTCTTCCATTGCCGGTAGTTCATAATTATACTTCCAAAATGTATATTATGCAAGTTCTTTTTATATTTTTCATTTTTCCCTTGCATTATTCATCTTTTTGGTGTATATTTATGAGAGTTCAAGAGAAAAAATCCAATTACAATTTAGGAGGATGTATAAATGAAAGAGAAAGTTATTTTAGCCTATTCCGGCGGTCTTGATACCACAGCCATTATTCCGTGGTTAAAGGAAAATTTTGATTATGATGTAATCTGCTGCTGCATCGACTGCGGCCAGGGAAATGAATTGGACGGTCTGGAGGAAAGAGCCAAGCTCTCCGGCGCTTCCAAATTATATATTGAAGACCTGGTGGATGATTTCTGCGATAATTACATCGTACCATGCGTGCTGGCAAATGCGGTTTATGAAAATAAATATTTATTAGGTACTTCCATGGCCCGTCCGGCAATTGCCAAGAGGCTGGTGGAGATCGCAAGAAAGGAAGGCGCTACTGCCATCTGCCACGGCGCTACGGGAAAGGGCAACGACCAGATCCGTTTTGAGCTGGGCATCAAGGCTCTTGCTCCTGACTTAAAGATCATCGCCCCATGGCGTATGACCGATGTATGGACCATGAAGTCCCGTGAAGATGAAATTGAGTACTGCAAGCAGCATGGAATTGATCTTCCTTTCTCCTCTGACAACAGCTACAGCCGTGACCGCAACCTATGGCACATCAGCCATGAAGGCCTTGAGCTGGAGGACCCTGCAAGCGAGCCGAATTATGACCATCTCTTAGTGCTGGGCGTATCCCCTGAAAAGGCTCCTGATGACGGGGAATATGTGACCATGACATTTGAAAAGGGCGTTCCTACCAGTGTAAACGGGGAAAAGATGAAAGTTTCCGATATCATCACCAAGTTAAATGAACTGGGCGGCAAGCACGGCATCGGCATCGTGGATATCGTGGAAAACCGCGTTGTGGGCATGAAATCCCGCGGCGTTTATGAAACTCCCGGCGGAACCATTCTTCTTGAGGCTCACCAGCAGTTAGAGGAGCTGGTGTTAGACCGTGCTACCATGGAAGTGAAAAAGGATATGGGCAATAAGTTTGCACAGATCGTTTACGAAGGAAAGTGGTTCACTCCTCTGCGTGAGGCTGTTCAGGCCTTTGTAGAATCCACTCAGAAGTATGTGACCGGTGAAGTGAAGTTTAAGCTTTACAAAGGAAACATTATTAAGGCAGGAACCACCTCTCCATACTCCTTATACAGCGAGTCCCTGGCTTCCTTTACAACCGGTGATTTATATGACCACCATGACGCGGACGGCTTCATCACTCTGTTTGGACTTCCCTTAAAGGTAAGGGCCATGAAGATGCAGGAAGTGGAAAACCAGAATAAGTAAGAGATAATCGTGAATCAGGGAAAAAAGAAAGGGATGCTTGAAAAAGCATCCCTCTTGCCTGATTTCATATTGATGGCCTTTATTCAGCCTTGCCGTCAAGGGCTTTAATTGCAGGAAGTACAAATACCAGAATTGATATGGCTGTAATTCCTATTCCAGAAGCAAGAAACCATTTTTCAACCCCTATTTCTTCCGCAAAGAGACCGGAACATAATAAGCCCAGAGGCATTGTAAATGACATCACACTTCCAAGCAAGGAAAAGACCCTGCCTAAATATTCAGGTCTGATTTTCTCCTGATACAGAGCGTTCTGCACTCCATAAAAGGGAGCGGAAACCCCCATGGCCCCGCAGCATACTGCAAAGCCCGGGAAAGCGTTTGAAGGCAGCATACCTGATACGGCAACACCGATTCCCATCAAAAGAATTGACGTACCAATGGTAAGAGTGCGGTTCTTAAAACCTCCCCAGATGCTTAATACAATGCCTCCTGCCAGCATTCCGGCAGCAAAGGCGATTTCTGCTATTGATGCGTGAACAGGCGTTCCGCCGAAATAACCCATGCTCATCAGCGGATATAATGCGCTGATGGGCATATAAAAAAACATATACAGCGCTCCGATCCAAAGTAAGGCAAATAAGCCCTTACTCTCTTTTAAAACCATGTACCCGGCTTTCATTTCATTTATAATATTTTCCTGTTTATCGATATTGCCTGTTTCCGGATCAGGAATTGCAATAACCGCCACGGAAATACAAGCGATAACCGCACCGGCAATATCAATAAGGATAATATTATTCAGACTCCAGACAGAATATAAGAATGCGGCAGCGGCAGGACTGATGATGGCCCCTATTGCCTGTATGGTCTGGCTGTATCCCCCGCACTTTGTCAGCTGATCCTTTGGCACGAGCAGCGGGGTGGCTGCGTTTAATGCGGGCGAGTGAAATGCAGTTCCCATACTCCGGATAAATAAAACCGCCATAATCACCCATACCGGCAATTCCATGCAGAGAGCAACAGCCGCCAATCCCCCTCCGGCAGCCGCAATGATTAAGTCCGCTCCAATCATCACTTTCTTTCGGCTGTGCCTATCCACAAAAACACCTGCAAAGGGTCCCAGAAATGCCTGGGGCAGGAAGCCAACCAGAGTTGCTATGGATAATACCATTGCGGAGCCTGTTTTTGCAGTTAAGTAAAAGATAATCGACATCTGCAAAATCCCGCTGCTGATAAGAGACAGGCCCTGTCCGGCCAGTATCGTAAAGTAATCCTTTTTCCATGAGTTTGTTTTTTGCTGCATATAGTTAGTCCTCCAATCATTTTTATTGCATCGTTCACTGTTTTTGTGCAATAAAAATGCAGGCTAACACCCACGAAAGAGCATTAATCTGCAGGACTACAAAACAAAGCAAATTGACATTATGCGGCCATACAGCCCCATAATGTTCATCGGCACGTGTTTATACGCAGACGCAAGCAAAAAAGCCCACAATGTGGATAGATAGTTCTGCTTTTTATTGCTTTATTAGCGTATACGAATAATCACACGTAAGCCTCCTTTGCTTTTCAATATTTGTAATAACTTTATCATATTAACTTTTTTGTGTCAAGTTACAGGAGAACTCAGATTTCTGTTACGAAAACACTTATTCCGCCAGCTTTTTTAATGTCTCCCCCGCAATCCGGTAAACCGTCCAGTCCTCCATCGGCTCCGCTCCCATGGAACGGTAGAAATCAATGCTGGGCTTGTTCCAGTCCAGGCACCACCATTCCAGCCTTCCGCAGCCCCGCTCCGCCGCGACCGCCCCCAGCTTCTTTAACAATGATTTTCCAATTCCCTGACCTCTGTACTCCGGATTCACATATAAATCTTCCAGATAGATTCCCCCACGTCCTAAAAACGTGGAGAAATTATGGAAGAACAATGCGAATCCGGCCTCTTTCCCGTCAGCCAGTGCAAAGATCACCTCTGCTTTCTGCCTGTCAAAAATCCATTCCTCCAGAAGTTCCTCCGTAGCCACTACCTCATCAAGCATCTTCTCGTATTCCGCCAGTTCCCTGATGAATTTTAATATAAGAGCCGTATCTTTCCTTTCGGCATATCTGAATGTTAATTCCATTTCCTTTTCCTCCTGATTATGTCAACTACATTTCCAGTATGGCGGCTCTCACAGTTCTTCTTCCGATCCCAAATTTCTTAAAATGCCACTGCAAACTTAGACATTCTCCTTAACCATTACCAGAGCAGAATCCCCTTATTCCCAAGCTTGTAGACTGCCTCTATGAAATAATAGTCCGCATAAGACATTGTAACATGATGCCGGGGATTATGATAGGCTGCGGAGCAATTCTGTACGATTGCGTCACAGCTTTTTCCCCAATCAGCGCGTGTATCATCAATTGCCTTTAATATTTTTACAGCAGCTCTTCCGTACATTTCCTGTTCTGCTTCCGGAACACACCCGGCAATTTCCAACAGCCCTCCTGCAATGATGCAGGCTCCGCAGGAATCCTCCAGTGCCGGTTCCGGCGGCTGACGGAAATCCACAGGTATAATGCCGTTTTCCGGGATATTCGCCATGCAGTAATGGGCCACCCTTTTTGCGGTATCTAAATATTCTTTCTTTCCTGTGTGGATATAGCTGATCATGAAGCCGTAAACCGCCCATCCCTGGCCTCTGGACCATGAGGACCCTTCTCCGTATCCCTGGCCCCCCAGTGTTCTGACCATTTCTCCGCTTTCCGGATTAAATTCCACAATATGGTTTACAGAGCCGTCGGGACGGATAAAATGCTCCATAACCGTATCCGCATGAATCATTGCAATCTGGCGGAAGCGAGGATCGCCGCTCTCCTCTGATGCCCAATAGAGCAGGGATAAATTCATCATGCAGTCAATAATGGCCCATCCTCTCGTATCCTCTTTTTCAACTCCGTTCCACGCCCGGATAAAACGGCCTGCGGGATTAAACCGTCCTGCCAGCAGGTTTGCCGCGTGCATGGCGGTCTTTCTCGATCTTGGATTGCCGGTAAGCCTGTAATCTGCCGCTGCCGTGGGCTGGAACATAAAGCCTACGTCATGATGAAGTCCATAGTAGTCGTCAAAGCACTGTTCCATCCGGTATTCCGAAATCCTGGCTATCTCCGAATACCTCTCTTCCCCTGTATCTTGATATAAAAGCCACATGATTCCTCCCCAGAATCCATTGGTCCACCAGTTTAAGCCGTCATCCTGTCCCAATTCCTTTTCAGGATTTGACCGGTCGTCATAATTGCCGCTTTCATCGGTGGTATAAGGGATCTTTTCCCTGTTTTTCTCGCTGACCCAGCTCATTTTCTCTCTGATTTTATCAATCGTCTGATTGACCCATGCTTCACGTCCGTTCATTTTTCTTTCCCTCTCTTGGTGAATTTGAAATTTCTTTATTTATCACGTATCTATATGTTAAAAAAGTATTCTTCCAAATACAATGCACTGACGCGCTATTAACTGACTTATTCTGCTTTTTCATTGACTTTTGCTTCTGGATAAAATAAAATACAGGTACTCATACTTTAACATTCCAGGAGAACTTCTATGATTCATGTAACAAGCTGCGGACATGATTCCCACCATCGCAGCCCCTGCGATATAGAACATAAAAATGGCCTGCCGGATTATTTGCTTTTAATCATTAAAACAGGGGCGTGGGTCTCCATTGACGGACGCTGCACGTTTACAGCGCCAAACATGGTAATCCTTTTTGACAGAAACACCTATATCCATTATGGGTGCAATGATCCGGACTACAATGATGACTGGATTCACTTCTTTATTGACTCCGGCACCGCCGTCGATCTGATCTCCCGGCTTAAGATACCGTTAAATCACCCACTTTATCCTCCGGATGTCCAGCGCCTGTCCCGTTTCGTCCAGCTGATGAGCAGAGAATTCCGTTTTCCGGCTGATTATTCCGAACAAATATTGGACAGTCTGATGCAGGGTCTCCTTCATGCACTGGCGGAAGATCTTAAGAAAGCGGAACAGCTCTATGCCGGACACAGGCATTATTCTGCTTTTTTAAGGCTTCGTACTTCACTTTACAACAGCCCTTCCATACAGTGGTCCGCGAAAGAAATGGCGGACTCCCTTGATTTGAGCGTGTCCCATTTCCAGCACCTATATAAACAGTTTTTCGCTGTCTCTGCCCAGTCGGATATCATAGGTGCGCGCCTGGAGCTTGCCAAATATTATCTGACCCACAGCAATATGACCATCTGCTCCATCGCCTCTTTCTGCGGCTACGACAGTGAAGTACATTTTATGCGGCAGTTTAAACGGTTTGAAGGAATAACCCCCTCTGCGTTTCGCAGAAAGATGTCCCAGGAAGCGTTTTCGCCGGGGGATTAACCGACTTCCGCTTTCACTCGCCTTTCATCCTCTTCCGGTAACCGGCCGGCGTCTCTCCGTAAATCCGCTGGAATAATTCAGAAAAAGACCTGGCGTCCCGCAGCCCGGCTTCATTTGCAATTTCATAAAGCTTCATATCCGTGGAGACAAGTAAGGATAAGGCATGCTCTAAGCGCACCTTATTTACATAGTCCTTAAAGTTTTCACCTGAATTCTTTTTAAAGAAGCTGCTGAAGTAATAGGGATTCATATACATCTCCTGGGCCATTACCTCCAGTGTAAGGTTTTCCTTATAATGGGTTTCGATGTATCCCTTTGCCCGTATGATATCTTTCTTGTCGTTGTTCATCACTGAACTGCGGAGCTTTTCCATGTATTGTTTAAAATAGGCTTCGTATAAGTCCGACATCTGCTGAAAGTTCTCTGTCATCCGCCCTTTTTCAAGAATTTCCTTTAAGTCAATTCCGATTCCCTCCAGTCCCATGGACTGGAAACGCTCCTTAGCCGTGCAGATTGTACTGCAGAAATGAAAGCAGGCATCTTCCTTTTTTCCATCTGCAATAATACAAAGATGGCGTAAAAACTTTTTGTAGCAGCTGTCCCACGATACCTGATCCTGGCTGACCAGGGTTTCCAAAAGCCGGTTCTGGATGTCCGCAAACGCCTCCATGGACACAGGCCGTACATAGACAGGCTCATCCGTCCGGAGTATTGGAAAGGCAATCTGGTTATGAAAAAAGAAATATCTCAGCATTCCAAGGCATTTTCCATAGCCCTCCGGAATCTTTCCCATGGAATCCACGGATTCTCCGATGATCAGTCCGATTTTATGATGATTTTCCTCTTCCACCTCTTTCATCAGCTCATACAGAATTTCCTTTCCTTCATCCCCGGAGATTCCTTTCAGCACAAGAACAATATGATGTCCTTTTGTGAATATAATTCCATAATCATTCTTTTCTAAATACTGTTCCGCATGACTGATTACAGAAAACCGGATCAGCTTCCTTTCCATCTGACTCTCATTCCCGTCCCACAGGATCTCGGCAAGAACCGGAAGATAGGTAGTTTCTTCAACCTTAACCAATTTTTCGTATGGGACATCCATATCAGGCTCTCCCTGATCCGGCTGCAGTTCCTGCTCTTTTATATGCCGGTCCTTCATGCGGGCAATACATCCCTCAATGGCAGCAATCAGTTCATCTTTTATTACGGGTTTTAACAAATAGCCAGCCGCACCGTATTTCAGCGCGTCCTTTGCATACCCAAACTCCTGGAATCCGCTGATAAAAATAATCTGTGTGCTGACACCAAGGAGACGGATTTCTTTTAAAATGTCAATCCCGGTCTTCTTTGGCATGGAAACATCCAGCAGCGCAATATCCGGCTTCAATGACACAATCCCATCCAAAGCCGCCTTTCCATCCTGGTACTCTCCCGCCACTTCTATACCAAGGCTGTTCCAGTCCACTAATTTTTGTATTCCTCTGGTAATGATTGGTTCATCATCCGCTAATATCATCCGAATCATGGAATCCCTCCTCCTTTCCTGCAGGCATGATTATCCTCACCATGGTTCCCACGGAAACCGTGCTGGTAATTTCCAAACCATATTTTTTTCCATACAGATAGCGAATCCGGTCATGGACATTTTTCAGGCCAATACTCTGCCAGTTGTGCTCATTTTTAATTCCGATTTCATCACTTTCCAAAAGATTATTTAAACGTTCCAGGGTTTCTTCGCTCATTCCCACTCCATTGTCCATTAAAGAAATAATCAGCCGGTCATCTTCTATTTCAGCATCAATCAGAATGCGGCCGGTTCCATTTTTTGGCTTCAGCCCATGAACATATGAATTTTCCACAATGGGCTGCAAAATCAGCTTCGGCACCATCATGTGGGATAAGCCCTTAAATTCTACCGATAAGTTCACCTTTCCGGAAATTCTGCAGTTTAAGAGATAGATATATTTTTTGATGATATCCACCTCTGTATCCAATGATACAAGATCCTGAACCGGCCCTATAATGTAATGGATCTGCTGGGACAGAGCCTCTATCATATTTGACACCTTTTCATCTTCATTTTCCACTGCCGTCATACGGATAATCTCCAGCGTATTATATAGAAAATGGGGATAAATCTGTGATTTTAATGCTGTCATCTCCGCTTCGCTCTGTTTTACCTGGGCCACGTAGGATTTGTTGATATAGGTTTCCAGCTCCTGGGACATCTGGTTAAACCTGCGGGATAAGGTGCCGATCTCATCCTTTGACTCCACCGTCAGCTCTACCTTGAAATTCCCGTTTTCTATCTGGGACATCTGGTTCATCATATTCCGGATGGGTCTGGTCAGACGCCTGGAAAACCATACAGAACCGAACAGCAGCGCGGCCACAGCGCCGCCCAGGAATACATAGAGCATATTCCGCATTTGATTCAGTCTCTGATAGGCTGCCGCTGCATCCATGACCACAATGGTCTTAAGGCCATATCTTCCATAGCCCATATCAATCACCTGCCGGGTCTTTGTATCATTAAAAGCAGCTTTTGTCAGATCCAGCTTTACTCCCGTCATGTCCTGGCTGCTGCTGTAAAAACAATTGCCCGCCCGGTCCACAACATAAATACGATCACTGTCATTAAAGCGGGCATCCTTAAATACATTGATTAACCGCTCCAAATCCACGTCGATGAACAGGGTACCGATATAAACCGTATCTCCCACCGCCTTTGTTAAATCAAAGTAATTCCGTCCCACAGTAAACACCTGCCTGGTAGCCCGGTTATAGTAGTCCATGGGATGGGTTGAAATCAGCATCATCTGCTTGGAGGTACGGTCCAGCTCATCTAATTTAAGGCGTTCATCAAAAAGCGCCTCGCTTCTTAAAAAGGAATTTCTTCTGCTGGCATGGAAAGGTGCTTTTGCAATGCGCTCATCCACAACAAAATGGCAGGACTCAATAGAGCTGTCCACACTCTGGACATTCTGGAGAAATGCCCCCATCTCAACCTGTCTTTTCGCCTCCGCCAGCCCCGCCTCATCCTCTTCCCCATAGAGGATTTTACGGAGGTTATCAAAGGACATATAATTAACCTGGAAATTTCCCTCGCTGGAGTAATTATAGTAATAGGGCATTTTTGATATATCATTATAGGAGTCCAGCATGCTGTCAATCCCGGAATTAATATAGGCGACCGCCTGCTCATAATTGAATTTTAAAGAGTTCCCGTATTCCTTAAACATCCGGTTCATGATGACCGTGGAAATGATTCCCATTGGAATTAAGCCCACACAAATGATGACCAGTGTAAATTTCTGATACAGGTTCATATGAATCCTTTTCATGGGCGCTTTCCTCCTGTGAAAAATATGCGCAAATCGAAGGCATACCAGCCAGCATACCTTCGATTCCCGATTATTCCTATTCTGATTTTATCATCATCCCTCTGCACAATCAACCTTTCGCCGCTCCTGCAGTGATTCCCTTTACGAAATATTTCTGAAGCAAAACAAAAATAATCAGCGCGGGAACGATAGAGCATATGGTTCCTGCAAACACAATATCCCATCTTGCAGTGTACTGGCCCACAAAGGAGAACACCTCTACCGTGATTGTCTTTGCCTTTCCCGACGGAAGTACCAGATAGGGCATCAGAAAGTCATTCCAGATTCCAAGTCCGTTTAACACAACCATGGAGGCGGTGCAGGGACCCAATAGCGGGAAAGTCACCTTCCAGAACGTCTGAAAAGGCGAGCATCCGTCAATCTGCGCGGCTTCTTCAATCTCTAAGGGAACGCCTTTTAAGAAGCTGCAGTATAAAAGAGATCCAAAAGCAACAGAACCGGAAATATAGCATACAATGGGTCCTGCCAGGGTCCCGAAGATTCCAAAGATCTTCATCTCCTTAAACAGGGGAAACATATACAGATGAAAAGGGATCATCATGCCTGCCAGAAAATAGGTGTAAATCAGTCCCGTCCATTTGGAGGCTCTTCTCTCAATGGCATATGCCGCCATGGGAACGAGGGCCACAATAAGGAGCTCTGAAACCACCGTTAAAATAATGCTGTGCCTGATGGCTGTTAAAAAGTCCGACTGTGCAAATAAATCCCGGAAATTTTTCAGGTACACAGAGGAAGGCAGCTTCATCGGATTCTTTAATATTTCTCCATTGCTTTTCAAGGCGGAAATTAATGCAAAGAACACAGGCCACAAAAAGATAAAAGCCAGTATAATGGTCACCAGCAGTATCAGAACCGGTGCAATACGGATTTTTTTTGCTTTCATTACATCTGCACCTCCCTGCTCTTTAAAAATTTCTGCTGCACCCCATTTAAAATAATAATGATAAACAAAAGCACGATGCCGACTGCCGTACCAAAGCCCTGGCGGCCTTCGTTAAAGCCTACCTTATACAGGAGGTAAACAATTGTTTCCGTAGTAAAACCGGGACCTCCGTCCGTCATAACCGATATCTGGTCAAATATTTTCAGCCCGTTAATGAGAGACAGTGTAAAGTTTATGGTAAAAGCCCCTGAAATGAGGGGAACCGTAATTGCCTTAAAACGCTGCCATGGTGAAGCGCCGTCAATGGCGGCCGCCTCCACAATATCGGTGGGGACACTCTGCAAGGACGCCAGATAAATAATCATATAATATCCGGCTCCCTTCCAGACCAGCACAATGCCAACCATAATCAGTGTCAGTTTCGGATTTCCCAGCCAGTCCTGTTTAAAGTTTCCCATCCCCATGGAAGTAAGAATGGAATTAATGGCGCCGAAATTGTAGTTATACATAATCTTCCAGATAAACCCGGATACAATTCCGCTGATTAATACGGGAATATAAAATGCGCTCCGGAAGAAATTCTTTCCCCACTTTACATTATCCACTAAAAGTGCGAGAATCAGTGCCGCGGCATTTTCAAGAAGTGATATGAAAACAGTTAAAAGCACTGTATTTTTTAAGGCGTTGGCAAATCTGGCGCTGGTGCATATCTCTTTATAATTTGCAAATCCGATAAATTTTACAACCGGATTTAAGCCGTCCCAGGAAGTAAAGCTGTAGTATACACTTGCAAGGGTGGGCATGATAATAAACAGCGTAAAAAATGCAAATGCCGGCAAAATAAACATAAAAGTTACCCAGTCAAATCCGACCTTTCGTTTTGTCATACCGCTTCCATCTCCTCCGATTTTATGCAGAGCTTGCGCCCTTTACTTAAGAATCTCCCCCGGTTTGGGAGAGATTCTTTATCAGTACTTATCATTTACTGCGTTTTTAAAGGATTAAAGTTATCCATGGCTACTTTCCAGGTTTTGTTTAATTCATCACAAGCTGACGTAATATCTCTCTGTCCCTGGATTACTTCCACAACTGTTTTATACATAAAGTTTCTGAAATCCGGCGGAAGTTCATTCTCTCCGGTTCTGCCATTCCACATCACCCCTAATTCATCCGCTGTGTTTGTAGCGTCAATCACTTTCTGAAGAATCGGATTTGCATTTGTTTTAGGCATTTCTACCGTAACCGGAATCGCACTTAACTTGTCACAGTATACTGCATAATTTTCCGGCGCAAAGAAGAACTTAATAAATTCTTCGGCTGCCGCTTTTTTATTCGGGTCTTTTGCCGCCTCAGCAGAAATAGCCAGGCCGCCGGCGCCGCCGCCGCCTACCAGACGGACTTTTCCATCCGGGCTTGGTACCGCAAACCAACCGATCTCAAAATTCGGGTCCGCATCCGCAATCTGGCTGAACATATGAGTACCGGAATACATCATGGCCGCCATATCGCTGACTAAGAACGTGGTAATCTGTGCATCGGGAGTGGATACCCATCCATCCTGGGCATACTGCATGATTTCCTGGAGTTCTTCAAAGGTCGCCACAATGGCAGGATCGGAAAAATTCTTCGAACCGTCATAGCAGTGCTTTATGAAATCCGGATCCTGAGACATCACCTGATCATTATAGGCCTTATGAAACCAGAATCCCATATGCCAGATATCCTGTCCGCCCACTACCAGCGGCGCCATGTCGCCTTTTTCCTTTATCGTCTTGCATAAGGCTATAAATTCATCATAGGTCTTTGGTTCTTTCAAACCATTGTCATCAAAATATTTTTTATTATAAATAATGCCGTTGGTGTTTTCACCTGCCAATGGCGCGGTATAGGTGGCCCCGTCAAATTGCATTGTTGATTTGAATAACGATGTAATATCATCCGGCAGCGCCGCCAGCATTCCTGCCCTCTCATAAACCGCCGTATCTCTCATTTCCATAATATCCGGAAATTCGCCGACACTTTCTTTTGTCTTTAAAAATTCATTATAGGCCCCGCCGTTGCCCGGCTCAATTTTCACGGTGATATCGGAATACGTATCATTGAACCGCTTTACAATCTCGTTCATAGCTGCCTTGGCGCCTTCATCGCCATCGGCAAATATGTAGGTCAGCTCAGTAGGTGCGGTGACAATGGATTTCCCAGCCTCCGCCGTTGTATCTGCAGCACTGCTTGCCGCTGTGGTTTTTTCTTCCCCCGCTTCTTTTGCAGCCGTGGTGGCAGCGCCATTCCCTGCGCTGTTTCCGCAGCCTGCAAGCATGGCTCCTGCCATGGCTGCACATAAAACTACTGACATTACGTTTCTTTTCCTCATAGCAAATCCTCCTTGACGTTTTCAGTCTTGTGTTTCTTTATGCTTACACTATATCAGCATTTCGCAGGGAAAAAAATCGGTTTTTTTAAGCATGATGTGCATTTTTTTAAGGTGCTTAAATTAGTTTCAATACGGAATCACTTGTTTTTATACTATTTATGTCTTTTGCCTTTTTGTATAATAATAACAAACCATTTCAAAAGGAAAGAGAGGTTTTCTTATGTCTTACTCTTACAAAAGTTTTTTCCGTCAGCTTCTTACCGACGCACCTCCCCAGCGCGCCTGCAATGCCCGGGACGTGGATGACTTTATGGCCTGGAAAGAAGAAACACGGCACCATCTGGCAGAGCTGCTGGGCCTTTCCCGATTAAAGCAGGTTGCGGCCCAAGGGGCTCCCTTTTCCCAGAAGCCGGAATTACTGGAATCCTTTCAGGAAACGGCTATGTCCGTCATAAGATGAGGCTTCAGACACTCCCCGGCGTTTTTATGCCCTTTTACATGCTGGTACCTGACGGTCTTCCGGCTTCCTGCCCCTCCAGCGCTATAATCGCCATTCCCTCCCATGGCGCCAGCAAGGAAAGCGTGGCCGGCGTTCTCTCCTCTCCCGGGGTCAAAGATAAGCTGGACCGGACACCGAAGGAAAATTATGGTCAGGAGTTTGCCAGGAAAGGATATATCGTCTTCTGCCCGGACCCGCCCGGATACGGAGAACGGCTGGAACCTGCCTCCATGGAGGATATTGCATTCCTTGGCGGCTGTTCTCCCAATCCCCTTGGCTCTTCCTGCAAAAACCTGACCATGACCGCCGAAGCCCTTGGATTCACCTTCGCCGGGCTTGTCCTTTGGGATATGATGCGCCTCGTCGATTATATCGAAACACTTTCTTTCATAGACAGTTCCAGACTTGGATGCTGCGGCTTTTCCGGCGGCGGCCTATACACCATGTGGCTTACAGCCATGGATGACAGAATCCGCCTTGCCGTCATCAGCGGGTATTTGCATGGAGTCGGGGGCAGCGTCATGGAAACCCATTTATGCCCCTGCAACTTTGTTCCCGGTTTATGGAAGCATTATGATATGAGCGATATTGCCTCTCTCATTGCTCCCCGCCCGGCTTTCTTTGAAACAGGAACCGGCGATGTGTTAAACGGGCCGGAAGGCATTGCGGACCCTATAAAGCAGTTTCACAAGCTTCATCAGGTTTATTCCCTTTTTGGAAAAGAGAGCGATGTGCGTCACGGCACCTTTGACGGCCCTCATATGTGGTATGGGCTGGGATACAGCTTCGCAGACGAATACTTACATATTTAAGAAAAACAGCGGAAGCCGGAACCGGGCTTTCGCTGTTTTTTCATTACTTCACCATCTGATCCGCTTCTCCCTGCATATAGGAGAGTATCTTATCAAGTCCGGCTGCTTTCTGACTGTCAATGTATTTATTAACAGCCGCATCCACATCATTATTTTCAACAATTCCCGCCAGCAGCAGCTTTCCCTGCTCATCATAGAGCTGATCTCTCTGGGCCAGCTCCGTCTTAATGCTGCTGGTATCAGGATTAAAGCCCACCAGTGGAGACACTACCAGGCTGGTTTTTTTCAGCCACTCATCTTCCTTTTCCAGGGCTTCCGGCGTAACCTTTCCCGACGGTTTGTCAAACTGCGCTCTTATAAACGGCCAGCAAAACCAGCCTAAAAATGTAGAATTGGTCGCATCCTGTCCCTGCGGGAACTGAATCGTCCCATCGCTTCCTTTTACATAGGTTTCCCCTTCGATTCCATACATGAATAAATCATAGGCGGCCTCATCCGTATTGAGCAATTCCATAAGCATGAGAAGCCGCTCTGGATTCGCCGCATTTTTATTGATCGCAAACGCATTGTTAAGAGGGGAATCATAACGGTATTTTCCATCGGGATACAGCTCCGCATATCCAAGCTCTGCCCCCGGAACGTTGAAAACAACGCCTTCCATGGCATCATTGTACAATCCGACCTTTGCAAAGGTCTTGCCATTTTCAAACAGCTTGGTATCTGTTTCTGAAAGCTCGTTTTTGGAAACGATTCCCTCGTTGTACCACTTATTCATCCAGGTGACAGCCTCCTTAAACATGGCAGTCTCCTCCACGGCCTGCAGCACCGGCTTCTCCCCATTTAAATCAAAGGTCAGAGTATGGTAGTTCATATTATCCATCTCATATTTCGCATGAAGAAATGCAAGCACATCGCTGTATGTATTTCCTCTTGGAAATCCTGATTCAAAAATTGTAATATCCGGTACTTTCGCTTTGGCATCTGTCAGCATGGCATCCAGATCCTCAATCGTTTCCAGCTTTGATGTATCCACCCCGTATTTGTCCGCCAAATCCTTGCGGTAAAACAGGATTGCCTTGGAGCTCTTCTTCTTGGTCCAGGGCATTGCCACAAGCTGGCCGTCAATGCTGCTTGCAGTCATGGACCCGTTCTCCTGGTATGTCTGATAAAGAGAGGGGGCATATTTCTGCATCAAATCGTTTAAGGGCATCAGACCACCCTTATTGGACATCTTGTTATAAAGCATCCAGTCGGCAACAAACATTCCGTCAAAATCATCTCCGCCGGCAACCAGGGAGGTCATCTTATCCTCGTAATCGCCGAATGGAACGTAATTAAATTCTATCTTGTCAATATTGAGCTTATCCTTATAGGTTTCGCAGAATTTTGCCAGCACCTCATCCTGAGCCTTGTACTTATCACTGCAGGACCATAGCCTTAATGATACCGGTTCAAGTCCGGATGCCTTTCCTGCCTCTGCTTTCCCTGCTGCGCTCCCCGGCGTTTCCTGGTTTTTTGCTCCGCAGCCCGTCATTGCCGCCATACACAGCACAGCTGCCAGTGCGGCTGATAAGATTCTTCTGCCTGTTCTTTTTTTCATGTTACCTCTCTCCTTCTATTTTCATATTTATTTTATATCATCCTTTCACTGCCCCGACCATAATGCCCTTTACGAAATATTTCTGAACGAATGGATAGACCAGAATAATCGGGCCAATGGTGGCAATACACGTTGCCATTTTGATTCCCTCCGATGGAATGCTTCCAGCCGCCTGGGCAACAGCATTCACATTCGTAGAAGAGCTTAAAAACTGAATGTTGGAGGTAATGGTCCGAAGAAGCAGCTGCAGCGGCTGCAAATCTGTATTATCTATGAGCATGATTCCCAGCCACCAGTCATTCCAGTAATTCAAACTGATAAACAGACCGATGGTGGCAATAACAGGCTTTGCCAACGGCAGAATAATCTGGAAAAAAATACGGTATTCCGACGCACCGTCAATTTTTGCCGATTCCACCAGTTCACCCGGAATACTGCGGTAATAGTTTCTGGTGAGAAAAATGTACCAGGCATTGGCCAGATACGGCAGAATCAAGGCCCATACGGAATCCTTTAAATGAAGCATATTCCGGCAGACAATGAACCACGGCACCATTCCTCCGTTAAAGAGCATGGTAAACAGAACAAAGAAGTTAAGCGCCCGGTGATAGCGCACCCGGTCCTGTGAGATGGGATAAGCCGCAAGCGTAATTACCGCCACGCTTAAAAGTGTTCCAACCACAGTTACAAACAGTAGATGTTATCCCATTTAAAATTCTTCCCGCATCTGCCAGAAGAATCCGGTAGGCCGTAAAATCAATTCTCGTCGGGAACAGAGAGTATCCCTTTGAGACAATGTCCGCCTCCGGCGTCACGGAACTGACCAGCACCAGCCAGAACGGTACAATGCAGATAAGAGCACTGGCAGCCAGAATAATACTGATTGGAAAATTTCTCCATGATATTTTTTTTCCTTGTTTCATCTTCTCTCCCCCCTAAAACAGTGCTCCGTCAGGATTATGCTTTCTCGCCAGCCGGTTCATAAAAAGCAAAATCGCGGTGGACAAAACCGACTGATAAAGGCCGGCCGCCGAGGACATCCCCACATCGCCGTTGAGCCGCAAATTCCGGTAAATAAACGTATCCAGCACATCCGTTGTTGAATAAAGCTGGGCGTTGTTTCCTATCATTGCATAAAACATTCCAAAGTCCGCATTCATAATCTTACCGCAGTTTAACAAAAGAAGGGTGATTGCCGTCGGCGCCAGAAGGGGAAGGCTGATGCTTTTGACCTGCTGCCATCTGGACGCTCCGTCAATTTTGGCAGCCTCATAAAGTGTCGTATCGATTCCTCCCAAGGCCGCAATATACATAATCATACCATAACCCGTCATTTTCCATATCCGGAATATTACCAGAATGACAATCCACATTTTCGGATTTTCATACCAGTTGACGGCTTCCATGCCAAATGCCTTCAACAAGGTATTTAAGCTGCCGTGTTCATAATTAAACAGATTATAGGAAAACAGTCCCACTACAATCCAGGAAATAAAATATGGCAGAAAAATCCCAAACTGTACGGCAGATCTTAATTTCTTCATCCTCAGTTCATTGAACATGAGCGCAAATCCCAGTTCAAAAATGAGGCCGAACACGATGAACAGCAGATTTAAAAATACGGTGTTTATGGTAGCTCTGGCTGCTGAGCCGGACGAAAATAAATATTCAAAATTTTTTGTGACCGGTGAAATCCACGGGCTGCCAAATATTCCATCCCCGAAATTGAAATCCTTAAACGCTGTTACCATGCCAAACATGGGCAGATAATTAAACAGGATCAAAACCGCCGCGGCCGGCAGAAACATGCTGTACAATGCTCTGTTCTTATAAATTTCCCGGAAAAAGCCTTTCCCTTTCATATCACTTTTTCTCTCCTTTCCTATGCCTTGCAGGTTTTACTATACTCTGCTTCTCCTTTCTCCGTAAACTGCATATACTCCCTTTTTTATCTAAAAAGGGGTGTCCGGGGACTATAAAATTCAACACTTTACTCCTATTTTGAATAATGGGCCTCTATTGGATTGATTTTTTTCCTTATTTCGATATACTGTTTCTATAAATAACCATGGGGTTGAGGTGAAGATGAACGTGAAGAAGAGACGGATAAATAAACAGAATTATTTCAGAAAGATGCTCAGTCTGTGTTTGCTGGTCATCTCCATTACTATTTTTATCCTGACGTTTTTCTTTTACCAGAGGTATACCGACGCTCTATCCAGAAACTTATACAACGAGCAGGAAAAAGACTTAGAAAAAAGCGCCCGTACCATGAATGATTTAAGCAGCGAAATTTCCCAGCTTTATAACACGGTTATCCTGGATTTCAAGGTAGTCGGTTTCAGTTCCTTAAAAGAATTCAGCCCGGCGGACAATTACGCCACATACCTGATCGTAAAAAAATTTTATAACATCAATCCCTACGTGAATTCTCTTTACATTTATAACGACATGGCCAAGGATTCCATTACCTGCGGGTCCTACCGTTTTAATCTGGATTATTGCTGGGATTATTTAAAAAAGGCAAAAAAAGCCTCTGTTTTCCCCTCTCCCTTAACCGGAAGCGAAGAAGAAGTGCTGACTTTCGCCTATCCTGTCTATGCAGACAGCTTCGATGAACTGAGCGGAGGCATCTTCATTAATCTGGACATGGAAAAGCTCACGGAACACGTCCTGGGAACGGGAGCCCAGGAGGGAGCGGTTTTCGATGAAAACGGCAGTCTTCTGCTGTCCGACCGGGCTGAAAGCCTGATCTGGGATTCTGATGCCTATAATGTTCTTCTCTCCTGGATAAATGGAACAGATGCAAAAGCCGCCAGCAGCTTAAAAAGCTTCCGTGGAAAGCAGTATTTATGTGCCTTTTATAAGGATCCGGTTCAAAATTATACGTTCCTAAGCAGTGTTCCTTACAGTGAGATCATAGGCCCTATGAGAGCCCAGAGGAACTTATCTCTGGCCGTCGCAGCCGTCATCTTCCTGTCTGCCGTCCTGCTTCAATATTTCATCACCAAGCAGCTTTACCGGCCTCTGGAGAAAATAACGGAAGAGCTGCGGGATTCCAAATATGGGGACAGCACAGAACTGGACGAATTCTCCCTGATCCGCCATGTATATGAAAAGGCCATTGATGAAATCCGGGAGCTGGAGGAAGAAAACGCATTTTACCAGCCCCGGCTGAAATCTGATTTGATCCGGGGACTGATTCTCGGCAGCCGGGACATTGATCAGACAAAAAAACTATTGGAAAAAAATGGCTGGGATATTCCCTTTGACGGAATGTTTATCATCTGCTTTTTCATAGAGAACTGCGGCGACGGAGATCTTCTCGCCCCTGTCATGCAGACCAGAATCGGACAGCATCTTCACGAAAAACTGGGGCCGCTTTTTTACACGGAATGTATTCCTGTGGCTTCCGATCAGGTGGTCTGCCTGATTAATACCATCCGGGACATCCCCATCACTTTCGATGAACTGGTGGGACTTTTGGAGTCAGCAAGAGATGAACTTTCAGCAGAAGGCAGTCTGACCCTTACCATCAGCTTAGACGGCTTAACCAGGAATATCCAGGATATCAGCCGGGTTTACCGCCGGGTGCTGGAGCTTAAGAATTACCGGTTCGTACTGGGCTTCAACCAGGTCATTTATCCGGGACGGGTTATGGAACTGATGCCGGAATGTATGACCTATCCCGATAAACTGGCAGAGGAAATTCTTTTCTGTATGCTTCATGGAAAGAAAGAGGAATTTGCAGAAAATGTTCAGGAATTCCTTCACATCCTGGAGCAATACGCGTATCAGCCGGCCTCTCTGCTTTATAACCGGCTGTATCTGGACCTTCTGTTTCAGATGCAGAAGTTAAACGCCCCGGATAAAGATTCCTACTTACCTGCAGAAACATTCCATACGCCTGCCACCCTCGGAGAAGGCGCCGGGATTCTTTCAGTAATTTTTGCACAATACCAGGAGCGAAAGGCTGCCGCAGAGCAGCTAAAGGACAACAAGCACTTCGAGCGCATTGAAGAGAGCCGGAAATACATTGAGGAACACTATAGTGATTACAATTTAAGTGCTGGAATGGTGGCCGAATACTTAGGCTACTCCACCAATTACTTCTCCAGAATTTTCAAATTAATCACCGGCTTTTATATCAATGACTATATACGGCAAATACGTATTGCAAAAGCTCAGGAGCTCCTCTTAAACAGTGATATGACCATTAACACCATTGCCGAAGCGACCGGGTTTTCCACTCCTAATTATTTCTATTCCATTTTCAAGAAAGAGACAGGCTTAACCCCAACCGCCTACCGGAGTGCCGGGCACCGCGGCGCATAAGGCAAGAAAAAACAGTCCTTGTACTCCCCCGCACAAAGGACTGTTTTTTCTGATCATGTATTTGCCTTAACCTCAAAGTAATCAAAATCAGCGTAAAGGCCCGCTCCAGTTAAATCCTGGCAGCAGATTCCGCACATTGTTCCCGTAAACCATCCCTCTTCACAAGCTTCATCCGACAGAAAGCTGCCGTTTATTTCTCTGCCGATTTTCCTTTCCTCTCCGCTTTCTGCTTTCCAGAAAAACTGAATTTCCCCTTCTTTTATTTCAGCACTTAGGGTAATCATTTTATTGCTTTCAACCGGAATATAATCTGCCAGATACTCATATTTTTTATTCTCGGCTTTCAGAAGCGTTACACATTTCCTTGCATCTTCGTCTTTTGATATATGTAAGTAAAGATAATTATCTGTATCATACAGGATAATCAGCCCAGCCATCTGCTTGAAGTTCTCCGGCTCAAACTCCACGGCTGTGCTTATTTCCATGTTGTATTCCGTCATTCTTCTGGCTATGAGAGTCTGGGAAAACTTTGAGGAAAGGCCGCTTCTGCCATACATCCGCAAGTAACCGGGGCGCGCTTTTAATGAAATATATGTTTCATCCATGGGGATTCTTAATGACTGATAATCGAAAGACAGCTGGTCCTCACAAAATTCATCCCTGTCGGGAATCGTTTTATAAACATAGGAACCGTTCTCTTTCCCTGCTTCCGGCCCGTCCACCTCTGTCTGGGGCGTGCTGCCGCCGGATTCCATTACCAGCCAGCCGTCATCCGTCCACGTCATTTTCTGAATGGCAGTTTCCCTGCCCAGCATATATCGGCGCTCTCCCGGGAAACGGCCCCCATCCGCGGGATTCCGGTACCTTGACGGCCTTCCGCATAAATGGACGGCATACCACTCCCCGCCTGCTGTTTCCACCAGATCGCAATGCCCTGCTTTTTGAAGGAGAATTTCCTCATGATGCCTCGATGACAATATGGAAAAGGCTTCGTTCTCAGATGTGCGTTCCATAAAATCAGCCTGAAACATCTCATAGGGGCCCCAGATATCACGGGCTCTTTGAATCGTCTGGCCGTGTCCCTCTCCGGTTCCCGTATCTGCGCTGAAAAGATAATACCAGCCATTTCTCTTAAAAATATGAGGGCCTTCCAGAAAAATTCTGTCCCCCTGGTAGATGTCCCGGGCAGACCCTTTCATTCTGTGTGTCTTCCCGTCGTACTCCTGTAAAATCAGTCTTCCCGCATACTTTTTTGGCACCCGGTGGTCCGTCACCATGCCGACCATATATTTTTTTCCGTCGTCATCGTGAAATAAAGAAGGATCAAAGCCAAAATTACTCAATGGAACCGGGTCCGACCAGGGTCCGTAAATGCTTTGGGCAGTGACCAGATAATTATTTGTGTCATACATATTGCAGTAAAAGGAATTCACTACCGTAAATACAAGATAGAAGATTCCATTGTCATAGCTTAAATCCGGCGCCCATATGCCCTGGGACGCTCCCACACCGCGTAGATCTAGCTGCGACGTCCTGTTTAAGGGATATGGCATCAGCTCCCAGTGGATGAGGTCCTTCGAATGATGCAGCCGGACCCCCGGCCACCATTCAAAGGTCGAGGTGGCCAGATAATAGTCATCTTCTACTCTTATAATGGATGGGTCCGGATGGAATCCACGGAGAATGGGGTTTTGAATCTTATTCTTCATTATAGAATCACTCCTTCTTTTGAAAACCGGTACCTCAGGCTTTCCCTCTCATCCGGGATTTCCAGTTTTCCATTCCGGTCACGGCGGATCACCACTTTTCGTATTCCATCCTTCTCGTATTGAAAAGAAGTGAAATCATCTTCATACAGAATAAACTCCCCTTCTCCCTCTCCATAGGACCGCACAGTCATCTCAAACACCGTGTCCTCTCCCACAAAGGGAACCGGCTTTGCCAGGGGAACGATGGCTCCGTCTCTTACAAAGACGGGAATTTCCTGATCCTCCGCTTCCACCCTTATGCGCCGCCCACCCTCATACTGCTTATTATGAAAGAAATCATGCCACCGCCCTGCCGGCAGATAAACCTCTCTGGAATTTCCGTCTTCCAGTGTCAAAGGGCATGCCAAAAGATCCTTTCCGAAGAAATACTGGTCATCAATATTCCGCGCTTTAATATCCTCCGGCTCGTCAATTGCCATGGCTCTTACAGGAGGAATCCCCTGTTCATAATATTGTGCAAATGCGCTGTAAAGATAAGGAAGCAGAGCCATGCGCAGTTCAAACAGCCTCCGGCAGGCATCCGTATAAAATTCACTGTCTTCCATCCGTTCATTCTGAAGATTTTTCTCTATATTCACCTGCTTCCAAGGCGGGTTTGGTATTCTCCAGCAGTTTAACAGCGCCTGGGGAGAAAATACGATAGTCTGTATCCTTCTCAAAAGATCCCTGCCATTTACGCAGTCCCGCACCTCGGGAGCCCACAAAAGCCCGGAAAAGGAAGAGGTCACCATTCCCCGGATAAACTCCCTATGCCCATATAGGTCGGAATACAGAACAAAGGGAAGGGGCGACGCCAGAGCGCCTGAAGAACGGACCTGGGACAGAGTCCGGATTCCCTGATTCTTAAAGGCCCGAAAAATCAGGTCTTGATACAGCACGCCCACCGCATTGTGCATCTGTTCTCCATCCAGGCCGGAAGGGAACCTGGTCGAATCCGGAAAGGACCAGTTGGAGGGATTAAAATCTGAATTATCACACTCATCCAGCTTAAATCCGGCAATACCTTTTTTAATGAATTCATCTTCATGCCAGCTTCCAAATATTTCACAGGCCTCATCTGTGGCAAAATCCGGCACCAGACCATTCCACACCTCGTAGTCCCCGCTGTAATCCAATAATTTTTCATAAAAGGGGGCGGCCGGGTAAACAAAGATATGCTCCCAAAGGTTAACCCGATAACCCTTCCTGCTTAATTCATCAATCATTTTCTGATGATTGGGAAATAAGTAACTCCATTCATAGGTGCAGGAATAAGAATGGGAATGCCAGCCTGGCTCAATCCCCATCACATCCATTGGCATCCTGTCTTCCCTGAATTCTTCCGCCAGCTTCTTCACATGGTTTTCATCGCTCCCGCCGTAAACCCGGTACCACATGCCCAGCCCCCACATGGGCGGCAGACAGCCTCCGCCGGAAAACAGGTTATACCGCCTGACAACGTCCCTCACATTGCCTGCAAACAGATATATTTCAATTCCTTTTGCCGCCGGAATCTCGATGATGATTCTGCGCTCTTCTTTTGCCCGTTTCAAGGCATACAAAGCCGATTCGCTGAACTCCCGGTGGGGCATATTTATTTCCTTTTTCTCTGCAGACACCCCTTTTTCCGTATTGGTTCCCATATAGAACACGGCATATCGGAATGTGTCCAGGAACAAACCGTATCCTGCCGTGGAAATATAAAAGGGAACCGGCCCATGGCTCTCTCCCGTATCCGTTTTCGGATCAGAATTAACTTTAATGTACCGTTTCCGCCCCGAAGCGTTAAGGCTTAAAAGCTGCAGCCCGAATCCGAAGATATCCTCATCGGTCTTCATGGGAATCGTAATGGTAATGCCCCGCGCGGACTGGGAGAACTTAATTTCATTTTCTCCGAAAGGCAGAGCCTTTCCTTCCTCTCCGCCCTCCTTTCCCATTTTATCAAGGGCTTTCTGTGCCATGTCCCTTTTTCTCATGGAAACAGGGGTAAACCTTTCCGGTGTCTGATAACTTATCTTCCATATGCCTTCGGCAATTTTATCCATCCTGTTTAACTCCTTTCTAAGAAAATGCTTTTCTTCAACTCTTCGCAGTTTTCGATTATATACGGTTCTCTCTCATCCTCTGTCTCTGAAGAGAATACAATCTGATCCACAGCCAGCCTTCTGACATTTCTGATATCCATAAATGCCGTTCTGCTCCAGTCAGGGTAATAGTTTTCAGAGCTTTTTGCCTCAGGATTAAAAAGCTTGTCAATCACTTCCGGATAGACGGAAGGAATCTCCTCTTTCTTCACGCCCCCCACGCACCGGTACCTGATATTGCTCAGGGTAAGATCCTCTATGGGGCGGGATGAACTGGCATCGACCCGAATCCCGTTAAATTTCGGGCTTCCCATCACGTCATCCTGAAAACGGTAATTAATCTTTTTCATTTCCTCTCCGTCTATGGCTGTGAGATTGGAGATCATAATTCTTGCCATGGAACCGATTGGCGGCATTTCTTTCAGTTCGACGGAACTCCCCCAGCCCTCCGGCTCAAACCGGTTGTTTAAAATGATAAAAATAGGTCTTCTTACGCTGTACATGGCAATATTTTGTATCAAGATATCCGTAATACTGCCCCCTTCCGTACACTCAAGCTTAATTCCTTCCCGGTAAATATTTTTCATGGTACAGTTAGTGACTGTTACGTTTCTGATTGCCCCAATTGATTTTAAGCCGATTCTGATGCCGGCACAAATGGAAGTAAAGGAACAGCTGCTGATATGAATTTCCTCAACCGGGAAATCCTCAGAGCTGGACTGAATACATAAGTTGTCATCCGTGCCTTTAATAAAGCAGTCAGAAATCCATACATGGCTGGAGCCATCAAAGTCCAGTCCGTCGCCGTTATATTTCCGCTCATTTCTGATATCCAGTCCCCTGATCCATATGTACCGGCTGTCCAGAAATGCCGTTGTCCAGGCGGCCGAATTATAAAGCTTCAAATTTTCCATTCTGATATTCTTACACCGGAGCATCCGAAGCATCATCGGGCGGTAAATACTGCCTTCATTTGGAAAAGCTTCCGCATTTCCATTAATTTCCCCAAAACCCATCAGACCTATATTCTCTGCATCCTGCGCATAAATAAAACACCGGTCCAGGCATTCCTCATTGCGGTAACGGTTATGATGGGTATCCTGCCCATAGTCCTCTATATCGGGGCTGGCCATCAAAACAGCGGAAGAAGAAACTTCCAGATAGACTCCGGATTTTAAATACAGGGTTCCCGATACATAGACTCCTTTTTCCAGAATCACCCTGCCGCCTCCCTCCCGGTGGCAGCAGTCAATGGCGCCCTGTATAGCTTTTGTACTTTTCGTTTTTCCGTCTGCTGCTGCGCCAAAATTATTTACGTAATATTTCAACCTGCTTTTCCTCCTGTCGTCCACTCATCTTTTCTGTTGATGATTTTAAAAATGATTGGTTTCCCAATTAAAATATCAAAAGAAACTGCAAAAAGAAACTACAGATTTTAATTACTTCCTACACTTTTTTAATGTTTTTACAGTCATTGCCAATACATATCGCCATATGATGCCGTAACAGAATAAAAAAAAGCGTCCGCCTCTATAATCACATAGAAAACCGAACGCTTTTATAACCAATAAATGAATCCTTTAAAAACCTGACTGTCCTCCGGTATACGGCCCAAAGCACCGGATCAGTTTCAAGCAGCTTCCTTCTTCAGCAAGCAGCCGAAGCTCCTGTATCCCGGCAGGAAGAAAGAACTGGTCTCCCTGTCTGACCTCTTCCTGACCGTCTGCCCCCTCTGTACTATTCTCCCTGCCTGAAAGCAGTTTTCCGCAGCCCTCCAGAACATAAACCGCACTGCATCCATCCTGTTCCAGGCTCATGGTATCCCTTACTTCCACCATTTCCATACAAAAGCAGGGAGTTTCTTCGTATCCCACCAGACGGAGAAAGCGGTTTTTCCTTTCTTCCTTTATAAGCTTTGCCGGAATGAACCACCGTTTCCTGGCTTCCTCCTCAGAATAATTCTCATAATGGAAGCATTCGAACATCCTCTCAAAGCCAAGTCCCTGATGGCACATGGAATCCGCCACCTGATACCCTGAGGCTGTCACTCTCTCTACCCGTATGGTATAATCCGTAGGCTCCTGGATTTCCACCAGAAAACAGCCGGCTCCGATGGCATGGGGCACGCCGCCTTCGATCAGAATAGTATCCCCTTTCTCCACTTCAAACCGGTGCAGACACTCCAGCATGGCCTTGATATCCTGGCGGAAGAAGCAGTCCTTCCAGTGCTCCGGTGTCACACCCGGACGGAACCCGAGGTAAACACAAGGCGTCTCGCCGCGGATCTCCCTTCCACCCAGTATGTGCCAGCATTCTGTTTTCCCGTATTCTGAATGAAACAGCTTCCAGGCTTTTTCTTTATCCGGATGTACTTGGACGGCCAGCCGCTCTGCCGAATCAATGAGCTTCACCAGCACCCCAAGAGTCGGCCCCAGCTGTGCGGCATGGGCTTCCCCCAGGAAGCCGGCAGGGTCTGATTCGATCAGCTCCTTTAACGATACCGATGGCCGGTCTGACAGCATGCTTAAGCCCTCTGTCAGCTCTTCCCTTCCCGCGTTCCTTGCCTCCACAAGGGAGGCAATCCACTCCTCCGGGAAATGGCCGTCTTCCCCGGTCAATTCTCCGTGAAATTGTTCCAGCAGTTTTCCCCCCAGATAGGTCCTCCAGGCTCTGGAGCCTGTCAGGCGAATGGGGCGGTCTTTTCTCACTTCCATAATCTCCCTCTGCAATTCTCCTAAAAATCATTTAAAATCCATTCCGGTCTGACAGCTCCTTAAACCAGGTTCCGGATTTCTTCATGGTAATCCTGCAATTGTCATAAATATCCACCCTTAATAAGCCGTACCGGTTCTTATAGGCATTGATCCAGGACCAGCAGTCAAAGGGCGCCCACAAATGATATCCAAAGCAGTTGCAGCCTTCCTCTATGGCCTTGTGCAGATATTTCAAATGATCCTTAATGAATTCGATCCGGTAATCATCTGCCACCACGCCATTTTTATCCATAAACTCCTCTTCTCCCTGGATTCCCATGCCGTTTTCTGATATGTACCAGGGAAGATTTCCGTAGTTTTCTTTAATATTTTTTGCAATATCATAAATGGCCGGCTCATAGATCTCCCAGCCTCTGGAGGTATTCATCTTCTGCCCCTCAAAATCATAGGGCTCATAATATTTTTCCGGCATCAGCGGCCCTTCATAAGGAGTGGTCCTGGCCTTTGCCCGTCTTGGGTGATAGTAATTGACACCCAGATAATCTACGGTATTTTTGCGGATGATCTCCAGATCCCCTTCCATGACCTCCGGAAGAATCCCCTCTTCCTTCAACAGCGCTGTCAGAGCCTCCGGGTATTCTCCCTTCACCGACGGATCCAGGAACGAACGGTTAAAGATCAGATCCAGGGTATCCGCGGCTTTCCGGTCCTCTGCCTTATCCGGATTTTCACAGTAGGTCGGCGTCAGGTTGATGATAATGCCTATTTTACCGCCAAAGCCGCTTTTACGGAATTCCTCTACCGCAAGGCTGCTGGCCAGCTGGACATGAAAGCCTACCTGGGCCGCCTTTTTTGCATCGCAGACCGCCGGATAATGTCTCTGGTATAAGTATCCCGTTTCCGGAATGATGATCGGCTCATTGAAGGTGGTCCAGTATTTTACCCGGTCCCCGAACTGCTCAAAGCAGACGGACGCAAATTTTGCAAATGCAAAGACCGTTTCCCGGTTCTCAAAACCGCCCTTTTCCACCCAATACTCCGGTAAGTCAAAATGATGAAGGCACATCATGGGCTCTACCCCGTTTGCAATCAGCTCATTGATCACATCATTATAGAACTGAACCCCTTCTTCATTGACCCTTCCCTCACAGTCTCTGATGATTCTGCTCCACTGAATGGAGGTCCGGTAGGAGGTCACTCCCGCCTGCTTCATCTTCTGGATATATTCCTTATATTTATGATAAAAATCGGAGGTGACTGCCGGACCTACTCCGTTAAAAAACCGTTCCGGTTCCCTTTCAAACCAGTAATCCCACTCGGACTTTACACGTCCGCCTTCCCTGCTTCCGCCTTCCGACTGAGGACCGGAGGAGGCTCCTCCCCATAAAAATCCCTTTGGAAATGTATAATTCATCTTCATCTCTCCTATTCTCTCTCAATTTTTTCTCCATACAGGTGGTAGTAAAGAGCGCCATATAAATTCGCCCGGCTGCCGTTTGTGCAGGCGGCAATCCTAGGCACCAGATAGCCCGGTCTCTGTCCCTTTAACAGGGCAGCGGCTGTTGTCTGGATTTTGTCAACGATCTCCGGATTGCCGCTGATCCCTCCGCCGATTGCAATAAGCTCCGGATCAAGCAAACTCCAGGGTGATGCAGCCAACCGCCATCCAGTAGTAAATTCTCATCAGCTCGGCGGCCAGCCGATCTCCCTCCCTGGAAAGCTGCTCCAGCTTCATACCACTGACAGCCGCTTCCTCCTGCTGCTTTCTCTTATTATATTTCTGGGCCTGTTTTTCCAGGGTATAGTCACTCCAGGTAAGAAAGATCCCATCCTCAAATCCTCCCATGGGAAAGTTCCCGAATTCTCCCCGGTTCATGGTCACCCCTTTGTCCAGCACCCCGCCCTCGATCACCGCGCCTCCGATTCCGGTTCCGCAGATCACAAACACCACATTCCGGCACTCCCTGGCCACCCCTTTCCAAAGCTCTCCCATGGCGGCGCAGTTGGCATCATTGGCCATGGTCACAGGAAGTCCGCCGAAATGCTCCGTCAGAATCTTTTTCAAGGGTATCTCATGAAGATACTCCACGGCGCTGATGCCCTTTATTACCCCTTCCCTGCTGTGTACCTCTCCCGGAAAGCTGAAAGCCAGGCCGTCAAGCGCATACTCTCCGGACGCCTTCTCAAATACCTTTCCGATGACCTGGAGAAATTCCTTTACATCCGTTTTTGGCGTAGGCAGCGAATCCGTGAAGCAAAAATTCCCTTCCTCATCTGCAGCGCCGTATTTTATTGCTGTCCCGCCTACATCAAAGACCAGCTTCACTTAAATTCCTCCTGACATTTATAGACGTAAGCCGTATTTCCCGGTATCTGAAGCTTTGCCTGTTCCCGGACCGTTACGGCATCATTTGTCATAAGATTCACAAGCCTTGTCGCATCCCCCATTCCATGAAGTATTACCTCTTTCTCCCCATCATTAAAATTAATGATTAAAATTGCCCTGCCTTTTTCTGACCGGATGGAGGCCACATGCACCCTGCTGTCCTTTTCCGCTGTAAACAGGGAATCCTGCCTGTCGGTAACAACCTCCATTACCAGCTGTTCCACCTGGGGAATGTTCTGTTTTTTCAGCTCCACGCCTATAAAGGAATTGAAATACAGGGTACAGCCTTTTCCAAATGGATGAAGCACTACGGCAGGACTTCCGTCCTCCATGGTTCCAAGTATCTGAGCATCCCCATCCGCCTCTATGCGTTGTTCCATAAAATTGCAGGGAATTCTTTCGTCTCCCGAATCCATTTTATCTTTGACAGAAAAGGAATGGCCGGAGTCCACATCCACTTCCCGCAGGCCGAAGAGCCTGCTGAGCTGATCGCCCGGAATCCCTTCCGCAGGCACCTCTCCGTATTCATTTACGCTTCCCATTCTGGCATCGGCGATGAGAATTCCCCCTCTCTCCACGTATGCGGTAAGCTTTTCCGCCATATCCCCGCTGATGCTTAAGGCAGAAGGGAGCACTAAAACCTTGGCTTCCTCGCCTTCTAAGTCCTCGATGTCTGTGAATTCCGGATTTAAGCCTCTGTTCCAGAAAAGGCGGTACCAGCCCTCCACGTCCTCGCTCCAGAAGCTGTTGTTCCATTTTAAGAACGCATCAAAGTAAAGTCTGGAAGAGTAGGAAACAGCTATTTTCACCTCCCGGTTCTCCACCTGGAAGCTGTCAAACAAATCTCCGTTTTTTCGGATTACGCTCATCAGCTCTTTTACCCGCTCCGCGCGCTCATTGGGAGTTCCGTCCATTCTGGTAAGCCCCCGTCCGGTGGACTGGTATCCATGCAGGAACGGCCTCCACCTCCACAGCTGCATCCCGTTGGCGCCTGTGAACATACACATGAGAATCCAGTTGTACAATTCCTGGGACGTCACCTCGGAGCCCGGAGTCAGCACAGACTGGGTGTGGGTCTGAAGCTCATTGACCATGTATGGTTTTCCGGCCTTCCTTGCCGCTCCTGCCGGAACGGAATAATACATGGACATGGTCCATGGCGTATTCCGGTAATTTCTTCCCCAGCTCTTGGGGTAAAAGGAGGAGCCGTACACATCCGGAATCTT
>JASGGP010000004.1:0-37892 GCA_047604985.1 Lacrimispora sp.
GTGGAGTTTGTTTTCAAATTAAACTTCCTGGGAACTCAGGTTCCCTGCCAGATATTTGCAAAGGACATGATCGGACGGGAAGGCTGCAGCATCATCAATGTTTCTTCCATGAATGCTTTCACTCCTCTGACCAAAATCCCGGCCTACAGCGGCGCCAAGGCTGCGGTCAGCAACTTTACCCAGTGGCTGGCAGTCCATTTTTCCAAGACAG
Organism: Lacrimispora sp.; assembly: GCA_047604985.1. Classification (GTDB taxonomy): domain Bacteria; phylum Bacillota; class Clostridia; order Lachnospirales; family Lachnospiraceae; genus Lacrimispora. Next base: position 212 of record JASGGP010000004.1, read on the forward strand.
GCATCCGGGTAAATGCCATTGCTCCCGGATTCTTTGTCACCAGCCAGAATGAAAAGCTTTTATTCAATGAGGACGGAACTCCGACTCCAAGAACCGGAAAAATCCTGGCAGCCACCCCCATGGGACGCTTCGGCAAGGCAGAAGAATTAAACGGAGCACTGCTGTTTTTCTTAAACAACCAGGCAGCTGGCTTTATCACCGGCGTGGTACTGCCTATTGACGGCGGATTCTCGGCTTACTCCGGCGTATAGGGAAAATGGATTGACCGGGTAAAGCCCAATAATCATAATGAAAAGGTATTTTTTTCTGCTATTGCATGAAAAAGATATCTTTTTCATTTTGTATAAAAATTTTTGCCATACTTGGTTATGTTAACTACAATTTCAAAAAAAGGGAAATATTGACAAAAGGTTACAAAATACGATATAATGAAAGATAGCAGTGAGATTATGTTATAGCTTACACGATTAATACAATACGAGACGAGGAGCATAAGAGAATGAGAACATCGGGGGAAAAGAAGCGTAACCTGAAAATGTTGAAATCAGAAAAAGGAGCGGGTCAGGGGAAGAAAACAAAAAAACCGGCAAAAAAACTGCTTTCATTTAGAACTCTGAAAATGAAGATGACGATATTCATTATCTCCATTATCTTAGGACTGGCCGTTGCAAATATGGTGATCAGCATATCAGTCAGCTACGGGGGAATCACCAGTGTAGTAAAAAAAGACTTGGAATCCACGGGTAAACTGGTCAACAGCCTTATGGTGCAGAATTTAAGCCAGATGAAAACCAGCATTGAAGCAAGCGCTCAGGGCGGAAGCTTAAAATCCATTAATTCCAGAGTTGTAACCGAATATCTTACCAATCAGTGCAAACTTTATGGATACAAAGACCTTGCAGTACTGGGGCCTGACAGCACCATAACCAGAAGCGCCAGCGGCAATGATGTAGGGGAAAGCTTTGCCGACAAGGATTACATAACAAGAGCCATGAACGGAGAGACTACTATTTCCACAACAGAGCTTGACAGCACCAACACCCTGGTGTTCCGCGTGGCAACTCCCTATGATTACGGCGTGCTCCTGGCAACCTATGACGGGAACATTTTAAGCGATCTTGTAAAGGATTTGAGAATTGCGGATACAGGCAATGCCTTTATGATCGACAGTACGGGAACTATGATTGCCAACATAAGTCCGGAGCTGGTAGAACAGCGTCAGAACTTCATAGAACTTGCAAAGACAGACAAATCTTATGCTTCCGCAGGCCAGATGTACCAGACCATAATCGGAGGAGCTACGGGTGTGGGCCAGTACGATTATAATGGGGAAACCCGGTTCTGCTATTACAGCCCCGTATCAGGCAGCGACGGCTGGGCCCTGGGCGTGGTAGCTCCTGTAAAAGAGACCACCACCTCCATCACCCTGGTAATCTTTGCCATGGGAGCCTTTGCGGTATTGTCAATTATAGTGGGGTGCTTTCTGGCATTCTGGTTTGCAGGAGCCATTGCCAGTCCTGTATCGGCTATTGCAAAGAGGATGAAGCTTTTTGCCGATGGCGATTTAACCAGTGAAGTTCCTGTTGTAAAGAGAAATGATGAGATCGGCCTGCTGGCTGATGAGATCACCAATTCCGTACACAGCGTCAAGTCCTATATCAACGAGATTGCGGCTGTTCTGGGAACCATTGCTTCCGGAGATTTCAGCCGGTCCGTGAGCATGGAATTCAAGGGAGACTTTAAGATCATCCAGGATTCCATCAACAGGAGCGAAAGCCTTCTTTCGAGAACCATGGAAACCATTAATATTTCTTCCGAGGAAGTGGCAAAGGGCAGTGCCCAGGTATCTTCCGGAGCCCAGAACTTAAGCCAGGGCGCTGTGGAGCAGGCGGCTTCCGTTGAAGAGCTGTCTTCTTCCGTCAATGAAATATCCTATGGCATTATGAACACGGCACAGGCGGTAGAGGGAGTCAGCGAGCAGGCTGGAAAGGTCGGAAAGGCCATGGAAGCAGGCAACGCCCAGATGCAGGAAATGATGAAGTCCATGGAAAGAATCAGCCGGAAATCCAAGGAGATCGAGAAGGTCAACAAGCTTATCGAGGATATCGCATTCCAGACCAATATTCTTGCTCTCAACGCAGCTGTGGAAGCAGCCAGAGCAGGAGAGGCAGGAAAAGGCTTTGCTGTGGTTGCCGATGAGGTGCGTAATCTTGCAGGAAAGAGCGCCAATGCGGCAAAGGATACCTCCAGCCTTGTGGCGGATACCATCACTGCCGTTGATAAGGGAACCGGCATTGCGGCTTCCACAGGAGAAACCCTAAACGGAGTTCTTTTGGAAACCAGGAGCATGGTTACAGCCATCCAGGAATCTGCGGAACGTCTGAAACAGCAGAGCGAAAATGCAAATCAGATAACCGCCGGTATCGAGCAGATATCCGCCGTGGTTCAGAGCAATTCCGCAACCGCAGAGGAAAGCGCAGCAGCCAGTGAGGAGCTTTCCAGCCAGGCAGAGAACTTACGTGAGCTGATGAGCAGATTTAAGCTCCGGTAAAATATAATAATGAATGATTCAGGCAGACAGCGGAGAACGTTGTCTGCCTGTTTTTTTGATTTCACTGGGGATGACGTGCTCCGCCCTGAGGGAATCTTGTTCATCCTATGTTTTGAAGTAATTATGAAAAGTGCCCATGTATATATGCGTTTACTGTTAAAAATTATGCAAAAGTTCAGGATAACAAAAGAAATGTAAGAATATTAAATGGAAAAATGCACATCAAAATCATATAATTAGACCATCGGAAGTAAAACATTCCCTAATGTCTGTGAATTAAAATAATTTAATAAAGGAGAGGTTTATATGAAAAAAAGATTGTTTACAGCTTCACTGGCAGCGCTGGCTGCATTGAGCTTATCCGCCTGCAGCGGAGGAGGAAAACCGGCGGAAACCACGGCAGCATCCCAGGCTCCGGCAGAAACTACGGCAGCCCCGGCAGAGACAAAGGCGGAGGAGTCCAAGGCCGGAGCAGATGCGGCAAAGGCCCCGGAGGATTACAAGGGAACCGTTGTGGTATATTCTCCCCATGATGCAGATCCCCTTAATGCAGGCGTGAACTTATTTATGGAAAAGTATCCCAACGTTAAGGTGGAGGTTGTGGCAGCAGGTACAGGAGAGCTGTGCAACAGGATCGCGGCTGAATCCGCAAATCCCATTGCAGACGTATTGTGGGGCGGCGGCGCCGACTCCCTGGCAGCCTTTAAGGAGTACTTCGCACCTTATGTGTGCGCAAACGACGAATTTATCGGCGAATCCTATAAAGATCCCGATGATATGTGGATCGGCGAAAGCCCCCTTCCCATGGTTATTTTCTACAACAAGGATTTGATTCAGAAGGACGGACTTACCATTCCCGAGACATGGGAGGACTTGATAAAGCCTGAGTGGAAAGGCAAGATCGCATACTGTCTGCCATCCAAGTCCGGCTCCGCTTACACCCAGCTGTGCACCATGATCCTGGGCCATGGCGGCAAGGAAGCAGGCTGGGACTTCATTAAGAAGCTATATGACAATCTGGACGGCAAGATCGTGGACTCTTCCGGCAAGTGCCACAAGATGGTTGCAGACGGCGAATTCTACGTAGGCCTGACCCTGGAGAAATCCGCGGTCCAGTACAAGGATGATCCGTCGGTTGGATTCGTATATCCCAAGGATGGAACAAGTGCAGTGCCTGACGGCGTAGCTCTTGTAAAGGGTGCTCCCAACGAGGAAAATGCAAAGCTGTTCATTGATTTCGTCACCTCAATGGAATGCCAGACAGAGCAGAGCCAGAACTGGGGACGCCGTCCGGTGAGAAGTGATATGGAAGTGGGCGAGGGAATGGCGAAGCTGGAAGATCTGGTGCTGGTGGATTACGATTTTGACTGGGCGGCAAATGAGAAGGAATCCATTATTGAAAAGTTCAATGACATAATGGTCAATTAGGGAATTAAGAAAAGACTGTCCCGGCCCTTCGGGGACAGGGCGGTCTTTTTCTGTAAAGCGGGAAAGCAGCCAAAGATTTAAGGAGGAGCGAAAGGTATGAGCCATGCAGTAATTATTAAACAGGCCGTGAAAAAATACGGTGATTTTACAGCGCTGAACGGGGTGGATCTGGAGATGAGACCGGGGGAATTTTTCACATTGCTTGGCCCCTCCGGCTGCGGAAAGACCACGCTGCTCCGCATGATTGCAGGATTCAATTCTGTGGATGGCGGAGAGATATGCTTTGACGATAAGGTGATCAACAACTTAGATGCCCATAAGAGGGACATCGGCATGGTGTTCCAGAACTATGCCATCTTCCCCCATTTAACTGTGTCGGAAAATGTGGCATACGGCCTGAAAGCATAAAAAGTATCCCAAGGACCAGATTGGGGTCAAGGTGGAAGAAGCCCTGGACCTGGTGCAGATTAAGAATTTAAAGGACCGGAAGCCCAATGAGCTGTCCGGCGGCCAGCAGCAGCGGGTGGCCCTGGCAAGGGCCTTTGTCATTGAGCCGGGAGTGCTTCTCATGGATGAGCCCTTGTCCAACTTAGACGCAAAGCTTAGGGTGCAGATGAGAACGGTTATTAAAAAGCTGCAGAGAAGGCTTGGGATCACCACCATTTACGTTACCCATGACCAAGAGGAGGCCCTGGCCATCTCCGACCGGATCGCTGTCATGAAGGAGGGTAACATCATGCAGGTGGGATCTCCGGAGGAGATTTACAAAAAGCCGGAGAACACCTTTGTTGCAGGATTTATCGGTGTCTCAAACTTCATTGACTGTGAGGTGGATGGAAGCGATCCGGAAAAGGCTGTTTTAAATATCAAGGATGAATGCAGCTTAACCTGCAGGCTGAAATCCGCTTATAATGGAAAGGGGATTATTTCCGCAAGGCCGGAGCAGCTGTTCTTTGACGAAAAGGAAGGGCTTCCCGGGAAGATCGTCATTTCCACTTTCCTGGGGGATTTCATTGAGTATGAAATCCAGTTAAACAACGGGCAGACTATCCAGTTAAATGAATATACAAAGGACGTCCGCTCTGTCCGTCCCGACGGTCAGAAGGTGCGGGTGAATTTTGATATTGCCGCGGTGGGCGTATACGATGCCCAGACCCAGGAGGTGATCTCATGGTAAGGAAAGGCTGGAAGCCGGACTTCTGGTTCTGGGTGAAGGTGGCGGTAGTGGGCTTTATGCTGCTGTTTCTGATTTATCCTTTCTGCACCCTGATCACCCGGAGCTTTTTCTCCGGCAAGGTGGAGGGCTTTACCCTTGAAAACTACATCCGGTTTTTTACGAAAAAATATTATTATTCCTCCCTGGGGCGCAGTCTGTTCGTTTCCATCGTGACAACAGCCACGACCCTGCTGGTAGGGGTTCCCATGGCCTATTTAATGTCCAGGTACAATATTTTTGGAAAGAGTCTGATTCACATATTCATTATCATGAGCCTGATGAGTCCGCCGTTTATCGGCGCATACAGCTGGATCATGCTGTTTGGGCGGGCCGGCTTTGTCACAAAGTTCTTTGAGGACATCGGAATCCATCTCCCCAGTATCTATGGAAGGCTGGGCATCATTCTGGTTTTCACATTCAAGCTCTTTCCCTATGTATACCTGTACACATCAGGGGCCATGGGCAGCATTGATTCAAGCCTTGAGGAGGCGGCGGAGAATCTGGGAAGCAACAAGCTGCGCCGGCTTTTGACCATCACCATACCGGTCATTCTGCCTTCTATCGCAGCGGGAGCCATTATGGTATTTATGACCAGCCTTGCGGACTTCGGTACGCCTATGCTCATCGGCGAGGGCTATATGGTCCTGCCTGTTCTGGTATACAACGAATACATGAGTGAGATCGGGGGGAATGCCCATCTGGCCAGCGCCCTGTCGGTCATTGTGGTGCTCTGCTCCACTACGGTGCTTCTGGTCCAGAAATATTTCATAACCAGAAAGAATTACGTCATGACGGCTATGAGGCCGCCGAAAGAGGAACAGCTTCACGGCGTAAAACGTTTTCTGGCCACCCTGCCGGTTCTGCTGGTGACCTTTGTGGGAATCCTTCCCCAGATTGTGGTGGTGGTCAGCAGCTTTGTAAAAAGCGATTTTACAGGCTTTAAAAGGGCTTCAGCCTGGAAAGCTATGTGACGATTTTCAACAGGCTGTGGACTAATATCCGGAATACTTTCGGTTCTTCTACCGCAGCCATTGTGGTCATTATTATCCTGGGAATGCTGATTTCCTATATCGTGGTGCGCCAGAAAGGGATGGCAGGTCAGCTGATGGATCTTCTCATCATGTTCCCCTTTGTCATTCCGGGAGCTGTACTGGGTATCAGCCTGATCGTGGCCTTTAATAAACAGCCTGTGATCCTTACGGGCACGGCCCTCATCATGATCATAGCCTTTGTGGTAAGGAAGCTGCCCTATACGGTCCGGTCGGGAAGTGCCTTTTTGCAGCAGATGGACCCCAGTGTGGAGGAAGCCTCCATCAGCCTGGGCGTATCGCCCATGAAGACCTTTGTCAAGGTGACGGCAAGGATTATGGCACCGGGAGTTTTATCAGGAGCTATTTTAAGCTGGATCACATGTATTAATGAGCTGTCCTCCAGCGTCATGCTTTACGGCGGCAAAACCAGCACCATATCCGTGGCCATTTACACGGAGGTTGTGAGAAACAGCTATGGTACGGCGGCAGCCCTGGCGTCCATATTGACTGTCAGCACGGTCGTATCCTGCTCATCTTCTTAAGAGTGAGCAAGGGGAGAGTTTCCGTGGTATGATGAACCGGGTGGAAAGAACAGCAACCGATTCTTAGAAAAACAGGAGGTGTACGAAGGATGGTAAGTTTGGTACCGGTGGCTGGAGAGCCATTATCGGAGAGGATTTTACAAAAGAAAATATCCAGAAGCTATCCCTTGCCGTCAGCCTTAAGATGAAGGCGGAAAAGGTGGAGGGAGAAGGAATTGTCATGGGATATGACAGGCGTTTCCTGTCCAAGGAGGCGGTTATCTGGGCTTGTGAAATATTTGGCAGGCAGGGAATCAAAGTGTTTTTTGTAAACCGCAGCTCGCCCACACCTCTTATTATGTTTTATGTGATGAAGCACCGCTTAAGCTACGGTATGATGGTGACGGCCAGCCATAACCCGGCCATTTACAATGGGATCAAGGTGTTTACTTACGGTGGGCGGGATGCGGATGAGGCCCAGACCGGCGACATTGAAAAATATCTTTTGATGGCTGAGGAAATGTACCTGCCAAACCACCAGGAGGCCGGGCAGATGCCGCCGCCCTCTTACCTGGAGCTTGTGAAAGAGGGGGTGGTGGAAGAAATCAATCCCTTAAATGAATATCTGGACAATATCATATCCGTCATAGATATGGAAGCCATCCGTTCCCGGGATTTCCGGGTCGCCATTGACCCCATGTACGGGGTGAGCCTTACGGCATTAAGCACCATCCTTTCCGTTGCAAGATGCACCATAGAAACCATCAACGCTCAGCACGACACCCTGTTTGGAGGGAAAATGCCGGCACCTACGGAGCAGACCTTAAGGAACTTACAAAATTACGTGCTGGACAGGTACTGCGATATCGGGATCGCCACCGACGGGGATGCGGACCGGCTGGGAGTCATTGACGACCAGGGCCGTTATCTTCATGCCAACAACATCCTGGTAATGCTGTATTACTATCTTTTAAAATACAAGGGCTGGCGGGGACCGGCGGTACGGAGCCTCTGCACCACCCATGTGCTGGACCGGGTGGCGGAAAGCTTCGGGCAGAGGTGCTACGAGGTTCCCGTGGGATTTAAGTATGTGTCTGCAAAGATGCAGGAGACAGGGGCGGTCATCGGCGGGGAATCCTCCGGCGGCCTGACGGTTAAGGGGCATATTCACGGCAAGGATGGAATTTATGCCGCTTCTCTTCTTGTGGAAATGATGGCCGTATCCGGGAAAAAGCTGTCTGAGATTGCCGCGGATATACGAAAGGAATACGGAGCCATCCACATGACGGAGCGGGGGTACAGGTTTACACCAGAGGAAAAGGAGAGGATCGGCAGGATTCTCATGGAAAACAGGAAGCTGCCTCAATTGCCTTTTGAGGCGGAAAAGATTTCCTACATGGATGGCTGCAAGGTTTACTTTAAAAACGGCGGCTGGGTGATCGCAAGGTTTTCCGGCACAGAGCCCCTGCTGCGGATCTTCTGTGAGATGGAAACAGAGGCGGATGCCGTGAGAGTCTGCGGTTTGCTTGAGGAATATTTAGGGCTTCAGGAAAGCTGTCTCTAGACGGTTAATGCAGAAACAGGGAACAGAGGGCCGGTGCAAAAAGCAATGATTTTATTTTGCAGCGGCCTTTTTGTGATATAATGAATAAAACGGGGCTGTATGGGGGCCGGAGAGGGGAGGATGCTTATGGGGCTTATAAAGGAAGCGGTGGGAAAACGGGGGTCAGCCTGGGCGGCGGCTCTTATTTGCTGTGCTTTTCTCTCCTCCTGCAGTCCGGAAACGGAAAGGCCGCCTATGCCCTTTCAGGCAGATCTGGTTGTTTATACGGTCCAGGAGGAAGGGATCTATGAGCCCGTGGTCAAGGAATTTGAGGAGCGCACCGGCTTAAGCGTCAAGGTGGAAACCGGGTCCTCAAAGGAGCTTTTAAAGAAATTAGAGGACGGGGGAGAAACGTGGGATGTGGTATTTGGCATTGGAACCGAGACTTTAGAAGAGGCAAAGGAGCACTGGCAGGCTTATGAAAGCCCGGAGATACCTGCCATAGCCGGGGCTTTCCGGTGCGGGGACCGGAAGTGGACCGGCTTTTCCGCCTGTCCCCTGGTCATCATGTACAATACCAATGTGGTCACATACCGGGAGGTTCCCACCGGCTGGACCAGCCTTCTGGAGCCAAGGTGGAAAGGCCGGGTGGCTTTCATGGATCCCCGCCTGTCGGATATTTATTCCTCGGCCCTGGCTGCGGCTGTCCATGGTTACCGGGGGGAGGGAAGCTATATGGAGAGGCTGGCGGAGAACTTAGAATACGATACCCTTTCCAGCTTATCGGAGGTAAATTCCGCCATTCTGGATGGCAGGTATTCCCTGGGTGTCACCATAGAGGGGACGGCCCAGGCCCTGCGCTCAGGGGGAGCGGATGTGGACTACATTTACCCGGAGGAGGGAACCTGGGTGCTGCCTGACGGTACGGCCATTGTAAACGGCTGCCCTCACCCGGAGGCTGCCAGGCGTTTTCTGGATTTTACGGTTATCAAGGATACCCAGAGGATTCTTGTCTCGGACTTAAACAGGCGTTCCGTGCGCATGGACGTAGAGCCTCTTCCCGGACTTTCCCCTGTCAGCAGGCTTTCTGTGATTAACATGGATTTAAAGGAGCTATCCCGGGAAAAGGAAGATATCCTGAACCAATGGAATGAGGCTTCTGTCCCTGGAAAAAGGGGGGATAGAAGATGAAATGGTACCGCAGGCTTTCATTTAAGGCGAGGGTGTTTCTGGGCTGTCTGCTGGTGGCCATAGTGCCTCTGACCTTTTCAAGCGTGGTGGTGACCAGGCTTTTTACCGCTTTCATTAACCGGCAGCTGGCAGTGGAGGGAAACAGGCAGCTGGACGAGGCCAGCAAGAAGCTTACCCAGCTCCTGGAAAACTGCGGGAAGGCCTGCGAGGTCTTTACTGCGGACGGCTCCGCGGCCTGGGTCATGGTGGATAAGGATGCCATTGAGATGCAGAAGGATTTATACCTGTCCTTATATCAGGCGGTCCAGGAAGTATACAGCAACGCCCGGTTCAGCATCTATGATTCCGGCGGAAAGCTTCGTTTTACAACGGACACTTCCCCTAAAAACAGCTCACTTCCCATTCACTGGGGGCTTTTAAAGAAGGTCCGGGAAAGGACGGGGATCATTTACTACAGAACCGATCCCTATCTTCCCGGAACGGACAGAAACATCCTGATGCAGGGAGCCTACTCCCTGGAGAATTCCCATGGGGTGAGAACCGGGTATGTGGTCATGGACTTTTCCCGTGAAAATTTTGACAATCTGCTGAACGGCTTTTATTCCTCCGGAGATACGCTTCTTGTGCTGGATTCCCACCAGCGGCCCCTATACTGCTCCAGGCCGGAATATGGGGAACAGGAGATCAACGATATCATCCGCCATGGGGCGTCGGAACAGGATGGGGAAAAGGAAAAGGAAGTGCACACCAGGTATTTATGGACCAAAGAGCCTTCCCAGGGCTTCTACATCATCCTGAGGCGTTCCGCCCCTATCAGCGACGAGGCCGTCCGCACCATGGGAACCGTAAGTATTTTTTTGTCTGCCTTAGGGCTGGTCCTCTGCCTGATGATCTCCGGCGCACTGTCAAGGGGCATTGCCCAGCCGGTGAGCCAGCTGGATAAGGCCATGGCAAAGGTGAAGAAGGGAGATCTCTCCATCCGCATCCATACCAACCGCCAGGATGAGCTGGGAAGACTGACGGAAAGCTTTAACCAGATGACCGGAGATTTACAGAAGTATCTGGAGGATACGGTACAGAAGCAGAAGGATTTAAATAAGACCACGATCAAGCTGTACCAGACCCAGCTGAATCCCCATTTTCTCTATAATACCTTAGACACCATCAAATGGAATGCCAGGATTAACCAGATTCCGGAAATTGCCATATTGGCGGAGAACTTAGCGGTGATCCTGCGGAAAAGCATTTCCAGCCGCCCTTTCATCACCTTGCGGGAGGAGCTGGAAACCATTGAAAGCTATATACAGATCCAGAAAATCCGGTTTACGGGGCGTTTCCTTTATGAGACAGAGATTCCGGACCAGCTGGAGGACTGCATGGTGCCCCGGATGCTTTTGCAGCCCTTAGTGGAGAACGCCATCATCCACGGGCTGGATGGGTGCGAGAACGGATACATCTGTATTTTTGCGGACCAGAGGGAAGGGGTTTTAAGCATCTCCATCACAGACGACGGATGCGGCATGGACAGGGAAATGGCGGACTGGATCAACAGCGACAATCCTGTAAAAAGGGAAGGACACTTAGGGCTTTACAATGTGATCCGCATACTGAAAATTTATTACGGGCAGGAATACGGCATCAGGGCAGAGGTTACAGAGGAAGGGACTACCATTACTTTAAGGCTGCCGGTTCAGAGGGAGGTAACGGATGTATAAGGTCATCGTTGTGGAGGATGAGACAATGGTCCGCCGGGGGATCATTCTGACCATTAACTGGGCTGCCCTGGACTGCGTCATTGCGGGAGAGGCCGCCAACGGAGAGGAAGGAGCCCTGCTGGCGGAACGGCTTTCCCCCGACATCATTGTGACGGATGTGAAGATGCCCCGCATGGATGGGGTGGAGATGATCACCAGGCTGCGGAAAGGGGGCTGTGGGGCCAGGTTTATTATTCTGACCGCCTACGGGGACTTTAAGTACGCCCAGAGCGCCCTGCGCTTAGGGGTCAGCGATTATCTTTTAAAGCCCTTAAAGGATGGGACCTGGAGCAGGCCATTCTGCATATTAAAAGCCAGATGGAGCAGGGAACGGAAAAGGCGGAGGGAGAGACAGCGCCGCCGGTGCTCCGCTTTCAGGCGGATAAGAAATCCAAGAACAAATATGTGGATGAGGCCACCCGGTACATCCGGCTGCATTATAAGGAGGACATCACCATCAGCACGGTGGCGGAATATCTGGAAATCAGCGAAGGGTATTTGAGCCGGGTATTAAAAAAGGAAACGGATTATACCTTTACCAGCTATCTCACCCTTTACCGGATGCAGATGGCCATGTCCCTGTTAAAAGACTGCCGGGTCAAGGTCTATGAGGTGGCGGACCAGGTGGGGTATTCGGATACGGCCTATTTCAGCGCCCAGTTCAAGAAGCTTCTTGGGGTATCCCCCTCGGAATATCAGGAGAGGTGCGGCAAGTGAGAATGGCCTCTTGTCATTTCCGGGAAATCGTGATAACCTAATGGGGTGTGGAATTATTTTCCATATAATAAAAAAAGGATTTGGAGTAAATGCGCAGTAAAAGAAATCATTCAGTCACCATGAGAAAAATCGTCATTCTGACGGCAGCTTTCCTGCTGGCCGGGACGACGGCAGTACGTGCAGATGATTCCACCAAATTCGTTCCCGGGACCAGGATAAACGGGGTCCTTGTCGGGGGCATGACGGTGGATGAAGCGAAGGTACAGATAGAAGGCTTTTACGGCAGGGAATACAAGCTTGCCATCAAGGAAAGGGGAGGAGCGTCAGAAGTCTTAAAAGGGCCGGATATCGGCTATAAGGTTCTCATTACCGACGGCCTTTCTTCCGTCCTGGCCGGTCAGAACAGTTCCGGGCGGGTGTCGGGGCCTGCGGCAGACAACGCACACGCCTTAAAAAGCCAGGTGAGCTATGACGAGAAAAAGCTGGAAGAAAAGCTGGGTTCTCTCTCCTGCATAAGCGGCGAAAAGGTTGTGGCCACTGTGAACGCCCAGATTTCGCCCTGGAAGCAGGGAGAGCCCTTTTCCATCATCCCGGAGATACAGGGAAACAGCGTAAATGCCGGGATTTTAAAGGAAAAGGTCAGGGAAGCCTTAAATAACGGACTTACGGAAATAAGCCTGGAGGAGTCCGGCTGCTACGATGCTGTTACCGTAACCTCAGAGGATGGGGGACTGAAAGCCCGGTGTGAGGCCTTAAACCGCCTGGGGGAAATGACGGTCACTTATACCTTTGGGGAGAAGTCAGAGGTCTTAAAGGGGGAAGAGATCTGTTCCTGGGTCACAGGCATGACAGACGGGGTCATTGATGTGAACGCAGATAAGGCAGCAGCCTATGTGAAGTCCCTGGCGGACAAATACGATACTGCGGGAAAGCAGAGGCCTTTCCGGGCTGCGGATGGAAAGGATTTAAGCCTTTCCGGCTCTTACGGCTGGCGGATTGATCAGGCAGGGGAAACGGCTGCTTTAATTGCCGTAATACGGACCGGACAGACACAGGTGAGGGAGCCCCTTTATTCCCAAAAGGCGGCTGACCGGAACAATGACTGGGGAGGCACCTATGTGGAGGCGGATCTGGCGGGCCAGCATGTTTACATGTATAAGGACGGCGCCCTGGTATGGGATTCCCCCTGCGTGACAGGGGATGTTTCCAAAAACCGCATCACCCCCGAGGGTATTTACACCTTGGCCTACAAGCAGACGGACCGGGTTCTGCGGGGAGATAAAAAGGCTGACGGCACCTATGAATATGAAAGCCATGTGAATTACTGGATGCCCTTTAACGGAGGCATCGGCTTTCATGATGCTGACTGGCGCAGCAAATTCGGCGGAGCTATTTACATGACCAGCGGAAGCCACGGCTGTGTCAATCTTCCCCCCGAAAAGGCAAAGGTTCTTTACGGCCTGATTTATACGGGGATTCCTGTTGTCTGCCATTATTAACGGCCGGTTTTAAAGAGGCTGTCTTGTCAATTGACCATGGATTGACAGGACAGCCTCTTTGTGTTACATTCAGATATAGATATAATTGGAAAACTTATGGAAAATTGGAAGGAGATGAAGCTTGTGGCTGAAATCATGCCTCACATTAAACTGTCAGAGGAACAGGCGGTTCCCTATGCACTGCTGCCCGGGGACCCGGCCCGGCTGGACCGGATCGGAGCCTGCTTAACCGACGTGAGAGAGCTGGCTTACAACCGGGAGTACAGAAGCCTTAGGGGAATTTATAAGGGAATCCCGGTGATGGCGGTATCCACGGGGATCGGGGGAGCATCGGCTGCCATTGCTGTGGAGGAGCTTTCCAGGATCGGGGTAAAGTCCATGATCCGCATCGGAAGCTGCGGAGCGCTCCAGAAAGGAATCGGGCTGGGAGATTTAATCCTGGTAAACGGGGCGGTGCGGGATGAGGGAGCGTCGGCTTCCTATGCCTATTCCATCTATCCCGCTATCCCGGATACGGAGCTGCTGATAGCCTGCATGGAGGGAGCCAGGGAGCTGGGAGCCAAGGCCCACGTAGGGATCGCCAGAAGCCACGACAGCTTCTACATTGACGAGGAGGAAGAGGTCTGCGCATACTGGCAGAAAAAGGGCGTCCTGGGCTCTGATATGGAAACAGCCGCCTTATTTGTGGTAGGGAGACTGCGGGGCGTGAAGACTGCGTCCATATTAAACACCGTGGTGGAGTATGAAGGGGACCTGGAAGATAACATCAACAGCTATACCGAAGGGGAATCCGCCATGATGAGGGGTGAGCAACTGGAGATTCTTACAGCGCTTGAAGCGTTTGTACGGATAAATCAAAAGTGTTAATGGAGGAAAATGAGATGAACAATTTATTCAAAACCAAGTTGAATGCGGCCTGTTTCGTGCTGATCCCGGCCTGCATCGGAATCAATTACTTAGGTAAGCTTTTTGCTTCCGTATTAAAGCTTCCCCTCTGGCTGGATTCCATCGGCACCTGTATCGGCGGCATCCTGGGGGGACCTGTGATCGGCGGAATCTGCGGCGCGGCCAACAACTTAATCTACGGTTTTACCACTGGTGATTCCATCACTTTGGTATATGCTCTCACCAGCTTGGGAATCGGTGTTGTGGTGGGAATCATGGCAAGGCTGGGACGTATGAACGACCTTCCGGGAGCTCTTCTTACGGCCTGTGCGGCAGGCCTTGCGGCTGTTGTGATCTCCACTCCATTAAACATCATCTTCTGGGGAGGAACCACCGGCAATATATGGGGGGATGCTGTTTTTGCATGGTCCCAGGCCGTGGGGCTTCCTGTGGCTTTGGGCTCTTTCCTCGATGAACTCATCGTGGATGTGCCGGACAAGCTGGTCACTCTTTTGATCGTTTTCGCCATCATCAAGGGCCTTCCAAGGAAGCTCACATCTCTTTATGAGCTGGACGATGAAGTCACAAGCCTGGATTAAGGCAGGAAAGGCAGGATGAACATATGAAAAGCATCAGCCTTTACGTGGACAGGGACACCTATTTGACCCGGCTTCATCCCTTTGCAAAGCTGTTTTATATTCTGGCTGCTGTCAGCGTGCCCCTTATCGGGGGCGCGCTGTGGATGTACGGCCTGTTTCTGGCCATCAGTCTCTGTCTCCTGGTCAGCGGGAAGATCATAGGGAAAGTGTTTCCGCTGATCGCTTTTTCATTTACCATTATTATTACCATTTTCCTGATCCACGGCCTTTTCAACCAGAAAAATGAGACGGTCCTCTTTACCTTAGGGCCTGTGGCCTTTTACCGGGAAGGGCTTCTCTATGCGACCGGGATCGGGCTCAATATTTTAAATATGCTTCTGGCCTTTGCCACCTTTGTGCTGACCACCAGGCCTCCCGATCTGGTGGATGACTTGGAGCAGGCCGGCTTTTCCCCCAGGTTTGGCTATATGATAAGCTCTGTTTTCCAGATCATTCCCCAGATGATGGGGACCATGAACACCATTATGGATGCCCAGAGAAGCCGGGGGATGGAGACGGAAGGGAGCCTGCTCATAAGGGCCAGGGCATTTATTCCCTTAATTTCCCCTGTGGTCAGCAGCTCCCTCATCAACACCAGAGAGAGGGCCATAGCCTTAGAGGTGCGGGGCTTTGACTCGAAAAATAAGAAAACCTTTTTAAGGGAACACAGATTAAACGGACGGGACAAGGCATTTATGCTTCTTATGGCAATGCTGATTCTGGGCTCGGCCCTATGGAGGATTGCTGCATGGCTTTGATTGAAGTGAAAAATTTAAAATACCGGTATCCCCATACGGAGAATCTGGCCCTTGACGGCATTGAATTCGCGGTGGAAAAAGGACAGTTTATCGGGATCGTAGGCGAGAACAAGGCGGGAAAGAGCACCCTATGCCAGGCCTTTGCAGGTCTGGTTCCAACCATGTTCCGGGGGGCCTACGGAGGAAAGCTTCTCATTAACGGGGCGGAAGCTGCCCAGACTCCCATTGCGGAGCTCTGCCAGACCGTGGGCCTTGTATTTCAGAACCCCTTTAACCAGTTATCCGGCGCAAAGGAAACGGTTTTTGAGGAAATCGCTTTTGGGCTGCAGAACTTAGGCGTTCCCCGGGAGGAAATCTATGAGCGGGTGGAAAAGAATTTAAAGCTTCTGGATATTGAAGAATACAGGGACAGAAACCCCTTTGATTTATCGGGTGGACAGACCCAGAGGGTGGCCATTGCCAGCATACTGGCCATGGAGCCGGAGGTCATTGTGTTAGATGAGCCTACCTCCCAGCTGGACCCTCAGGGAAGCGAGGAAGTGTTCCGGGTGGTTGAAAAGCTGGCAAAGGCGGGGATCACTATTATCATGGTGGAACACAAGATGGAAAAGATGGCTTCCTACTGCGATAAGATTCTCCTGCTCCATCAGGGAAAGCAGGTGGCCTATGATACGCCGGAGAGGATTTTTTCCAGAGATGATTTAGAGGAGCTGGGGGTGAAGCCTCCTGTCTATACCCAGGTGTGCAAAGCCCTGGGCGTGTGCAGAAAGGACGGGGAAGAAAAGCTTTATCCTGTGACCCTTGAGCAGACCCAGAGCTTAAGGAACCAGTTCCCGGAAACTCTTTCCGGCAGGCTTTCCGCAAAAGAAGAAAAGGATGAGGGAGCACAGGAAATCTTCCGTATGGAGCATCTGGGCTTTCACTACCTGCCCGGGGTTCCGGTAATAGATGATTTAACCCTTTGCCTTGACAACAGGCCTACGGCCATTATCGGACAGAACGGAGCGGGTAAGACCACCCTTGTGAAGCTTTTAAAGGGTCTCTTAAAGCCTCAGGACGGGAATATTCTGTTTGAGGATGAGGACATGTCCAAAAAGACCGTGGCCCAGCTTGCGGGCCGGGTCGGCTATGTGTTCCAGAACCCGGATGACCAGATCTTTAAAGAGGTGCTGGACGAAGTCATGGTGGGCCCTTTAAACATCGGCATGAGCCGGAGGAAGCAAAAAGACGGGCCGAGGAAGCTCTTGAGATGACGGGACTTCTTTCCGCCTCCGAGGAAAACCCCTATGACCTGGATTTATCTGAGAGGAAAATGGTGGCAATCGCTTCTGTAGCTGCCATGGACCCCAGGGTCCTGATCCTGGACGAGCCCACCATTGCCCAGGATGCAAAAGGACGGGCTCTGTTGGGAGCCATCATCCGTTCCTTAAGCGAAAAGGGGAAATTTGTCCTTGCCATTCTTCATGACATGGATTTTGTGGCCGAATATTTTGACCGGGTCATTATTATGGCTCACGGAGAGGTGCTGGCAGACGGGCCAGGGGAAAAGGTATTTTATGAAAAGGAAAGCCTTTTAAAGGCCCGTTTAGAGCAGCCACATACCACAAAGCTGTGCGGGCTCTTGGGCTATGAAGGCGCATTTTTAACAGCAGAAGATATTAAAAATGAAGGCAGGTTATAACAGAACGTGGATGGAAGAAAACGCAGAAAAAAGATTGAGGAGATACTAAGCCAGGAAAATCTCCCCGTATCCGGGACAGAGCTGGCAAAGCGGCTGGGCGTAAGCAGGCAGGTGGTGGTTCAGGATGTGGCCCTTTTGCGGGCCGAGGATTTGAAAATTCTCTCCACCAACAAGGGCTACATCCTGCGCCGCCTGACGGGAGATCAGAAAGAGCCATGTATCAGAGTTTTCCGGACCAGTCACAGGACAGAGGATATCTTGGATGAGCTCCAGACCATTGTGGATTATGGCGGAAGAATTTTAGATGTATTCGTCGAACATGATGTATATGGGGAGATTCATGCGGATTTAGTTATCAATAACCGACTGGATGCGGCAGAATTTGTAGATATGCTGGAACATTCCAAAGACCTGCCCCTAAAATCCCTGACCGGAGGCTGCCATTACCATACGGTGACGGCGGATTCTGGAAGAAATCTGGACAGGATCGAAGAGGAGCTTAAAAAAAAGGGCTATCTTGCCACTTAAAAAGAGACGAAACACGCTCCGCGGGTTTCGCTTGTTATCGCGGCGGTCGCCGAATGAACGTGCAAGCATGTTCGCCCGGCTCGTCGCTCGGGTAAATAAAAAACACCTGGCGGAAGGAAATCCGAAAGCCAGGTGTTTTCCTTGCTGCAAAGCCTCCCGAGCCCATGGGTTAGAGGGAGGTGTCAGGGCTTTTCCTCGGGAGAGCAGAAGACGACGATTTTCTGAGGTGTGGTGATGGCCGGGATGCTTCGGGTGGTGAACATATAGAGAACAAGAAGATAGTGGTTCCCCGGACTGAAAAAATAGGCCTGGCCGTTGGAAAGCACAATTTCCGTCTCATCCTGGTCTGACAGGCTGAGCTTTAAGGTTTGATCCTGATTTAAAAGGTCCTGGTCGAAATAGTCAAGCATGACCTCAAACCCGTCGTCATCCTCTAAAAGAACTACTGCTGTAAAACGGGGTGGATAGATGAGGGGCACGGGAGCTTTCGTATCATATATGGCGGTGATGGAGTCTCCCACCATAAAGGTATGCTGATCCAGAACATAGGTCTGGGGAGTGACAACGAGATCGACCTGCCCGATGCTTTCGCTTGCCATGGAAATGAGAAGGGAACAGCTGGAATCAGAGGCAGAGGTCATCAAAGGGGTAAGGTCAGTGACCGTACCGTAGATGGGAGAGTAGCGTGTCATAAGACATCCTTTTGCATCATTCTTTATCCTATCATATGAGAGCGGGGAAACTATTATGAATCGTAATAAAAACGTCAAAAAATATACCATAAAAATTTAGACATATTTTGCAGGTATAAGGTATAATGTTTTTTGGAAGAAAAGGCTAGCGAAGAGGTAGGGAACAAATGGAAAATAGAAGACCGGGCAGCAGAAAGAAAAAGCCCTTGGGATTAAAGGGCTGGGCGGCGATCGGAGGCGGGACAGTGGCTGCTGCGGCGATGATCGCTGCTTTGACGTACATCCAGATAGGCAGACAGTATGAAAAGGTGTTTTTCCCCAATACAACGGTAAATGGGATTGATGCTTCCAAGAAGTCCGTGGAAGAGATTAAGGAATTAATTGCCTCAGGTGTTGACGGCTATGTCCTGTCGATTAAGGAACGGGGAGACGTGACGGAAGAGCTTAATGGAAATGATATCGGCTTAGAATCCGTCTTTGACGGAAGCCTGGAAGCTCTTTTGGCAGAACAGGAGCCAAACAAGTGGTTAAAGCACTTAAAAACGCCCCAGGCGTTTGAAATAGATACCATGATAAAATTTGACCAGGATAAATTCGACCAGGCGGTTGACCAATTGTCCTGTCTCAATGAGGAAACGGCGGAAAAGCCGGAGGATGCCCACATATCCGGCTATACGTCCGGCCAGGGATACAGCATTGTGGGGGCAAAGGAAGGGACCACCCTTGACCCTGAAAAGACAAAAGCCGGGATTTCCGAAGCAGTTCTGGGCCTGAAGCCGGAGCTGTCCTTAGAAGAGCTGGATGCCTATGTCAGGCCGTCCATCCCCAGCGACGATGCCCAGCTTCTGGAACAGGTCCAGACCTTAAACCGGTATGTGAATACCACCATTACATATAAATTCGGGGACGCAAATCAGGTGTTAAGCGGGGATACCATTTCCAAATGGGTGGGAGTGGGAGAGGACGGAAAGGTCTATCTGGACAGCTCCGCCGTCACCGCTTACGTTAAGGAACTGGCTTCCAAGTATGATACGGCCACCAACGCGAAAAATTTAAAGACCTCTTACGGCCAGAATGTCAGGATCACGGGAGGAGTCTATGGCTGGAAGATCAACCAGAGCGCCGAAGCCGATGAGCTGGCACAGCTCATCCGTTCTGGAGAGAGCCAGACAAGAGAGCCGATCTACAAGCAGACAGCGGCCAGCCATGGGACTAACGATTACGGCAGCACCTATGTGGAAATCAATTTGACGGCGCAGCATTTGTATTATTATAAGGAAGGAAAGCTTGTGGTGGATTCGGATTTCGTGTCAGGCAACGAATCCAAGGGCTGGGCAACGCCTGCGGGAGTGTATACCATTACTTATAAGGAGAGGAATGCCACCTTAAAGGGTGAGGATTACAGCACCCCGGTGTCTTACTGGATGCCATTTAACGGAAACATCGGTCTTCACGACGCTTCCTGGCGGAGCAGCTTCGGCGGGGCCATCTTTAGGACCAGCGGTTCCCATGGCTGTGTCAATCTGCCTCCGGCAGTGGCAAAGACCATCTTTGAAAATATAAATGCCGGTATACCGGTTCTCTGTTATCATCTGCCGGGAACGGAATCCAAGAAAACCTCAAACGGAACCACAAAGCCGGAAGAGACCACAGGGACAAAGCCGTCCACAGACCAGACTACGGCAGCCCCGACCACAGCGGCTCCCACCACGGCAGCCCCGACCACAGCAGCTCCCACCACGGCTCCTCCTGCTACAGTAGCTCCGTCCACAACGGCGGCGGAAACGGAAGCGTCCACTGAAAGCGGAGAGGTGGGTCCGGGAGTCGGCAGCCAGGGTCCGAAAAGGCATCAGACCGGGCCGGGAGTGTCCAAGTAGGATTTATTTTAGGAGGTTTTGGAAATGCTGAAAAAAGAAACGTTTGTGCCCATCCAGTTTTTCAAAAAGGAAGCCTATACCGGAAGCATGAAAGGGATGCGCTACCGGGTCTTTAAAAGCGGGGAAGAGCTGGAGGCTGTGGTATATCCCGGTCCCTACTGCTATGAGGTAACATCGGAGGAGCAGAAGACACGGGCGTCTTTTCCCTTTTCCGGGGAAGGGGTATCCCAGGCAGTGGACTGGATCAACGAGCAGTACGAAAAAAATCAGCCGTTATGGAAATCGGCCTCAAGATAGGATAAAAGGAAAGCACCGACGGAAGAAAAGTCAATCTTCGGAAGGTGCTTTTTTCACATCATTTATTTCCCCCTTTTCTAAATGGATGAAATATGGTATGATAGTGTATTATTGAAGAGACTTACATGGAGGAAGAGAGATGGAAGAGAACAAAGAAGAAGTGATTTCGAAAAACTTTATTGAACAGGAGATAGATAAGGATCTTGCGGAAGGGGTTTACGATCATGTTCAGACCAGGTTTCCGCCGGAGCCCAACGGTTATCTGCATATCGGGCATGCCAAATCCATTATATTGAACTATGGCCTGGCTCAGAAGTATGGCGGTAAGTTCAACCTCCGTTTTGATGATACAAACCCCACAAAGGAGAAAACTGAATTCGTGGA
Source organism: Lacrimispora sp. (assembly GCA_047604985.1). Classification (GTDB taxonomy): domain Bacteria; phylum Bacillota; class Clostridia; order Lachnospirales; family Lachnospiraceae; genus Lacrimispora. The sequence goes on from JASGGP010000004.1 coordinate 21,403, forward strand.
ATCAATCATGGAGGATGTGAAGTGGCTGGGGGCTGATTTTGAGGACCGCTTATTCTTTGCTTCCAACTACTTTCAGCAGATGTACGACTGTGCTGTTCTTTTAATAAGGAAGGGAAAGGCATTTATCTGTGATCTGACAGCGGAAGAGATAAGGGAATACAGGGGAGATTTTAAAACTCCCGGAAAAGAAAGTCCTTACCGGAACCGCAGCGTGGAAGAAAACTTAAAGCTGTTTGAAGAGATGAAGGACGGAAAATATAAAGATGGGGAAAGAGTTCTCCGTGCCAAGATCGACATGGCCTCTCCCAACATCAACATGCGTGATCCGGTCATTTACCGCGTAGCCCATATGTCCCATCACAACACCGGCGATGCGTGGTGCATTTATCCTATGTATGATTTTGCCCACCCCATTGAGGATGCGATTGAGCACATCACCCATTCCCTCTGTACCCTGGAATTTGAGGATCACAGACCCTTATATGACTGGGTGGTAAGGGAGTGTGAATTCGAAAATCCGCCTCGGCAGATCGAGTTTGCAAAGCTATACCTTACCAATGTGGTGACAGGAAAGCGCTACATCAAAAAGCTGGTGGAGGATAAAGTGGTGGACGGCTGGGATGATCCCCGCTTGGTATCCATTGCCGCTCTCAGAAGAAGAGGCTATACGCCGGAAGCCATCCGCATGTTTGTGGATCTGGTGGGCGTATCAAAGGCCAACAGCTCTGTGGATTATGCCATGCTGGAATACTGCATTCGTGAGGACTTAAAGCTGAAAAAACCCAGGATGATGGCAATACTTGATCCCATTAAGCTGGTCATTGACAACTACCCTGAGGATGCCATAGAATATCTGGATGCTGCAAATAATCTGGAGAATCCGGAGCTGGGAGAGAGAAAGCTTCCCTTTGGAAAAGAGCTTTACATTGAGCGGGAAGACTTTATGGAAGAGCCCATTAAGAAATATTTCCGTCTTTTCCCAGGCAATGAGGTCCGGCTGATGAACGCATACTTCGTCACCTGCACCGGCTGTGAAAAGGATGAGGAAGGCAATGTCACTGTGGTCCATTGTACCTATGATCCAGAGACGAGAAGCGGTTCCGGCTTTGAAGGCAGAAAGGTAAAGGGAACGATTCACTGGGTAGCAGCCCAGACCGCCTTAAAAGCAGAATGCCGTCTGTATGAAAACCTTGTGGATGAGGAAAAGGGAAAGTTAAGCGAGGATGGAACCCTGAATTTAAATCCCAATTCCTTAACCGTGGTAAAGAACTGCTATGTGGAACCCGGCTTTTCCGATGCAAAGGCCTATGACAGCTTCCAGTTTGTGAGAAACGGATTTTTCTGCATAGACTGTAAGGACAGCGCTCCGGAGCACCTGGTATTTAACCGGATCGTGTCATTGAAGAGTTCCTTTAAAATAACAAGCAACTAAATAACCGTGACAGGCTGAGATGCCGGTCAATAGAAGAAATGCTGCATGGCCGAAAAAACAGGTACGTGGGGCATTTTTTCTTACCCGATGGAGAATGGAGGGATTTTCCCCTATGGAGCTCATGATACCTTTGAAAAACCAGCCAGGTCTTCCCTATTACAGCCAGATTTACACCTTCATTAAGGATGAGATAAGCAAGGGAAACTTAAAACCGGCCACGCGGCTTCCGTCTACCAGACTTCTGGCAGAGCATTTAAAGGTCAGCCGCAGCACCACCCAGATGGCTTATGAACAGCTGCTTTCCGAGGGATATATTGAAGCCGTTCCCTGCAGGGGCTATTACGTCTTAAGCATTGACGGGCTGGTGAAGACGGGACAGGAACAGAGGGAGAGGACCCTGTCTTTTTTAAGCGCGTCCCATAACCCCAGGGAAAAAGGGGATGAAAGGCAATGGGCCGTGGATTTTTCCCCAAGAGGAATTGATCTGGATACATTTCCCTTTAATACATGGAGAAAGATTTCAAAAAATACCCTTGTGGACGACAACCGGGAAATGTTTGTGTCCGGAGATCCCCAGGGAGAACCGGCTTTCCGTGAGGCAATCCGCGACTATCTCCATTCCGCCCGGGGAGTCAACTGTTCGCCGGAGCAGATTATCGTAGGAGCAGGAAGCGAGTACCTTCTGATGCTGCTTTCCCAGATTCTTGGGACAGACCGGACCATTGCCATGGAAAATCCCACCTACAAACAGGCTTACCGGGTCTTTGAGAGCCTGAAATACCGGGTGGTCCCCGTGACCATGGACAAGTCAGGCATGGCTGTGAGCCTGCTGGAGGAAAGCCGGGCGGATATTGCCTATGTGATGCCTTCCCACCAGTACCCCACCGGCATTGTCATGCCTGTGAAGCGGAGGCAGGAGCTCCTTGCATGGGCTTATGAAAAAGAGGGAAGATTCCTTATTGAAGACGATTACGACAGTGAATTCCGGTATAAGGGAAAGCCCATTCCTGCTCTGCAGGGCATGGATGAAAAGGGCCGGGTCATTTACTGCGGGACATTTTCCAAATCCATAGCGCCGGCCATCCGGGTGAGCTATATGGTTCTGCCAAAGTCCCTTTTGTCCCTGTATGAGGAAAAGGTCAGCTTTTATGCCTCCACCGTGTCACGCATTGACCAGAACATTCTCTACCAGTTCATGCTGGAAGGGCATTATGAGCGCCACTTGAACCGGATGCGGGCGGTTTATAAATCAAAGCACGACGTGCTGGTGGGAGGGCTCAAATCATTTGAAAGCCAGTTTCTGATCCGGGGAGAGTATGCCGGGCTTCATCTTCTTTTGACTGACCGTAAGGGACGGGGGGAGAAGGATCTGATAGAAAAAGCGGAAAGGCTGGGAGTCAGGGTCTACGGCATGTCGGGATACTTTATCCATGAGGAGCATAATAACTATCCGCCTACCATAGTTCTGGGCTTTGCAAGCCTGACAGAGGAAGAAATCGGGAAAGGGCTTGAGCTTTTGAGAAAGGCATGGGATGTGAAAGCCTGTAAGGAGGGATTGGGTGAAGAATAGAGGTTGGAATTGGAGGAAAGGAGAAAAGCAGCTTATTCTGCTTTTCGTTGGACTGACCGCTCTTCTGATGTTTGGCTTAAGCGCTGCCGGAATTGCAAGAAACGGGAAAGAGGTTCCCATGAGCGGAAAGAAAGCGGCAGGGGGTGCGACGCCGGGGAACGGTCAACAGTCAGAGACAGCACCGGATGCCGAGCCGAAGCTGTTGATGGGGGCGGCGGAAAATGGAGCAGAAGCCGGAACCGGACAAGAAGAATCCCAGGAGATCCAGGTCTCTGATGAAATATCCCTTACGGAAGCTGACAGAAACTTTTTGGATGATTTAATGAAAACCCTTGACCTGGGCGATTTAGAAGGGGGAGCCAGACTGTTAAGCGATTATGAAATTCCCTGGAAGGAATTTCCCTGCATGTATGACGGGGAGGTCATGAAAGCTGACGTATTCTCCTCTCACGGCCTTGTATTTACAAAGGCCTCAACATTATTTTACGGTGATTTCGCCGATGGAATGCCACAGGGAAGCTGCACGGCTCTTCAGGTTCTGGAGCTGGAGGAAGGGCGGCGCTATGACTACGCTTATGGAACCTGGGAACAGGGAAAGCTGGAGGGGGAAAGCGAGTGCGGCTATAATTACTATGACGGAACCGGGGCGGACATTGCCAGGAAAAATACGAAGAAGGGCATGTTTAAGGACAATCTGATGGAGGGAGAGATCACCTATACCAGCACCAATGGGGATGGGGTCACGTCCACCTGGCAGTTTTTAGTGGCGGACGGGGTGATCGTGCTGGATGACAGGTGGCTGAAAGATAAGGACAGTGCCGGAGCGGTGATCTACAAGCTGACGGCTCAGGAGGACCCTGCCCGTGCCTATACACTGAGCGGCAGCGCCGCAGGAGAAGAACGGTGGAAAAACCTGATCTCCTTCGGCGGTCCATATTAAACATGTATTTAAAAAAGGGGTGTTTATCCATGAATCAGGAAATCATAGACCGTCTGGCAGTCATTACAGACGAGGAACGGGAGATACTGAACGGGCGGACGGAAATTGACCGCAAAAGATATACAGAAGGCCGGGAGCTGGTGATCGACAGCAAGAAGGTGCTGGAGCACGGGAAAATGATCCGCATCAGACCTCACACCAGGTTCGTCCACTTTCCAAAGCATACACATAATTATATAGAAGTTATCTATATGTGCAAAGGAGAGACAACTCATTTCATTGATGGGGAAAAGGTAATATTAAGAACCGGAGAACTGCTGTTTTTAAACCAGCACGCGGCCCAGGAAATTCTTCCGGCAGGAGAGGAGGATATTGCCGTAAACTTTATCATCCTGCCGGAATTTTTTGACACAGCCTTTGAGATGATGGGAGAGGAGGAAAATCTCCTTCGGGATTTTCTTGTAGGCTGTCTCTGTTTTGATCCCCGGTATGCCAGCTATCTTCATTTTAAGGTGGCAGATGTTCTTCCGGTCCAGAACCTGGTGGAAAATATGGTGTGGACCCTGTTAAATGACCAGCCCAATAAAAGGAGCATCAATCAGGTCACCATGGGGCTTTTGTTTCTCCAGCTCATGCACTATACGGATAAGATCAGCCATACCTCGGAAAGCTTTGAACAAAAGCTGATTTTCCAGGTGCTGCGATTTATAGATGAAAACTATAAGGATGGAGAGCTGACCCAGCTGGCCGCCATGCTGAACTACAACATCTATTGGCTGAGCCGGACCATCAAGCGTCTGACCGGAAGAAACTATAAGGAACTGGTGCAGATCAAGCGGCTGAATCAGGCTTCCTTTCTGCTTTTAAATACCAGGCTTTCCGTGACGGATATTTCCCTGGCCGTGGGATATGACAATACCAGCTACTTTCACCGCATATTCCGAAACCATTACGGAATGTCGCCGAAGGAGTACAGGGACTGCAGCTCCTAGCCTCAGTCGGCATGACCTGCTTTGATCTCATAGGTCCCGTGAATTAAGTCTGCTTCCACTGAGGTTCCGTCTGAAAAGAGGGTGCGCTGCCGGAAAAGATCACCGTCAATAAATTCATGGGAAAGCATTTCGCACATGGCGACCCTTTCATGAAGGGAAGCCACAACCCTGCAGCGGGCTGCCATTTCTTCCTCTGAGAGATTCTGGTGGCCGCCGAAAGAGCCGTCAATGTTTTCATAAGCCCCATCCCGTATGAAATAGGGAGCGCCGCCGTTTAAGAGGGCGTAAAGCATGAAATCCTCATTTTCATATTTTTCCATCATCCAGGGGATGATCAGACAGTCATGGTATACCAGATTAAAGAGAGGCACGTCGATTCCCTGACGCTTTGCCCCAGGCTTGTCCATCATAAAGGAATAGGGGGCATAGTGGCAGAACACAAGGCTTTTTACAGACCAGTCCGTGGCTTCCTCAGAGCTTGGCAGAATCCCCTGGGATATTAAGTATTCAAAGCAAAGGTTCCGGTAGTCCAGACATTCTTTCCGGTTGATCCGGTGCCACGGATGGTCGCATTCGTCGGGCTCGTTGCAGGTGAACACATCTAAGTAGGCACAGTCTAATTCCACTCCGTTTTTTCTGATTTCCGTAAAATTCCTTTTCACATAATAGGGGGCCTGGGTGGCGCACAGATAGGTCTGGGGCCCGCCGGCCCAGCTGGCATGTTCCGTAATGGTCCCGTCAGGCTTTTGCGCTGCGAAGTTCCGGTCAAAGGTTTTTGCCCTGCGGTAATAATCCCGGTACTGGTCATGGACGCCGAAGGAATAGCCGTATCCCCGGATGGTATCCGCCAGCTCTTTCATTTTTTCCCAGCCTCCGGCCTCCTTGCAGGCGGGAAGATAGTCGGGATGCTGGTTGTCGTAGCCCGGCTCTGCCCAGCCGTCTAAATGAAGATAAAGCTTTTTAAGGCCAAGGTCCTTATAGAAATGATGAATATCACCGGTTCTTTTCTCAAAGGGGTATACATGGTTGTTTTTGTCCGGGTTTGCAGGATCAAAGAAACGGGAATCCGGCATGACCTGGGTTTTGATTCCCTTATGGATGAAAGAAGCGCCCACCAGCTTGTGAACCGGCGCCTTGGCTTCCTTTTCCTTTAAGGAACAGAAGGTGCCCTGTTCTTTCACATAGTTCCGGTAAAGCTTGCAGATATCATTGTAATCGCAGTCCTGCAGAAAAGAATAGAGCATGGTCCTGCGGCTGTTCATTCTGCCCAGGCTTGGCAGCCATTTGATTCCGGCGTGGGTATAGGGCCCCTTTGCCGGATGTTCTGCATAATAGGCGGCATCCCAGGGCTGCTGGCAGATGGCTAAGTAGCCGTCCCTTTCCTTTACCTGGCCGAACCAGGGCATGTAAGAGCCGGCGGTGCACATCATTCCGCCAAAGGGCAGGTCTTCAAGAGCTGCTTCCCAGGTGTTTGGTATGAGAAGCCCCTGGCGGACGTTCAAAAGAGTATACCAGCTGCTGCTTTCCTTTTCAAATTCCATGTATCCGGGCCAGTATATTTCTGAAACAGGGATGCTGCTTTCTGTCAGGGGAATCCATTCAAAATGGACGTCCTCTGTGGCATACTCGATCCACGAAACCGTTTCAAAGGCCAGTCCTAAATCCATGCCGTTTAACCGGAAGTCCTGGTAATGGCTGATGACCCCTTCCCCCACCCCTGTTTTCCATTGGTCATGGGTAATGGAAGAGGCGTCATGAAAGTAAATTGTCTGTCCGCCGATGATGAGGCGGGGCTTATATCCTGTATCCCATTTCCAAAGTGCGCTCCCATGCTTTATGGAAAATAAGAGAGAGCTTTCCTCAAATTCTAAGGCTGTCTGGTTGAATGTAATATTCTGCATTGATGATCCTCCACTGAATTGATGGTTTTAATATAACACTTTTCCAGAAAAATGCCTTACGGAATCATCACAGAAGCTTGTCAAATTGTCCTGTTATCTTCTGTTCTTTTTTTACCCGAATTTGTGACCTCATTGGAATACTTTTTGACGGAATGAAAATACTCCAGAGGAGACATTCCTGTTGTCTGCTTAAACTGCTTGGAAAAGTACTGGAGAGAGCTGTAGGACAGAAAATATGCGATCTCCGTAAAGTTCATGGTCCCGCTGCGCATGATCTCTTTGGAACGTTCAATTTTCATTATATTGAAATAATCTATAGCTCCGCAGCCCTTTTCTTTGTGAAACAGGGAATGAAGGGTGGAGCGGCTGATGGAGAATTCACTGCAGATGGATTTTATGGAAAGGTGCTCGCAGATGTGAAACTCCATGAACTGAATAATCCGTTCCAAATGACTGGAGTTAAAAGAATGGGCCGCCTGTTCCGTGGGAATGGCGTGGATGGGTGCAGCTCCCTCTTCAAAATGATTCCGCTTTACATGAATCAGGAAAATCTGCAAGTAGGAAAGGATGAGCTGGGCAGCTCCAAAGGGCGGAGAAGAGGACAGCTCCACCTTTTCCACGGACGGAATGTGCAGAGGAGTGGAAAAGGCCTGCCTTGCCTCGGCAATGATGCTGGAAATGAGAAAGCGTTCCTCCCGGTTTAAGGAACAGGATTTACTTTCGAAAAATCTCATGCTTTCCGAAGCGCAGCGGAAAGAAACGGCCACCAGGTTGGGCGCCTTATTTCCCAAGGCCCTTATGGCATGAAACTCATTGGGCTTGTGGAAAATAATATCGCCGGCCTTTAAATGATAAAAAGAGCGGTCCGCCTGTATCTGAACTTCTCCCTTGTCCACGTAGAGAAATTCCCAAAAGTCATGAGCTTCTCCAGAAAATACAAAATCTTTTAGGTATTCAAAGTAGTGGACGGTAACAATTTCACGAATTTCAAATTCCATTTTTAACTCTGTGCTGCAGTACGCCATGAACATACCTCCTGGATTTTGAGCTTTATGTAAATCTTAACAGAAAAAAATATTTCTGGCAAGTTTATATAATTTGTTCTTGTTTAGTTGATTTTTTTTGTTTAATATATTATCATAGCTACATAGAGGGAGAAAATTTGGCTTTCGACGTCAAGAAATTAAAAAATTTAATAAAAAAGTCGGGCCTGCTTTATCGTAAAAATCCCTGTAAATTGTACATGCTTCTTCCTCGGTACATCTTCAGCGGCATAGAAAATGGCGGAACAGCAAAAAGTTTTTTTCGCAATTTTTTCATCAGGACAATGGGATAAACACGATAATCTAAAAATTTTTCAGGTGCATAAGATTCAGAAATGGGAGGGATGCTATTTTGGTAAATCAAAAGAAAAAAAGAAAAGTCGCCGTAGTTGTGTGCAACGGCGGCACCCGGGCGAAAACAAAAATAGATAAAAGCGCAATCGAAGGAGACTGCGCATTTGCGCGGGAAAATTATCCGGAGGGTGTTTTACAGTGCTCATCCGGCTGCCTTGGATTTGGAAGCTGTGTTTCCGTCTGCCGGTTTGATGCGGTCCATATCAATGATTATGGAGTGGCAGAAGTGGAATTGGAGAAATGTGTTGGCTGCGGCTTATGTGTAAAAAAATGTCCTCAGAGTGTGATCCGCCTGGTTCCTCCGGAGCTTACGATCATGCCTCGCTGTTCCAATCACGACAAGGCTCAGGATGCAAAGGCAGTCTGTGAAGTGAGCTGTATTGCCTGCCGGATCTGTGAAAAAAACTGCCCGGTAGGTGCGATCCAGGTCATAGATAACTGCGCAGTCATTGATGATGAGCTTTGTATAAGCTGCGGTATGTGTGCGGTAAAATGTCCGCGTGGGACGATCATTGATTCAAACGGAATATTTACGGTAATGTAAACGGAACCGGCAAAAGCCGCAGCGGTGAAATAATATAAATAGTTAAATTCTAAGCTAAGGATAGGGATTGTAAAATGGAAAATGTGACATATGGATTTACAGTCAATGGGACTTATTACGAAACAGAAAAGGATAAACCATTGCTCCGGTATCTTCGCGACGATCTCCATCTTTTTTCGGTAAAGGATGGCTGCAGCGAAGGTGCCTGCGGAACATGTACTATTATCGTAGATGGAAAAGCAGTGAAGTCCTGTGTTTTGACAACGAAAAGAGCGGTGGGCAAAAACATCATTACCACCGAAGGCTTAAACGAAGCTGAAAGAGAAGCATTTGTATATGCTTTCGGCGCAAAGGGCGCGGTTCAGTGCGGTTTTTGCATTCCGGGAATGGTCATGGCCGGAAAGGCTTTGATTGACAAGAATCCTGACCCGACGGAGCAGGAGATCAAGGTGGCCATAAGAGGTAATATCTGCCGCTGTACCGGCTATAAGAAGATTATCGAAGGGATTCAGCTTGCTGCCGCTATCTTAAGAGGAGATGCCCGGATTGAACCGGAGCTGGAAGAAGGAAATGATTACGGCGTAGGAAAACGGGCTTTCCGTATCGACGTCAGAGAAAAAGTACTTGGCTACGGCGAATATACGGATGACATGCTGATAGACGGAATGGTCTATGCCTCTGCAGTGCGTACAAAATACCCAAGAGCGAGAATTGTCGACATTCATACAGAAAAGGCTTTGGCTCTTCCCGGAGTTATCGACGTATTAACTGCAGAGGACGTACCTCATAACAAGGTCGGCCATCTTATGCACGACTGGGATGTAATGATTGCCAAGGGAGACATTACCCGCTATATCGGCGATGCCATCTGTCTGGTGGTTGCTGAAACAGAGGAGATTTTAGCCCAGGCCAAAAAGTTAATTCAGATTGATTACGAGGAGCTTGAGCCCGTCCGGAGTATTCATGAGGCTATGGCGGAGGGGGCACCCCTCGTCCACTCCACCGGCAATTTGTGCCAGTCCCGTCATGTGACAAGGGGAGATGCAAAGACAGCTCTGGAAAATTCAAAATACAAGGTAACACAGTTCTATACTACGCCTTTTACAGAGCATGCTTTTATGGAGCCGGAGTGCGCCATCGCTCATCCCTATAAGGACGGTGTAAAGGTATATACCTCAGACCAGAGTGTTTATGATACACGTCATGAAATTGCGCTCATGTTTGGCTGGGAAGACCAGATGGACAGGATTGTGGTTGAAAATAAGCTGGTAGGCGGCGGCTTTGGAGGAAAGGAAGATGTGTCTATTCAGCATCTGGCGGCTCTGGCGGCATTGCATGTAAACCGTCCGGTAAAGATAAAGTTCACCCGTCAGGAATCCTTAAATTTCCATCCAAAGCGTCATGCCATGGAGGGCACCTTTACCCTGGGCTGTGATGAGAACGGTATTTTCACCGGACTTGACTGCGAAATTTACTTTGACGGAGGTGCCTACGCTTCTCTGACAGGACCGGTTTTGGAAAGAGCCTGTACTCATTCTGTAGGACCTTACTGCTATCAGAATACGGATATCCGCGGCTTTGGTTATTACACAAATAACCCGCCGGGCGGCGCTTTTCGCGGTTTCGGCGTATGCCAGAGTGAGTTTGCCCTGGAATCCAATATCAATTTATTGGCGGAAATGGTGGGAATCTCCCCGTGGGAGATCCGTTATCGCAATGCCATCGAACCGGGTGAAGTTCTGCCTAACGGACAGATTGCGGACTGCTCCACGGCCTTAAAGGAAACCCTGGATGCGGTGAAAGAAGTTTATGAAAAGAATCCGGGACGTGCAGGCATTGCCTGCGCCTTAAAAAATGCGGGCGTTGGCGTTGGCCTGCCGGATAAAGGACGTGCAAAGCTGATTGTCAATGACGGCATTGTGGAGATATATGCGGCGGCTTCCGATATCGGACAGGGCTGTGCCACAGTATTTAATCAGATGCTTGCAGAGACAACAGGGCTGCCTTTAAAGTGTATCCGAAATATGGGAAGCAATTCTGAGCTGTCGCCTGATTCAGGAACCACCTCAGGTTCCCGCCAGACCCTTATTTCAGGAGAAGCGGTCCGCGGTGCAGCCCGTCAGCTGGTTGATGATCTTAAGGAAGTCGGCGGAGATTTGGGCAAGCTCAACGGAAAAGAATATTTTTACGAATACTTTGAGCCTACGGACAAGCTTGGAGCGGATAAGCCTAACCCCAAGAGTCATATTGCCTACGGCTTTGCAACCCATGTGGTGATCATAGATGACGACGGCCGTGTGACAGAGGTTTATGCTGCCCACGATTCTGGAAAGGTGGTCAACCCCATTGCCATACAGGGACAGATCGAAGGCGGCGTTTTAATGGGCCTTGGCTATGCCCTGACAGAGGACTGGCCCTTAAAGGACTGCATTCCTCAGGTGAAATACGGAACCCTCGGCTTAATGAGAGCCGATCAAATTCCGGATATTCACGCCATTTATGTAGAAAAGGAAGAATTGCTTGACGTAGCATACGGTGCAAAGGGAATCGGCGAAATTGCTACCATCCCCACAGCGCCGGCTGTCCAGGGAGCTTATTATGCCATGGACCATGTGTTAAGGACAAAGCTTCCGATGGAAGACACATTCTATAGGAAAAAGAAAAAATAAGCATGTAACCGACATAGAAAAAGACAGGTGAATCTTTCGCCTGTCTTTTTTTGCTTTCAGATAGGGTTCCTGTCTGAATTGCCGGAATGATCCTTAAGTGTCAGAAAATAATTGTGCATAATAGCAGAAAAGCGACGAATTTGACAATGAGTTCGGACAATAGTATAAGCATATCTATTGGGTTCATTATATAATGGAAAAAAAGAATTGCGGGTAAATGAAGGAGGATAAAATGGAGAAACTCAAAGTCGCCCTGGCGGGACTGGGAAGCAGAGGAAAGGATGCCTATGCTCCGGCTGCAAAGCTGTTTCCGGAGAAAATGGAAATAGTTGCGGTGGCGGATATCGATGAAGCGAAAGTAGAAGAGGTGGCCCGGGAATACGGAGTTCTTAAGGAACAGTGCTATCACAGCGCAGAGGAAATGCTGGCCCAGGATAAGCTGGCAGACGTGATGTTCATTACCACCCAGGACAGGCAGCATGTGGGACATGCCATTCCGGCTCTGGAAAAGGGGTATGACCTTTTGCTGGAAAAGCCCATTTCCCCGGATTTAAAGGAGTGCAGGGAGATCCTTAAGGCAGCTGAAAAATGGGGCCGTAGGGTGGTGGTCTGCCATGTGCTGCGGTATACGCCGTTTTACACAAAGGTGAAAGAGCTTTTAGATTCCGGCGTGATCGGCGATGTGGTCACTGTCATGGGAATTGAAAATGTAGGCTACTGGCATCAGGCCCACAGCTTTGTCCGGGGAAACTGGAGAAATTCGGAGATCACCAGCCCCATGATCCTTCAAAAATGCTGCCATGACATGGACCTTTTGCTGTGGCTTACGGGAAAGACCTGCAAGTCCGTATCCTCCTTTGGAAGCACTTATTTATTCAAAGAGGAGATGGCCCCTGAGGGATCCTCTTCCCGCTGTCTGGACGGCTGCAAGGTAAAGGAGGAATGCCCCTTTGATGCGGAGAAAATCTATATCACCAATGAAAAAACCGGTATCGGCCACGGGCATGAGGACTGGCCCTGTAATGTACTGACTCTTCATCCTACAAGGGAATCGGTTCTGGAAGCCATAAAGACAGGCCCCTACGGAAGATGTGTGTACCGCTGCGACAACAATGTGGTGGATCACCAGGTGGTGAACCTATGTATGACTGACGGCTCCACCATCAGCTTTACAATGACAGGACTTACAGAGGAGAACTCCCGCTATACCAAGTTCATGGGAACAAAGGGAGAGATCGTCACAAGGCTCCATGACAACATCATAGAGGTGAAGCCCTTTGGAAAGGAAGAAGAGACCATAGATGTTTCCCAATTGTCCGATGATTTTTCCGGCCATGCAGGCGGCGACAACCGGATGGTTTTGGAATTTCTTGAGATGATCGGAGAGGGAAAGGAGCCGGGCTTAGCCATGACCACCTTGGAAAAATCTTTAGAAAGCCACTTCGTCGCCCTGGCGGCCGAAATGTCCAGGACTTCGGGAGGAACCTTGATACATTTGGAAGATGTCCGGTAAGGACTCTTATCATATAAAAATGAATAAAAGGAGAAGATGGATTATGAAGAAGAAAAATGGAATCAAGGCAATGGCAATGGGAATGGCGGTTCTCACCGCATTGAGCCTGGGAGCGTGCAGCGGAGGCAAAGGAGCTTCGGGCGCAAAGGGCGGAACCACCACATTGAGCTTCGGTATCTGGGATGAAAAGCAGCGCCCCACCATGGAGGCCATGGTCCAGGCCTATGAAAAGACCCATGAGAACGTAAAAATTGAAATCCAGCTCACCCCCTATAAGGGAGGAGAGTACTGGACAAAGCTGGAGGCTGCCGCAACCGGAGGAACCGCGCCGGATGTATTCTGGCTCAATGTGCTCCACGCAGAGGATTACAATGACGGGGGAATTCTGCTGGATTTAAAAGACTATGCGGAAAAAGCCGGTTTGGATCTCAAGAGTAATTTCCCCGAATCCTTAGTAAAGGCTTACACTTTCGGAGATAAGCTGATAGCCATACCAAAGGATTTTGACACCAATGCCCTGTGGTATAACAAGGAGCTCTTTGATAAAGCGGGAGTTGCATATCCTACCGATGACTGGACCTATGAGGACCTGGTAAAGGCCTGTAAGGACCTTACAGCCGGCGGACTTCCGTCAGGAGCCTATCCCTTTGCCTGTCCCATTGACTTCCAGACCTGGTATTATCCCACCGTATATGCGGCAGGAGGCTGGATCTTTAATGAAGATAAGACGGAAACCGGATATACGGATTCCAAAACCCAGGAGGGCATCCAGTGCTGGATTGACCTGATCAATGACGGCTATTCCCCGTCAGCCGCCGCACTGTCTGAAACGACTGCCGATGCCATGTTTGAAGGCGGACAGCTGGCCATGACCCTGGCTGGTTCTTACATGACCCCTGAATATACCAGCAATGACGCCATCAACACAAAGATCAATCTGGTGGAGTTCCCGGAATATAACGGCGTGGAGCCAAATATCATAAACGGTCTGGGCTATGCCGTGTACTCAGGAAGCAAAAATAAGGATGCTGCCGCAGATTTCGCCCTGTGGATGGGAGGCGAAGAGGCCATGAAGATCCAGGGAGAAAGCGGAGTCGTCATTTCTGCCAGAAACGATGCCCAGAAATACTTCGGGGATTCCAACAAGGACTTAAACCTGGCTGCTTATACCAATCATTCCAATGAAGCCAATCCTCTTCCTGTCTGCAAGTCTGTTGCAGAAATATACGATCTGGAAGCAGAGGCTTTAAAAGCGGCATATTCCGGTGAAAAGCCTCTTGCAGACGTATGTACACAGCTTAAGACAGACGCAGATGCCATTCTGGCGAAGAATAAGAAATAGGAGCAGGGAATGAATATAACCAAACGGCAGTGGAAGGAATGGGGAGAGGGATATCTATTCATTGCGCCTCTTTTGGCCGGGATCTGTATCTTTTATATTTTCCCTTTCATTCAGAATTTCTGGTTCAGTTTTAATGAAGTAAATAAATTCAATGCAGCCACTTTCTGCGGCCTGAGCAATTACATTGAAATGCTTCAGGATAAAGAGCTGTGGGAAGCCCTGGGCAATACCGCCCTCTATGTGGCAATAACCGTACCGGCGGGCCTTATGCTTTCCCTGCTTGTGGCAGCCCTGCTCAATACAAAGATCAGGGGGACCTCTCTTTACCGCACCATCTACTTTCTGCCTTCAGTAACCATGTCCGCGGCCGTTGCAATGGTGTGGAGATGGATTTATAACGAGCAGTACGGCCTTTTAAATGCGGCGGTGAAATTTTTGGGATTTTCCGGCCACGGCTGGCTGACGGATAACCGGACGGCTCTTTTCATGGTAATGATTGTGGGAATATGGGGAACTGTGGGCTATAACATGATTATTCTCCTTGCCGGCATGCAGGGCATATCAAAGTCCTATTATGAAGCTGCGGCTGTGGACGGGGCAAACGGCTTCCACCGTTTCTTCTATATCACCATCCCCATGCTGTCGCCCACCATATTTTTTGTTTTGATTACCTCCATCATCAGCGGTTTTCAGGTATTTGACACCATTTACATCATGATCGGAAAGGCCGGAATGGCTTATAAAAGCACACAGACTCTGGTTATGATCTTTTACCGCAACGCCTTTGATTACGGTCATAAGGGGTATGCGGCAGCCATATCCATCTTTATCTTTCTCCTTATCATGCTGGTAACGGTGATCCAGATGATCGGGCAGAAGAAGTGGGTAAATTATGAATAAAGGAGGAGAAGCCGGATGAAGACAATGAGCAGAAGAAAAAGGTTGCTGGTCCATCTGATTTTGATTGCCGGGATCGGCATTACCGTGCTTCCCTTTCTTTGGATGCTTTGTACCTCATTTAAGACAAAGGGAGAGGCAATGGCCATACCTCCCACCATTCTGCCGGAACGGTTTGTGACAGAGGCCTATTCCTCGGTGGTGACTGCCCTTCCTTTCGGAAGAATTTATATGAATACCATCCTTTCCACAGTCATCACGGTTGCGGGCCAGGTGACAATCTGCACTCTGGCCGCCTATTCCTTTGCGAGAATCAAATTTCCGGGAAGAGATGTTTTGTTTTTGCTGGTCCTTTCCGTGCTGATGGTGCCGGGACAGATTTTCCTGGTGCCCCAGTACTTGATTGTACAGAAGCTGGGCCTGTTGGATACGCTTTTCGCCCTCTTTCTGCCAAACCTTTTCAGCGCCTTCGGGACCTTTCTCATGCGGCAGTTTTTCCTGTCAATTCCCAATGAGCTGGAGGAAGCGGCCATATTAGACGGCTGCAACAGGTTCCAGATCCTGATTAAAATTATGGCCCCCCTGATCAAATCAGGGATCGTGGCCCTTGTTATTTTCACGGCGAAGTTCGCCTGGAATGATTTTATGTGGCCTCTGATCGTGAATACTTCCACCGCAAAAATGACCCTGGCTCCCGCTCTTTCCACGCTCCAGGGCCAGCATCTCAATGATTATCCCGCACAAATGGCAGGCGCAGTTCTGGCCGTTATCCCCATGATTGTACTGTTTTTTACTTTCCAGAAACAGTTTATCGAGGGCGTGGCCCATACGGGGGTAAAGGGATAAAAGGGGAGAAGCGGGGCGAAGAAGAAAGAAAATAACGACGGAACCGGCCATTAAAAACAAGCTGCCAATTAAGTAAATCCGGCTTTAAAAAATCCTGAATTAAAGTAATTTAAAAACTTTAAACCCATCGGTTTTAAGCTGAAAGAAAGACAGATATTTTATTTATCAGAAAGCTGTTTATGTAATAAACGAAGAAAATCCTGCATATAATTGGTAACATATGGTTGATTAAAAAATTTCTTTAAAGGAGAGAACCGATATGCCAAGAGGAGTAAGAAAAACACAGCTTGAAAAGCTGCAGGAAGAATTAAAGGATGTGCAGGATTCCATTCAGCAGTACAAGGACAGTCTGGTTACTTTAGGCGAGAAGGAAAAAGAGATCCAGGATAAAATTAAGCTGGAGCAGTTTAAGGAAGTATCCACCATCTAAGACGAGCATGAGATGTC
>JASGGP010000005.1:0-35039 GCA_047604985.1 Lacrimispora sp.
CAGGCACAGAGCTTAGAAAGCCCCAGGGCTTTGCCTATGTGGCCATTACCCTGGACAATTCGGACCACCATCTGGCAATCTCCTATGACCAGGTGACCGTCTCCCGAAGGGTTTACCGATCCGGGGAAAGTGAATACATGATAAACGGCAGCGCCTGCCGCTTAAAGGACATCAATGAGCTGTTCTATGATACGGGAATCGGAAAAGAAGGATATTCCATTATCGGACAGGGACAGATCGACAAGATTTTAAGCGGAAAGCCGGAGGAGCGAAGGGAGCTGTTTGACGAAGCCGCGGGAATTGTAAAATTCAAGCGGCGTAAGGCTATTGCCCAGAAAAAGCTGGAGGATGAAAAGCAGAATCTTGTCCGCGTCAATGACATTCTTACAGAGCTTGAAAAGCAGGTGGGGCCTCTGGCCAGGCAGTCTGAAGCTGCAAAGGAATACTTACGCTTAAAGGAAGAACTGAAAAAATACGATGTCAACCAGTTTTTAATGGAAACGGAAAGCCTTCGCATCCAGATGAAGGAAAACGGGGATAAAGAATCCATCGTTTCCAGAGACTTGGAAGAAGCAAAGCAGACCTCGGAAGGAATCCGGGGAGAATATGATGCTTTGGATACATATTTATCTCAGCTGGATGAAAACATAAACAGGGCGAGAAATGAAAAGAACCAGTCCAGCATGGAAATCGGAAATTTAGAGGGAAGAATCAACGTATTGAAGGAACAGATCAATACGGAGCAGATGAACGCGGAGCATATTACCGGGCGGATAAAAGCCATTCATTCCGAGATCCAATCGAAAAACGACCAGACCGCTTCCTATGAGGAGGAACGGTCCAGGATCGGAGAGCAGGTAAAGGCCGCCGCAGAAAACCTTAAAAGAGCGGAAGAGACCCTCTCCGCGGAGGAGAACTGGATTCGTCTTCTGGAACAGCAGATTGAGGAGGGAAAGGGAAGCATCATTGATATCCTCAATGAAAGAGCCTCTTTAAACGCAAAGCAGCAGCGCTACGAGACTATGCTGGAACAGGTGAATGTGCGCCGTTCCGAGGTCTGCCAGAAGCTTTTAAAATTCAAAAGCGATGAGTCGGAGCAGGATGAGCAGCTGAAAGCGCTTTTAAAGGATGCCGGGGAAATCGAAGCGGGGATTTCAGAGCATAACGGCGCCCAGGCCTTAAGCGAGGAAAAGACGGAGGAACTGGAAAGAGAAGTACGCCGTCTCAACAAGAGTTTAAACGACAGACAGCAGGAATACCACACCAGCTATACAAAGCTGGAATCCTTGAAAAATATTGCGGAGCGGTACGAAGGCTACGGCGGAAGCATCCGGCGGGTGATGGAGGTCAGGGACCGGGTCCGGGGCATTCACGGCGTTGTGGCTGATTTGATCGCAGTGCCGAAAGAATATGAGATAGCAATTGAAACCGCTCTCGGCGGCAGCATCCAGAACATTGTCACTGACTCTGAGGCGACGGCCAAGCAGCTGATTGAGTATTTGAAGAAAAACCGGTATGGCCGGGCGACTTTCCTGCCCCTTACCAGCATCGGAAACAAGAATTCTTTCAGTCAGGAAAAGGCCTTAACCGAGCCGGGAGTACTGGGGCTTGCCAACTCTCTGGTGGAAACAGACGGACAGTATGAAGGCTTGATGAACTATCTTCTGGGCCGGGTGGTGGTGGTGGATACCATTGACCACGCAATTGCCTTATCCAGAAAGTTCCAGTATTCCCTGCGCATTGTAACCCTGGAGGGAGAGCTTTTAAGCGCAGGCGGTTCCATGACGGGCGGCGCTTTTAAGAATACCAGCAACCTTCTGGGACGGAAGAGGGAGATCGAAGAGCTGGAGAAGGCCTGCACCAGGACTCTTACAGACGTGGAAAGGCTGCAAAAGGATCTGGCCATGAACGAAAGCCTTCTGGCGGAAAGCAGGGAAGAGCTGGAGCGCATCCGGGCGGAAAAACAGCAGCTTTATTTAAGACAGAATACGGTGAAGATAAACATTAACCGCATTGAAGATAAAATGGCGGAAATCAGGGAATCCTATGGAGATCTGGACCGGGAAAACAGCCAGCTTGAGGTGCAGATCCGGGAAATCGGCGCAAGCCAGCAGGAACTGTCCCAGTCTGTGGGAACCCTGGAAACCCAGAATCAGGAGACCAATGGAAATCTGGAAGCCTTAAACCAGGATCTGGAAAAATCCAGGGCAGCCAGGGAAGAGTATTCCAGAAATCTTTCCGCCGCACAGCTTGAGACCTCCGGCTTAAAGCAGAAAGACGACTTTGAGCAGGAAAATATCCGCCGTGTGAAAGAGGAAATCCGCCGCCTGGAGGAAGAGCTTTCCGGCCTTTCCGGAGGCACCGACGGTTCCAACCGGGTCATCGAGGAAAAGCAAAAAGAAATTGAAGCTTTAAAGCAGAGGATCGATGAGGTTCGGGTTCAGGGAGAAGAGAAAGAGCAGGCCATAAACGAAATGGCCGCAAAAAAGGAAGCTAAATCCAGAGAACAGAAAGAATTCTTCCGGAAAAGAGAAGAGCTGGGAGAGCGGATCAGCCTTCTGGACAAAGAGCTTTTCCGCCTGCAGAGCCAGAAAGAAAAGCTGGATGAGCAGATGGAAGGCCATGTCAATTACATGTGGAGCGAATACGAACTGACTTTTTCAACCGCGGAAGCCTTAAAGAACCAGGAATGGACGTCCCTGCCTGAGATCAGAAAAATGATCGCGGCCTTAAAGGAGGACATCCGGAAGCTGGGCAATGTAAATGTCAATGCCATCGAGGATTACAAAGAGGTGTCGGAGCGCTACGAGTTTATGAAGACCCAGCATGACGACCTTGTGACCGCAGAGGGAATCCTTTTAAAGATCATTGAAGAACTGGATACGGGTATGCGAAAGCAGTTCGAGGAGAAATTCCGGGAAATACGGGTGGAATTTGACAAAGTGTTCAAGGAACTGTTCGGAGGAGGAAAGGGCGCTCTGGAGCTGGTGGAGGATGAGGATATCCTGGAAGCCGGAATCCAGATCATCTCCCAGCCGCCGGGCAAGAAGCTGCAGAACATGATGCAGCTTTCCGGAGGAGAAAAGGCCCTGACGGCCATTGCCCTGTTATTTGCCATCCAGAACTTAAAGCCGTCCCCATTCTGTCTCTTGGATGAAATTGAAGCGGCCCTTGACGATTCCAACGTAGACCGCTTTGCCAAATATCTGCATAAGCTGATAAAATATACGCAGTTCATCGTGATCACCCACAGGCGTGGCACCATGGTGGCTGCTACCGCCTGTATGGTATTACCATGCAGGAGAAGGGCGTTTCGACCCTGGTATCTGTAAATCTGATTGAAGAAGACTTGGAAAGTTAAGGAGGGCCGATTATGAGTGAGAAAAAGGGCTTCTTTGGGAAGCTGGTAGCTGGACTGCAAAAGACAAGGGATAACATCATCGCGGGAGTGGATTCCATTTTCAACGGTTTTTCGGCCATTGACGATGAATTTTATGAGGAAATCGAAGAGATCCTCATCATGGGCGATTTAGGAATCCAGACCACCATGTCCATTGTGGAGGACCTAAAGAAGAAGGTAAAGGAAAATAATATTAAGGACCCGGCCGAGTGCAAGCAGCTTCTCATGGACAGCATTATGGACCAGATGGATTTAGGGGAAAATGCTTACGAATTTGAAAACCAAAAATCCGTTCTTTTGATTATCGGGGTAAACGGCGTGGGAAAAACCACCTCTGTGGGAAAGATGGCCGGACAGCTGAAGGATGACGGAAAAAAGGTCATCGTTGCGGCAGCCATACCTTCCGCGCAGCAGCTATAGAACAGCTGACAGAGTGGGCCAGATGGGCGGGGGTGGATATCATCGCCCAGCAGGAAGGGTCAGACCCGGCGGCTGTGGTATATGACGCCGTGGCTGCGGCAAAATCACGCCATGCCGATGTCTTGATCTGTGATACGGCAGGCCGTCTTCACAATAAAAAAAATCTGATGGAAGAGCTTAAGAAGATCAACCGCATCATTGATAAGGAATACCCGGAGGCTTACCGGGAAACCCTGGTAGTCCTTGACGGGACCACCGGGCAGAATGCCCTTGTTCAGGCAAGACAGTTTATGGAGGTCGCCGATATTACCGGGATCATTTTAACAAAGCTGGACGGAACCGCCAAGGGAGGCATTGCTGTTGCTATACAGTCGGAACTGGGGATTCCCGTAAAATATATTGGGGTAGGAGAGAAAATCGATGATCTGCAGAAGTTCAATGCAGAGGAGTTTGTGAACGCGTTGTTTCACGCAGAAGAGAAAGAAGAGGCGTAAGTATGTTGACATTGGAAAAGTTTGAAGAAGCATCGGAAGTCGTTAGCAAGGTAACTCTGGAAACAAAGCTGATTTACAGCGAGTACTTTTCCGCCCAGACAGGCAATAAGGTTTACTTTAAGCCGGAAAACATGCAGTATACCGGCGCTTACAAGGTAAGAGGAGCCTATTACAAGATCAGCACCCTGTCCGAGGAGGAGAAAGCAAAGGGCCTCATTACCGCTTCCGCGGGAAACCACGCCCAGGGTGTGGCCTATGCGGCAAAGCTGGCAGGCATTCCGGCCACCATTGTCATGCCCACCACAACTCCTCTGATGAAGGTCAACCGCACCAAGAGCTACGGCGCAGAGGTGGTTCTGGAGGGAGACGTATTTGACGAGGCATGCAATTACGCCTACGGCCTTGCAAAGGAAAAGGGCCTCACCTTTGTCCATCCCTTTAACGACTTAGATGTGGCAGCCGGCCAGGGCACCATTGCCATGGAGATCGTAAAGGAGCTTCCTACGGTCGATTACATCCTGGTTCCCATCGGCGGCGGCGGCTTATGCACCGGAGTTTCCGTCCTGGCAAAAATGCTGAATCCCAAAATCAAGGTTATCGGCGTGGAGCCGGCCGGCGCCAACTGCATGCAGGAATCCTTACGCCAGGGAAAGGTGGTGGACTTACCAAGCGTCAACACCATCGCAGACGGCACTGCAGTAAAATGCCCGGGAGACAAGCTTTTCCCTTACATTCAGGAAAATGTGGATGAAATCATCACCATTGAAGACTCTGAGCTGATCGTAGCATTCCTGGACATGGTTGAAAACCATAAGATGATCGTGGAAAATTCCGGCCTTCTGACGGTTGCGGCCTTAAAGCACATGAACGTGGAGAATAAAAAGGTGGTTTCCATTTTAAGCGGGGGAAACATGGATGTAATCACCATGGCATCCATCGTCCAGCACGGCCTGATCCAGAGGGACCGCATCTTTACGGTATCCATTCTTCTGCCGGATAAGCCGGGCGAGCTTGCAAAGGTGTCCACCCTTCTTGCAAAGGAACAGGGAAATGTCATCCGCCTGGAACATAACCAGTTTATCAGCATCAACCGGAATGCGGCGGTGGAGCTTCGCATTACTCTGGAAGCATTCGGAACAGAACATAAAAATACCATTATGGCGGCCCTTACGGCAGCGGGCTACCGGCCCAAGCTGGTGAAATCAAAAGGGACTTACGGAGAGTAAGGAGCATAATGGCTGTAAGAAAAAAAGGGGTGGAAGCTACCCCTTTTTTTCATCCTTAAGCGGATAAACAATCCGGTTTTCATGTTCTCTCGGCGATATGCCCGTAACCTTTTTAAATACCTTGCTGAAATAATAGGGATTATCAAAGCCCAGCTTGTCGGAGATTTCATACATCAGATACTGATGGGTATCAATGAGTTCCATGGCGTGCTGTATCTTGATCTGGGCAATGTAATCGGACAGGGTGATTCCTGTCAGCTTTTTAAAGGTATTGCTCAAATGCCCGGAGCTTATGTTTAAGGCCTCCGCAACATCGGCCAAAGTCAGCTTTTCCATGTAGTGCTCGTTAATATAGGTTCTGGCTAAATCCACCAGCCTGTCGGAACGGGTGGATTTTCTGTCGTCCAAAAGCTGGCACAGCTTCTGGCAGAAGCTTCTCAGCCATTCCAGAATGTCCTCCAGGCTGTTAAAATGATTCAGCTGCTCGGCGATATTGATGGTATAGGGAAAGATATCCTGATAGCTGTCGTCCCCTGTTTCAAAAAGGGAATAAAGGTAGGTATAAATATTAATGCAGGCGCTGGCGGCCTGTTCCTTCCGGGGCTTGTTTTCTCGGAACAGGGTAATGATCTCCTCAAAGATAGAGGCCAGCTTTTCACTGTCGTTCTGGCTGATAAACGCAGTCAGCTCTTTTTTAAATACATTGATGTTGAATTTCTTTGCCTGGCCCAGATGGGAGGCCTGGCCCTGATAAAAGACCACCTGGGATGAGGATTCAAAGTAATAGTAATCCAGAGCCGTCAGGGCCTCGGAAAAGGCCTGGGGAAGCTCCGCGATGTTCTCCTTTCCCATGCTGACCCCGTAAACCGCGGAAAGCTCAAAATAGGTCTTTAGGGCAACGCTTAACTTGTGGCAGAATTCCCTTATGAGCTCCTGGGAAAAGGCTTCTTCTTTTTTTAAGGAAGCGGTCAGAAGAAAGGTATCCTGCCGGTATTCCAGAATCGTATAATGAAAGAAAAATCTCGCCGCGATTCCGCCCAGAATGTCAATGAGCTGCTTGCTTACGGAATGAAAGTCATCCGTATGAGCGGAATTTAGAGAAAACAGGATGATAAAAGGAGCCGGATACTGGTCCGCCAGCTCTTTCGGAATGTCGGTGACTTCCTCCTGGGAGAGTAGAAGACGGTGGAAGGCCGTTTTTGCCAGATCCTCCGGACTGCCTTTTAACTGGCTGTTGGCCATCCGGTTCTGCTTGGTGAGAAGTAAGTCGCAGGCTTCCTTGGCCCGCTCCAAAGCAGTTACAAGAGCTTCCTCGTTTAAATCAATTTTTACCAGATAGTCGGAAGCCCCCAGGGACAGAGCCTTTTTCACCAGGTGGAATTCTTCTAAGTTTGTCAATACGATAAAGGCGAAATTGCAGCCGCTTTCCTTGCATTTTTCCACCAGCTCCAGACCGCTTAACACAGGCATCCTTATATCTGTTATGACAATATCCGGATGAAGCTCCATGATCATGTCATAGGCGGAAGGACCGTTGGTTGCCTTTCCTACAATGGTGCATTCATAGTTTTCCCATAGGATCAGGGAGGCGATACCGGCCAGGATCAGCGGCTCGTCGTCTATAATAATAATTCGGTACATACTGTTTTTATACCCCTTTGTCAGCCCTTTTAAAATTCCAGAGGAAGGGCAATGGTAATCAATGTGTATTGATCTTGTTCGCTTTCCAGCTTTAATCCGTATTCTTCCCCGTAAACCAGTTTTAACCGACGGTCCACATTTGGAAGGCCGATTCCGCTCATGTTGCTTCTGGTGATGCGGGAGGTATCCGTCAGCAGCCGTTCAATATCTTCCGGAGAAATTCCGATGCCGTTGTCCCTTACCGTAATATAAAGGACACCATTTTCGGCAAAAACGTGTATCTGGATGAGGCCGTTTCTTCCGCTTGGCTCAATTCCGTTAAAGATGGCGTTTTCCACTATGGGCTGTAGCGTCAGCTTTACGATCTTGGCATCGTATAAAATTTCCTGGTCAATCTGGGTGGTTACATCAAAGAGTTCAATATATCGGATTTTTTCTATAATAACATAATTCTGCAGAAAATCCAATTCCTGACGAAGGGTTACTTTTTCATTGAAGCCCTTTGCCATATTTTTCAGCAGGGAGGACAGGGCGGTTACCACGGAAACGATGCCGCTGTTTTTCTGCATGGTTGCGATCCATTTGATGGAGTCTAAGGTATTGTAGAGAAAATGGGGATTGATCTGGGCCTGAAGCATTTTAATTTCCAGATCCCGTTTTTCCTTTTCGCTTTGAATTCTGGTTTCTAAAAGATCGGAAATCTTGTCGGACATCTGGTTGATCTGTTTTCCTATACTGCCCATCTCGTCGTCAGTCTCAATGGAACGGTCAGGATCAAAGTTTCCCTGAGAAATAAATTCCAGCCGCTTTTTTAAACGGCTGACAGGGGCGCTTAACTGGCGGGAGATAAACCAGGATAGTGTCAGTCCGATGGCAAAGCAGAAAAAGAATATGAGGGCAATGGTGCCTCCGATGACCCCATGGTCTAAGTTAAGGTCTGAAATAGGAAGAATCTGAAAGAAAATAAGTCCGCTGACGGCTTGCTTCTGATAGGCGATAATACATTCATTTCCATCCAGCCAGGTGTGAAAATTCCCCTGGGGCTCTTTGGCGCCTTTTAAAACGGCCAGTAAATTGGTGACGTCAAAAGAGCTTCCGTTCACAGAGGAAATGATGCTTCCGTCGGCGGTGGCCGCATAGAGAGTTTGTCCGTCTCCCATGCTTTTTAAGGTATCGGAAAACAGGCGGGGAGAAATGGCCAGAAATATCCAGGCATCCTCCGGATTGCCGCCGTAAACGTAATTTAAGGGCCTTAAAAGCGGGAGCAGCTTTGGCGTATAATTGATGGGAGAGAAAGGGTTGTCCTCCAGAGACAGAAGGTACTGGGTGTTTTCTCTGGAAAGTAAATTCTGGAACCAGGGGGCATTCTGAATGTCCCCGATATCCCGGGAAGAACCGTAGGCGCTTCCGGCCTGAAGAACTTCTCCGTTATTATAAACCGCGATTTTATAGATATATTTGCTGTAGCCTGAAATTGCGCAGAAATCCCTTAAAACATTGGAGGCGTACACCTTGATATAGGAAGATTCCGCCTTGTCCGACAGCTTTAAGGAAGAGGAGGAAAATATAGATTTTCTTTCAGCGCAGGTCACAACGATGTTGACCATTTCCTCATAAGCCACTTCCATCCGGTCGGACAGAATCTGGATGCGTTTGACGGAATTTTCCGTTTCGTTCTTAATGGCATCCTTATAATAAGTGCGGTAGTTATAGAAACTTACGGCACAGGCAATGCTTATGACAACCAGCAGATTATACAAAAGAAGCTTATATTGGAATGTGCGGGGCATGGTATGAATCCTTTCCAGATAATATCAATATCATATCCTTTATTCCAAATAAATTCAACGAAATAGAAATGAATCTTTAAAATTTATAAAAATCTGAATAAAATATATGTTTAAAATCAGGAAAGCCGGACCGGTGTAAAAAAAATAATAGAATTATAAAAATCGTTCATTCAAGTACAGACTTAAATCTGGTATCTTTATATTACAAGAACACATGTGCACATGGTTCTAAAAAAAGGGAGGTTTCAACCAAATGAGATTAAAACGGGTTTTAGCTATGGTATTAGCAGCCGGAATGGTATGCGGATCCTTAACTGCATGCGGCAGCAAAACAGCAGAGAGCAGCGCTGCAGATACGACAGCGGCAGCTGGGGCAGAAACAACAAAAGCAGCAGAAACAACAAAGGATTCAGGGGAGAAGAAAGTTCTTTCCGTTACTACATGGGACTATGATTCAACACCTACGTTTCAGGCAGTTGTGGATGCCTATATGGAGAAAAATCCAAATGTAGAGATCAATGTCATTGACACATCAGCGGACGAATATAACAATTCCCTGGGAATCAGCTTATCCGCAGCACAGTCAGATCCGGATGTAATCTGGGTAAAGGACATGGGCGCTATGCTTCAGATGGCAGATAAAAAACAGCTTCTTCCTCTGGATGATTTTATGAAGAAGGATAACCTTGACACTTCCGTTTACAACGGCGCAGCAGAGCAGCTTCAGTACAACGGGGCTACCTATGGACTTCCGTACCGTTCTGACTGGTATGTATTATATTACAACAAGGATCTTTTTGACGCTGCCGGTGTTTCCTATCCATCCAATGATATGACCTGGGATCAGTATTACGATCTTGCAGCCAAGATGACTTCCGGAGAAGGAAGCTCAAAGGTTTACGGAACACATGACCACACATGGCAGGCTCTTGTATCAAACTGGGCCGTTCAGGATGGCAAGCATACCGTTGTTGAAAAAGACTATTCTTTCTTAAAGCCATGGTATGAGCAGACCCTTGCATTACAGGACAATGGATATATCCAGGATTACTCCACTTTGAAGACAGCAAATATCCATTATTCTTCTGTATTTAAGAATCAGCAGTGCGCCATGATGCCAATGGGAACCTGGTTTATCGCAACCATGATCCAGTCACAGGCAGCAGATGAAACTTCCTTTAACTGGGGCATCGCAAGAATCCCGCATCCTGATGATACAGAAGCCGGCTACACAGTGGGATCTCTTACTCCTGTGGGAATCAGCGCTTATACCGATGAGCCTGACTTATCCTGGGATTTCGTAAAGTTTGCAACCAGCGAAGAGGCAGCAAACATCCTGGCTGAGCAGGGCGTATTTACCGGTATCCAGACAGAGGAATCCTTAAAGACCATTGCTTCCGCACAGTATTTCCCGGAAGGGAATCAAATGTTGAAGCACTGTCTTATACTCACTACACATTTGACCGTCCTTTAGATCCTCAGATCACGGAAATTTTAAAGGTGCTTGAAGAAGTTCATGAAATGATCATGATCAAGCAGTATACCGTTGATCAGGGAATTGAAGAACTGAACAAGCGTGTTGCGGAAATCAAAGGCTGGTAAAATATAATTGATTGCCTGGAGAGCGCCTTTTCAAAAAATACGTTAAGGCGCTCTTTTCATGGCAAAAGGCAGGTGAAAAGGAGGTAAATCCTGTATGAAGGAAGTAAAAAAAACACTGACATCACACCAGAAAAAGGCAATCCGAAGTAACCTGATCGGTTATTCCTTTATTCTTCCCAATTTAATCGGATATGCTATTTTCGTATTTATTCCGGTTATCTTCTCTTTTATTTTAAGTGTTATGAAATGGGACGGCTCCCAGGCCCCCATGGAATTCGTGGGACTGAAAAATTTCGCCCAGATTTTTAGTGACAGAATTTTTGTTCAATCCTTTTTTCACACCATTCAGTACGCATTGCTTACAGTACTCCCGACCTTAGTGCTGTCTCTTTTGTTGGCTGTTCTTTTGAATAATAAGCTGAAGGGAATCGCTGTTTTCCGTACGGCTCTGTATTTCCCTTATATCGCATCCATTGTAGCGGTAGGAGCTGTATGGAACATGCTGTTTCAGCCGGATTTCGGACCGATCAATGAATTTTTAAAACTCATCGGCATTTCCAAGCCCCCCAGATGGGTGGTGGATGTGAAGTGGGCCATGGTGGCCATCTCTGTCGTCAGCGTATGGAAATATATGGGATACTACATGATTGTGTATCTGGCAGCTCTTCAGGGGATATCAGGCTCCCTTTATGAAGCAGCCGGTATGGACGGGGCCAACGGCTTTCAAAAGCTTCGCTATATTACCATTCCCATGCTGACGCCAACCACATTTTTCGTGCTGATCATGCTGACCATCCAATGCTTTAAGGTATTTGATCTCGTATATGTAATGACAGGCGGAGGTCCGGGCAATTCCACCAAGACCCTGGTCAATTATATTTATGAAAAAGCATTTACCTCCTGGCAGTTTGGACCGGCAAGTGCAGGAGCTATTGTTCTGTTCTTAGTAGTGCTTATTATCACCCTGGTTCAGTTTGCAGGTGAAAAAAAGTGGTCTAAGGATATGATGTAAGGAGGAAAAGCGATGAGAACAAAAACAAAGGATTTAAGGATACTTCTGTATCTGGGGTTAATTGCTTTATCCCTCTTTATGCTGGTGCCGTTTTACTGGATGGTGATTTCCTCTTTAAAACTGAATAAAGACGTATTTTCCATTCCCATGAAATGGTGGCCGGATACGGCCCATTGGGAGAACTACAAAATCATCTGGAAGAAGCTGCCTCTTGTGACTTTCTTTTTCAATACCGCCAAGCTGACGGTCATCACGACCATCATCCAGCTGTTCACCAGCTGCTTTGCTGCTTATGGTTTCACAAAGACCCGCTTTAAGGGCAGGGATTTTATCTTCCTCATGTATGTAACCACCATAGCCGTTCCATGGCAGGTATACATGGTTCCCCAGTTTATTCTGGTTTCCAGGCTGGGCCTTAACGATACCCATTTAGGATTGATCCTGATGCAGGCCTTTTCCGCATTCGGCGTATTTTTGATCCGCCAGTTTTATATCAGCATTCCCGACGAATTATGCGAAGCTGCCAGAATCGACGGATTAAATGAGTACGGCATATTCGGAAAAATCGTATTCCCACTTGGAAAGCCTGCAATGGCTACCCTGACCATTTTTACATTCACCAATGTATGGAATGATTTCATGGGCCCTCTGATCTATTTAAAGACAAAGGAATTAAAGACCATCCAGCTTGGTATCCGTATGTTCATATCTCAGTTCGGAGCGGATTATGCCTGGATTATGGCAGCCTCCGTATGCTCTCTGGTACCGGTCATCATCGTATTCTTAAGCTGCCAGAAGTTCTTCGTAGAGGGCGTTGCAGCCAGCGGAATCAAAGGATAACCTGGAATTGAAAGGAGAGGAATATGGCGCAGACATTGGAACAAATAAAGACTTATCCTGGAATTGAGGAAGGACTGGTTCAAAAGGCTCTTGATGATGCCGTAGAGATCATCAGAAAAAACCTTCCGGAATTTACGGATAAATTCCAGTCCTCCAACAGCTTTGGCGGATTTTATGAACCGACGGAAAATGTGGAGTGGACAACAGGCTTCTGGACAGGAGTGATCTGGCTGGCTTATGAGAATACCGGTGATGAATCATTTCGAAAAGCGGCAGAGGTACAGGTAGAAAGCTTTTTAAACAGAATCGAAAATAAAATTGATGTGAACAATCACGATATGGGATTTTTATACAGCTTATCCTGCGTGGCAGCCTATAAACTGACCGGCAATGAGCATGCAAAAAAAGCGGCCCTTCTGGCAGCGGACCATTTGGCGGAACGTTACAGGGAGAAGGGCAGATTCCTTCAGGCCTGGGGAAATCCAGGTGAGCCTAAGGAGTACCGCCTGATCATTGACTGCCTGCTAAATCTTCCCCTGCTTTACTGGGCAACAGAGGTGACGGGAGATCCCTCCTATGCAGAAAAGGCTGAAAACCACATAAAAACTTCTATGAAATGTATCCTGCGCCCGGATTATTCCACTTACCATACCCATTTCTTTGATGTGGAAACAGGAGAACCGACCTACGGAGTGACCCGTCAGGGAAACCGCAATGATTCCGTATGGGCCAGAGGCCAGGCATGGGGCGTATACGGGATAGCTTTAAGCTACCGGTATTTAAAGAATCCGGAATACTTAGACATGTTCTGTAAGGTAACGGATTATTTCATAGAACACCTTCCAAAGGATCTGGTTCCCTATTGGGATTTTGACTTTGATACGGGAAGCACGGAGCCCAGAGATTCCTCAGCCTCAGCAATTGCTGTCTGTGGAATACTGGAAATGGCAAAATACTTAGAAAAGGATAAGGCCCAGGTATATTTGGATGCTGCTGACCGGATGCTTAAGGCCCTGGTGGATCTTTGCGCCAACAGGGATTACAAAATTTCCAATGGTCTGCTGCTTCACGGCACATACGCCAGGGATTCCAAGGAAAACCCCTGTACGGACCGGGGCGTGGATGAGTGCAATACCTGGGGCGATTATTTTTACATGGAGGCCCTTACCAGACTTTCCAAGGACTGGAAGCTGTACTGGTAAAACCGATAAATAACAGAATAAAGCAATGGGACAGAAGGCGCCGGGGAATCCGGCCGCCTTTTATTCTGTTATGGAGAAATGAACGCCATCCAGGGTTTTCTGCACTTTTCCCATCATTCGCACGGATACAGGATAGGTTTCCTTGTTATCCATGGTGATCAGGGCCTTTTCTCTGGAATATTTTATTACGTGCTTTATATTAATAATGGCAGAGCGGCTGCACTGGCAGAAGTCGGAATTCAAGGTTCCGCGGAATTCTTTCAAAGAGCCTGTGATCTGACGGATTCCTGTTTTTGTATGAATGGTGAGCTTATGGTAACCGTCGCCGGTGGTAATGGCGATAATATCATTCTGATCCAGAACCAGAGATGTTTTGTCGATTTTTACGGCCAGCAGACAGTTCGATGAGCCTAACTTCGACTTATAATTATTTTCGGCATTTTCGATACAGGCGTAAAATTGTTCCGCGAGGCGTTCCCCGTCATCCTTTACAATGAAGTCCATGGCTTCCACTTTATAGCGGAAAGTGAGCACAGCCATTTCATTGTGGGTCGTTACAAACACTATGTATCCTCTGGGATCATATTTGCGTATTTCCTGGGCCAGCTCAATCCCATTGATTTTGGCCCGCAGATCAATGTCCAGAAAATAAAGCCCGGTAACATCGGAACGCCTCCGCATGGAAAGCAGTTCTTCCGGTCTTGAGGCGGAGCAGTAAAGCTGGATCTCCGTTGAGTTTATCATCATATATTTTTCTACGATGATTTCCCAGAGTTTCAGCTGGCTTTTATCGTCTTCACATAGATATATGTGGATCATTTCAGGCACCTCATGAACCGCTGCGCTTTAGGATCAGTTCCTGTGTGAAATAAGGTTTGTCGTATGTAGTATTCCAAATGGAATTGTCATAGCTTTGTAAAATCATTTTAATATTATACAAGCCGATTCCTCTGTTTTCACCCTTTGAGGAAATTCCCTGGCTGCATAGCTGGGAAATGGGATAGGAGGGAACAGGAGCGGTATTACGGATGATGAGATAAAGCGCCTCATTCTTATAAAACATGCAGAAACTCACTTCCTTTTCCTCCGTTTCCTCAGCGGCTTCTATTGCGTTGTCTAAAAATATTCCAATAATCCGCGAAAGGTCCAGAGAATCCATAAACAGCTTGTCAATGGGTTCCGTAAGCTCTATTTCCGTTTTAATCCCCGTTTCCATGGCATAGATGAATTTTGAAGAAAGCAGGCTTTTTAAAGCCGTATTCCTTATGTTGGACAGGGCCCCCAGCTTTGTGCCGGACTCTGTAAAGGCATGGCTGATGTGAAGAACCTTTTCTTCATAATATTCGATCAGGCTTTTCATGTCATTTTCTTTCATAAATTCCGACATGGTGCTTAAAATATTCATATAGTCATGCTTGAACCTGCGCATGGAGCCATAGGACTTTTCCAGCCGCTCCGTGTAAAGGCGAAGGTTCTCAAACTGTATCATGCGGTTTTTATATGTCTCTTTGTCTATGGTTGTCTTATAGACAGAATACATGAGAAATACGGTAATTGCAAACAGCAAAAGGAAAATAATACCATTTAATGCGATGATTCCGTGGTCGTATCCGAGGCGTTCCCCATAGGAGAAATTAATGATATAAAATGATACCAACAAAAACAGGTCAATAAAAATGGATTTTAACAGGTAAGGGTCGGTCAGGTAATGGGGAAGAGTCAGCTTTTTGTGAAAGTACCATCCAAGTGCTTTGGTAGTGAAACCGCAAAATAAACAGTAAATACAGGAAAACGCAATGGTCAGCGCACTGCTTGCCAGCAGCTCCTCCATATTTATTTTCAAAATTGCGCCAACGACCCACATGGTTAAATAATTAAAAGTGACAGAAAACAGGTACCCAAATAAACAGCAGGATAAATAAAATAAGTTATATTTCGAAAAATAAAAGGTAAGAAGCAAAATTCCGCCAAAAGTTAAAAAAGTACTTATTTGTCCGAAAACTTTATTTAAAAAGTAAACGGTGGCAAACGCGTAAATAAACAGGAACAGTCTTTTTAACAGAGAAAATTTATTTGGAAGTAAATTAACACAGGAAAAGTAACTGCATAAGCTTCCGGTTAAGGCATAAATAAAATAAGTCATATCATCACCTCCCTTTGCAGGTATAAATATACAATTCATATAGGAAAAAGTAAAGCAAAATTATACTTGTGTGACGAACAATTAACATTTAGGAAGAAAAAGGCTACGAAAATTGCAAAAATATTTTTGGTGTAGATATTTGTGGTAAAATGACAATGTTTGGTGGTGATAAGATGGTTATAACAAAAATATCAGCAATTATCTGTGGTTTGCTGAATAAAATTAATCCCAAAAGTGAAGAAGATAACGTTGCAATTCGATATGGATTCGAATTGATCTTAGATAATGTAATTAAACTGTTTTTTCTCCAAATATTAGGAGTTTTTTTAGGAAAAGGCTGGGAGACCTTTATCATATTGTTTGCTTTTTGCCTTTTGCGCTTACAGGCAGGGGGAGTACATGCAAGTTCAAATATCGGATGCAGTCTGGGCATGTTTTTTGTCTGGGGATCATCGCTGATCGGAAGTATATTTGTGAAACTTAAAGTTCCCCATGTGATTTTTATTTATATTATTAGTTTGATAATCATATTCTGTTTTGCCCCTAGAAGCAAAAATATAAACTATTTTAGCGAATCGTCAAAACTGAAGAAAAAGCTGACCTCTATATTAATATTGACATTAATTATGATAATTGCAGTTATAAAAACTGACTTGCGCGAGCTTCTTATGTATCCGGTTACTTTGGAAGTTTTAACATTGCTTCCTAAAAATAAAACAGCCTTGAAAGGAGAATAAAGTATGAAAGAAAAAATTGCAGAAAAATTACAGAAAGCATTAGTAAAGGTTTCTCTCGATTCCATCGGAAGAAGTATTCCTGCAACAATGTACGAGAGAGAGATACCCAAAGAGGTTATGAAAAAGTTTGAAGAGAACGACAAAAAGTAAATGCTTAAGTTGATCTGTGAGTAGCGTTGGCTTTTTGTGGGGGACAAGTAAGGAGTGGGTATATGAGAATAAATTTATTTCAAAAAGTTCTGAGAATGGAAGAAAGAAAAGCAGCTTATAGAAGAAAAGGTATTGTATCAAAACGCCGAAAGAATGCTCTTATTCCTGATGGATATTTCATTGAAGTGATAACAACCATTCCTAGCAAAAAACCAGTGGTAGAAAAAGACTAGTGTAAAACAAGTGTAAAACATAATAAAGTATTAATAAAAAGCAGGAGCAGGAAAAATAAGTTCGTTTTTCCAGCTCCTGCTTTTTACTTACTATGCAATTCCTCCAGCTCCAGCTTCGGTTCCGCAACCATAGAATAATTGGTATGATAAATCACAAACCCGGGAGCCGCTCCTGTCACCTTTTTAATCTGTTTTCTCTGAATATAATCCACTTCCACCTTATCATTTCCCCGGCCTTTGGAATAGTAGGCGGCCAGGGCCCCGGCTTCTTCAAATGCCCGGTCAGGAAGTTCCTTTCCCTCTGTCCTTACAATCACATGGGAACCGGGAATGCCCTTGGCGTGGAACCACCAGTCATTGCCGTTTGCCACCTTAAAGGTCAGTTCTTCATTCTGGTAATTATTTTTCCCTACATAAATATGAAATCCATCCGAGGAAACGTAATGGAAAGGCCGGCTGGTTATTTTCGGCTTTTTGTCGCCGGAGCGGCGGTGCTTGATGTAGCCGTATTCCATCAGCTCTTCCTTAATCTGGACTAAGTCCTCCTCCATTAAGGCGATATCCAAAGCAGCGCTTACGGATTCCAGATGGTCGATTTCCTGCCTTGTTTCTCCGATCTGCCCTGTTACGGCCTCAAAGGTCCGTTTCAGCTTGTTGTACTTGTCAAAATACTTCTGTGCATTTTCCCTTGCAGTCAGCTGGTCGTCGAGAGGAATGGTGATTTCCTCATTGGTATAATAATTCAGGCAGACAAGCTGTTTTTCCCCGCCGGTCAGCTCATAGCCATAGGTATTGATCAGTTCGCCGTAAACCTTGTACTTGTCCCGTTTTTCCGTATCCTTAAGCTGTTTTTCCTGTAAATCATATTTCTTGTAATTGCGCTCCAGGGCAGTCTGTACGATTTTCCGCAGATCCACGGATTTCTGCCGGATTCTGGTGATGGTATTTTTTGAAGAATAGTAGGTTTCCAGAAGAGAACTGACAGACTCAAAGGTCTTTGCCTCATATCCGTCGCCGTCAAAGCAGGTCAGTGGGAGAGAGGCAAATTCCACCGGCTCCTCCTCTTTGTATACAATATTTGGAGTAAAATGTCCCTGCTTTACATCCTCCATCACAATGGAAAACGTGCGGTACAAATGAAGCAGTTCCAGCTCTGTCAGAGCATTGGCGGAAATGTCTCCGTCAATGGAGGCCAGATGGCAAAGCTCATGGCCCATAATAGGGCTTAAACCGGTCAGCTTCATGTATAGCGCTTTCTGGACAGGAGCGGCCGTTTGTCCGATATCAGCCATAAATTCCTCCTGGGTAATGGTCAGGGGGTCCTTTTTCTCCACTGTCTGAGGGATAAAATAAGTTCTTCCCGGCAAAACCTCCCGCACAGAGCTTACCTGGGCTGAAATATGTTTGATGCTGTCCAGTATGAGATCTTCCTCGTTGCAGAAAATAATATTGCTGTGCTTTCCCATAATCTCTACCATCAGCTTTTTTATGCGCCGGTCTCCCAGTTCATCCAAATGCTCCACTTCCATACAGAGAATCCTCTCCAGCCCCGGCTGGCTCACCCGGATGATCCGCCCGTTTCCGATATGCTTTCGCAAAAGCATACAGAAGTTGGGGGCTGTCATGGGGCTGGGCTTATTCGCCTCTGTGAAATAGATCAGGGGCAGGCTGGCGCTGGCTGAAATTAAAAGCCGCCATGTATTTTTTTGATTTTTTACGGTAAACAGCAGTTCGTCTTTTTCCGGCTGGGCGATCTTTGCGATTTTTCCGCCTTCCAGACGGTCTTTCATTTCTGCTGCGAGATTTGCCATAACAATTCCGTCTAATGCCATTTTCATTTCCTCCGGTAATTGGTCTTTCTGATGAAGACAGTATAGCATAGAATCGCCCTTCTGTAAAATTTAAAACCAATTGACTTGTTTTTTATTATGACTTATAATGAATAATATCTATGGCGAAAGAGAGGCATTTGTAATGATTAAGAGCATGACAGGTTTCGGCAGGCACGAAACCGTCACGGATGAATGTAAGATATCCGTCGAGATGAAAGCTGTAAATCAGAGGTATTTGGATTTAAGCATAAAGATGCCGAAAAAGTTTAATTTTTTTGAAGCAGGAATCAGAAATCTGTTAAAGAATTATATCCAGCGCGGAAAGGTTGATGTATTCATCAGCTACGAGGATTACACGGAGAATAAGCTGTGTTTAAAGTACAACAGCGCGCTGGCTGCTGAATACATGGACTATTTCGCAAAGATGGAAGCCCAGTTCGGAATTCAAAACGACATCAAGGTGTCGGCCCTTGCAAAATGCCCGGAGGTGCTCACTATGGAAGAGGTGCCCGAGGACGAGAATCAGATGTGGAAGCTCCTGTCAGAAACAATTGAGGAAGCTGCAAAGCGTTTTGTAGAGAGCCGTGTAACAGAGGGAGAAAATTTAAAATCAGACCTTTTGGGAAAACTGGACTACATGACCGGACTTGTGGAATTTATTGAAGAAAGATCTCCGAAAATCCTTTTGGAATACAGGGTAAAGCTTGAGGAAAAGGTAAAGGAGCTGTTAGCAAGTGCTTCCATTGACGAGAACAGAATCGCCACGGAAGTCACCATTTTTGCCGACAAGATCTGTGTGGATGAGGAGACCGTAAGGCTTAGAAACCACATTGAAAATACGAGAACAGAGCTGGAGGCCGGCGGAAGCGTAGGCAGAAAGCTGGATTTCATCGCTCAGGAGATGAACAGGGAAGCCAATACCATTCTTTCCAAGGCCAATGACTTAGAGGTTTCCGACAAGGCCATTGTATTGAAAACAGAAATCGAAAAAGTCAGGGAACAAATTCAGAATATTGAGTAGGGAGAAACAAAAAGCATGAACGAGCATGGCATGTTAGTGGTTGTATCCGGTTTTTCAGGAACCGGCAAGGGCACGATCATGAAAGAGCTTCTGGAAAGGTATGATAATTATGCCTTATCCATTTCCGCTACCACCAGAACCCCCAGAGAGGGAGAGGTTCACGGCAGGGAATATTTTTTTGTGGCGGAAGACCGGTTCCTGGAGATGATAGAAAAGGATGAATTGATTGAATACGCCCAATATGTCAACCATTACTACGGAACACCCAGCCAGTATGTTTTAAGCCAGATGGAAAAGGGGAAAGATGTCATTCTGGAAATTGAGATACAGGGAGCCTTAAAGGTAAAGTCCCGTTTTCCGGAAGCAATTCTGGTATTTGTAATGCCTCCCAATGTAGAGGAACTGAAACGCCGCCTCATAGGCAGAGGCACGGAGAGCATGGAGATTATCAATGCCAGGCTTCGCAGGGCGGCCGAGGAAGCGGAGGGGATGGAAGCCTACGATTATATCCTCGTCAATGATACGCTTGACGCCTGTGTGGAAGAGATGCACCGTATGATCCAGATACAGCATAACCGAACTTCCCATAACCGGGCATTTTTATCCCGGATCAGGGAAGAATTGAAGAATATGTAAATTTCATTGAGAAAGGGGAATAAAAGATGTTACATCCATCTTATTCAGATTTGATTAATGTAGTAAACAGTGAGGTAGAGCCAGGGGATGCTCCGATTATACAGAGCCGCTATTCCATCGTGATTGCAGCCGCTAAGAGAGCGAGGCAGATCATCGGCGGTGCTGCGCCCGAGATCCCCGGAGCAGGAAAAAAACCGCTTTCTGTTGCCGTAGAGGAATTATATGAGGGCAAAGTGAAGATTTTCAGTGAAGCGGGCGCTGCAGAAGAAGACGAAATTTAGGAAAGAGGCCGTCTCCCTTTTGGTAGAGATGGCCTTTCCCTATATTTATAAAAAAAGAACGACAGGAGTTAAAGCATGAAGTTATTATGTGTTTCACTGGGCTGTGACAAGAATCTCGTTGATACGGAGATGATGCTGGGCCTTTTAAATAAAGACGGATATACCTTTACTGACGATGAATATGAGGCAGATGTGATTGTAATCAATACCTGCTGCTTTATCGGTGATGCAAAGGAGGAAAGCGTCAATACCATTCTGGAAATGGCCAAGAGAAAGGAAGACGGCAGCTGCAAGGCCTTGATCGTTACCGGCTGTCTGGCTCAGAGGTATAAGCAGGAGATTATAGACGAGATTCCGGAGGTGGATGGGATTTTGGGTACGTCCACCTATGACGAGATATCCGGCGTTTTAAGCGAGGCATTGGGAGGAAATGCCCATGTCCAGCGTTTCCATGACCTGGATTTAATTCCTGAGCTTGAGACGGACCGCATCCTTACCACCGGCGGACACTATGCCTTTTTGAAAATTGCGGAAGGCTGCGATAAGCACTGCACCTACTGTATCATCCCTTCTCCGCGGCAATTACCGCAGTGTGCCTATGGAACGGCTCATAAAGGAGGCGGAAAGCCTGGCTGCCAAAGGTGTGAAAGAGCTGATTCTGGTGGCCCAGGAGACTACGCTTTACGGTGTGGATTTATATGGAAAGAAGTCTCTTCCGGAGCTTCTTAAAAAGCTCTGCCGCATATCGGGAATCCAGTGGATACGGATTCAGTACTGCTACCCGGAGGAGATTACCGACGAGCTGATTCAGACCATTAAGGAAGAAAAGAAAATCTGCCACTATTTAGATTTACCCATCCAGCACGCCAGCGACCACATTTTAAAGCGCATGGGACGGAGAACCTCCAAGGCCCAGCTTCGGGAAATCGTGGAAAAGCTTCGAAAGGAAATTCCCGATATGGCCCTGCGCACCACTTTAATTTCCGGATTTCCCGGTGAGACGGAAGAGGATCACGAGGAGCTGATGGAATTTGTGGATGAAATGGAATTTGAGCGTCTGGGAGTGTTCGCCTATTCGGCAGAAGAGGACACACCGGCCGCAGAATTTCCGGAGCAGGTCCCTGAGGAGGTCAAGGAAGAGCGACGGGATGCCATTATGGAGCTTCAGCAGGAGATTTCCTATGACCATTCCCAGTCCATGATCGGAAGAACTCTGGAAGTGATGATACAGGGAAAGGTAGCGGATGAAAACGCTTATGTAGGCCGTACTTATATGGACGGTCCGGGGGTGGATGGAATGATTTTCGTCCAGACCGGAGAAGAGATGATGTCAGGTGATTTTGCAGTGGTTCGCGTAACCGGAGCCATGGAATATGATTTGATAGGAGAGTTGGAAAATGAATTTACCCAATAAGCTGACGATTTTAAGGGTTATTATGATTCCGTTTTTTGTTCTTTTTCTTTTGCTTGAGGGAGGCACCAATACAACCTACCGCTATATTGCGGCAGCTGTGTTCATTGTGGCCAGTTTTACGGATATGCTGGATGGAAATATTGCCAGAAAGTATGGTCTGGTGACCAATTTCGGAAAGTTTATGGACCCCCTGGCGGATAAGCTTCTGGTGTGTTCGGGGCTCATCTGTTTTACGGCCTTAGGGCAGCTTTCCGCCTGGGTGGTCATTTTGATCATCAGCCGGGAATTCATCATCAGCGGCTTCCGTCTGGTAGCTTCTGACAGCGGAATCGTAATCGCCGCCAGCTATTGGGAAAATTTAAAACCGTTTCCCAGATGATCATGTCCGTTCTTTTGATCATAAACATTCCGGCCCGTCCATTCTTACCACAGTATTCATCTGGATCGCCGCCATACTGACGGTGGTTTCCCTGATTGATTATATCGCGAAAAATTATAAGGTTCTTACGGAAGGGAGTATGTAATCATGATTGCTGAACTGGTTTCGGTGGGAACTGAGCTTCTTCTTGGAAATATCGTCAACACCAACACCCAGTACCTGGCTGAAAAATGTGCTCTTTTAGGGCTTTCCATGTACCATCAGGTTACTGTGGGAGACAACAGGGAGAGGCTGTCCCAGGTGCTTGAGACTGCCTTAAAACGGTCGGATGTGGTCATTCTGACCGGAGGCCTGGGGCCTACGGAGGATGATTTGACAAAAGAAGTCTGCGCAGAGGTCATGGGATTTCCCCTGGAAGAGGATTCCCATACAAAGGAACGGATCAGGCAGTATTTTAAGAACAGCATTTATAAAGAAATTCCGGACAATAACTGGAAACAGGCTCTTGTCCCCCATGGGGCCCTGGTCCTTGACAATGACAACGGAACCGCTCCGGGATTAATTCTGGAAAAGGACGGCAAGGCGGCAATCCTGCTTCCCGGACCTCCCAATGAATTAAAGCCACTCTTTGAAAAACAGGTATTTCCTTATCTTCAGAAGCGGCAGCCTGAGGTGATCCGCTCCCAGATGATAAAAATCTGCGGATACGGGGAAAGCCAGGTAGAGGATAGGCTTTTGGATTTAATTGACGGTCAGACCAATCCCACCATTGCCACCTATGCAAAGACGGCTGAGGTGCATTTAAGGATTACGGCCAAGGCGGCGGATGAAGCGGAGGCCAGAGAGCTCTTAAAGCCTGTGGCAGAGGAAATCAGAAACCGTTTCGGGGAAGCTGTTTATACTGCGGAGGAAGAGGAAACCCTTGAGATGGCGGTTGTCCGCCTTTTAAAGGAGCAGGGGCTGGCAGTGACAACGGCTGAGTCCTGTACAGGCGGCCTGATCGGGGGGCGCCTTGTAAATGTGCCTGGGGCTTCCGGTGTATTCCGGGAAGGCTTCATCACCTATTCCAACGAGGCGAAGACAAAGCATCTTGGCGTAAGAGAAAGCACCTTAAAGGAATACGGAGCGGTCAGTGAGCAGACAGCCAGGGAAATGGCCGCCGGAGGTGCACTGGCCGGAGCTTCTGAGGCCTGCATTGCCGTGACCGGCATCGCAGGGCCGGATGCGGATGGAAAAAAGCCGGTAGGGCTCGTTTATATTGCCTGCTGTATCAAGGATAGGATAAGGGTGGAAGAGTACCATTTTAAAGGAAACCGGGATAAGATTAGAGAGCAGTCCGTAGTAAAGGCTCTGGATTTGCTGCGCCGGTCCATTCTAGCGACCTATAATTCATAATGATTTCAGGAGGACGAAAAACGTGGATAGCCGCATCTTAAAAAAGCAGATGACTGCTGCTTATCAGTACTCCTATGTGAGGCTTGTGCTGAATTATTATACTTTATTTGAAACCATATCCGAGCATGAGAATACAGCTGATGAGAATATCATGGTTTATTGCCGCCGTTTCGGCGGCCTGATGGAGGATTATCTTTCGGGAAAAGATGTGGAATCGGAACTGTTAAGTCTCAGGGAGGAAATCATTCATCAGGCGGAGATTCTGGATTCTTATAATGACTGCTTTGATATTTACGAGTACGTTTTGATGCGGGAGGAAGGTAAGTTTAAGGACCTGGAGCTGAATGTGCCCGATGATGAGACCCTTATCAGCCGTCTTATGGATTATATAGGCAGTTCCGGGGATATGGCTCTCGTGAATGTCAGAATTCAGGAGATCATCAGCCATCTTCCGGTCCGTTTCACAAAGCAGAAGTTTTTCAGCCTTGTTAAGGAAGGACTGACGGCCTACATGGGCGCTTCAAAAACAGGTCTTAAGGAGCTGATGTATACTCTGGGAAGAAAATCCATGGCAAAGCTTCCGGCTGATATGGATAAGGGGCATGAACAATTTTATGAGGTTCTGGAAATGTTCCGCCATATGGATAACAGCTCCATGACCTTATCAGTCCATGAGCAGCAGTATATCCGCCTTGTATACGCCTGCAGCAAGCTTGCGGAGGTCCGGGAGATTTATATGCTCTTTCAGGATATTGTCAATGATTTCTGCGTTTTGACCCTTGCAAGGCCGGAAGCGGTCGTTGATGTGAAGGAAGAAGAATTTTATTCTTCCATGATTAGGTCGGTTCTGGAAAAGCTTTGCAGGGGAGATTATTCTCTTGCAGACGAAGAATACTTTGACAGGCTTACGAGACTGGAAGGAAAGCAGGAGACCTGGTATGAACGCTATTTAAGGGTGG
The DNA here is from genome assembly GCA_047604985.1 of Lacrimispora sp. Taxonomy (GTDB): domain Bacteria; phylum Bacillota; class Clostridia; order Lachnospirales; family Lachnospiraceae; genus Lacrimispora. The sequence goes on from JASGGP010000005.1 coordinate 24,808, forward strand.
AGCTTCCCCAGGAAAGCGGCGCCTTAAGGGATGATCCTGATTTAAAAAGGGCAATCAACGTTGACCGGCTTTTATCCGGAAGCAGCTTTGCACAGCTTAGAGACGGTACGGAAACAGAGCAGGAAGAACTGTCGGTGGTTGACCGCCCTTATCTGGAGAAAACGACAGAGGCGTTCATTAGGGAACTGGAGGCGCTGTTTGCCGCCATGCCAAGGGCTGTGGTCCGGGCCGTTATGGCTAAGGTTTTATCAAGCCTCCCTGTTTATTTAAAATCTCTTGACGAAGTGGAGCAATACATCAGAGGAAGTCTGGAAAATTGTCTGGATGAAAAGGAAAAGGAAATCTGCAAGGAATCATTAGGTGATCTGATAGAAGATGAAAATAAGTTGGTTTGATCGTCTGTATACAGGCGAAAAAGCGAAAAAGAAACGTTACCGTATCATACAGGGAATCCGCAAATCAAGGCCCCAGCCTGGAATTTATGTGATTACGCCCGCTTCTAATGGGAATAATATACTTGATATCTATTCCGCATCAGCGCTTTTATCGCCCATTTACCGGGATGAGGAGTTTCTCATCATGGGAATCGGGGCCGATTACTGGGAGGCGCTGGAAGTGGCCGGGCGCATTGTAAATGATATGTACCGGAGAACCGGAGGCTTTGATCTGTCCGCTTTTATAAGGGAAGAGGCCGGTAGGGTGTGAGGTGTTCATGCTTCATATAATTTTATTTATTTTGAAAATATTAGGATTGGCAGTACTTTTTCTGCTGGGTATTCTTCTCTTTGTGACCCTGCTGGTGCTTCTGGTCCCGGTCCGGTATCAGGCGGAGGGCTCCTATTATGGAAAGGTGAAAGGGAAAGTCAGAGTTTTCTGGCTGTTACATATCCTTTCCGTAACGGTTGCATATGAAAAAGACGTAACTCTTACGGTCCGCCTGCTTGGGTTTCGCATTTTAAAACCGAAAAAGATAAATGAGGAGCTTCGCGACGCAGAAGAAATCATGGTTCAGGCCATGGAAGTAAAAGGACCGGAAATGGCGAAAGAGGCGGCAGAGACCGTAAAAGAAGACGGCGGGCGGCCACGGGATCGGGAAGAGGAAAGCCACAGGCGTTCTGAAGATCAGAAAGAAGAAAACCGCAGAAAGCCTGAGGATCAGCTTCCGCCCCCAAAAGAAAACCCGTTTTGCCGTTTGATTTCCAAGCTGAAAAAAAAGCTTTGAGTTTTGAGATTCAAGCTTTTATACCGCAGAATCCGTGATACGCTGAATACAGCGAAAGAGAAAAAAGAACAAATACAGGCATGGGTTTCCGATAAAAAAAATCAAAAAACGGTGAAGCTGCTTTTCCGGCAGGTAAAGAAACTGATCCGCCACATCTTTCCCCGCAGAGGGAAGGGAAATGTTACCTTTGGCTTTGAGGACCCATATTTGACCGGACAGGTGCTGACCTATGCAAGCGTGATTTATCCGTTCTGCCATAAGCATCTGAATTTGTATCCGGTTTTTGACCAGGCTATATTTACGGCAGAAGGAAATTTTCGGGGGAGAATCCGGGTCGGAACGGTTCTTCTCATCGGAATCCGGATGCTGCTTGACAGGAATTTCAGGACCCTGTTAAAGAGATGGCTTTGATAAAGGAGGAATTGCTTTCATGGCAGAAAATTATTTTACATCAACGGTAGAAGCGTTATTTAAGGGAATGGATGCTTTCGTGGCTACAAAAACTGTAGTGGGAGATGCGGTGAAGGTGGATGATACGATCATCCTGCCTTTGGTGGATGTGACCTGCGGCATGGCTGCCGGTTCCTTTGCGGAAGATGCAAAACAGAAAGGCGCAGGCGGCATGCACGCAAAAATGAGCCCCAGCGCGATTTTGATTATTCAGGATGGCGTGACAAAGCTGATAAACATCAAGCAGCAGGATGCTGTGACAAAAATCCTGGATATGGTTCCGGATTTCGTAAATAAATTTGCGGGAGGAACAAAAGAGGTTTCAAAGGAAGCCGTAAGAGTGGCAGAAGAGATGGCGGCGGCTCAGGAAAAGGAAAAAGCAGATGAATAAAAAGGGATAAGCCGCATAGGATATTATATAGTCTGAATGGATTGAGGGATGATATGAGAAGAGTATGCGGGCTTATGTATTCTGTTTCGGAGCAGGCATGGCGATCCTGCTTTTTATCCCGGCGACGATCGTTACGGTTTTGTTTATCATTGGCTGTCTGGTACTGGGATATAACCTGTTCTGCTGTTAGTAGGATTTCTGTAAAAAAGGCAAAAAAATACTCCTGACTGTTGACAGCCAGGAGTTTCTTTCGATTAAGCTCTTTCCACTAATCCGGATCTTAAGCAGGAAGTACATACGTACATCTTCTTAGCGCCGCCATCTACCTTAACCTTAACGGACTTCACATTTGCTTTCCACATTTTGTTGGATCTTCTATGGGAATGGCTCACCGCGTTACCAAAGTGAGCAGCTTTTTCACAAATTGAACATTTAGCCATGATTGCACCTCCTTAAAAGCTACTTGGATTTTTTATGGTTGAAAAATCCACAACAAATGTATGATAACAGAAAACACAGCAATTTGCAAGTGAAAAATAAAAATTTGTTTCTTTTTTTGGAAAAATAATGTATAATCAAAAGAGACAGAAAGAACGGAGGTAAGGACTATGAAGGGTTATATCAATAATAAACTGGGCGAAATCCAGGTAAGCCCTGATGTTATCGCCATGTATGCAGGAACGACTGCAGTTGAGTGCTTTGGCATAGTAGGCATGGCGGCTGTCAGCATGAAAGACGGTCTTGTTAAGCTTTTAAAACGGGAAGGCTTAACCCACGGGATCAATGTGAGCATCCAGGACAACCACATCACCATTGATTTTCATGTGATCGTAGCATACGGAATCAGTATCTCTGCGGTAGCTGATAATCTGATCGAAAATGTAAAATACAAAGTAGAAGAATTCACCGGCATGACGGTAGATAAAATTAACATCTTTGTCGAAGGCGTAAGAGTGATTGATTAAGGAGGAAACTACCTGTGGGTATGAAGTATATAGACGCGGAAATGCTGCAGAAAGCATTTCTGGCAGGCGCAAAAGGACTGGAAGCAAAAAAGGAATGGATCAATGAGCTGAATGTGTTCCCGGTGCCTGATGGCGATACCGGAACAAATATGACCATGACCATTATGTCAGCTGCGAAGGAAGTGGCTGCCATTGAAAATCCAACCATGGAAACTTTGGCCAAAGCGATTTCTTCCGGTTCTTTAAGAGGGGCCAGAGGCAACTCAGGCGTTATCTTATCCCAGCTGTTCCGTGGGTTTACAAAGGAAATCGGAACCGTTGACCGGGTGACTGTCACCATATTGGCCAATTCCTTTGTAAGGGCCACAGAAACAGCCTATAAGGCGGTTATGAAGCCGAAAGAGGGTACTATCCTCACTGTAGCCAGAGGAATGGCTGAAAAGGCCGCAGAGTTGGTTACAGAAACAGAAGATGTGATTGAATTCTGCCGGAAAGTGATTGAACACGGCGATTACGTATTGAGCCAGACTCCTGAGATGCTCCCGGTGTTAAAGCAGGCCGGAGTGGTGGATTCCGGCGGCCAGGGCCTTATGCAGGTCATGAAAGGCGCTTTTGACGGCCTTATGGGCAAGGAAGTGGACCTTTCCGTTTTAGGCGAGAGCAGGACAACGGCTGCTCCGGGGGCAGACGCTTCAAAGCTTGAAGATTTTGATATCAAATTCGGTTATTGTACGGAATTTATCATTAATTTAGAGAAGCCTTATGACGAGATGGCAGAGCATGAATTTAAGGGCTATTTAGAATCCATCGGAGATTCCATTGTTGTGGTTTCCGACGATGACATGGTAAAGATCCATGTCCATACCAATGATCCGGGCCTTGCCATACAGAAGGCCCTTACCTATGGTTCCTTATCCCGCATGAAGATTGACAATATGCGTGAGGAGCATCACGAGAGGCTGATTAAGGATTCAGAAAAGATAGCGGCCCAGCAGAAAGAGAAAGAAGAAAAAACAGCAGCCCCGGCTCCCAGAAAGTCTTACGGATTTATTTCCGTATCCGCAGGGGAGGGACTTGATGAGATATTCCGTGGGATCGGCGCAGATTACTTAATCCAGGGCGGACAGACCATGAACCCCAGCACGGACATGCTAACGCCATTGAGCGGGTCAACGCCGATACTATTTACATCCTGCCTAATAATAAGAACATTATTCTGGCGGCCCAGCAGGCCAGGAGCCTGGTGGAAGACAAAAAGGTTATTGTGATTCCGTCAAAAACCATACCCCAGGGCATTACCGCCATCATTAACTTTGCCCCGGACCTATCTCCCGAGGATAACGAAAAGATCATGACTGAGGAGATGGGCCATGTAAAGACCGGGCAGGTTACCTATGCAGTGCGCAACACCACAATCGACGATATTGAGATCCGCCAGGGCGACATCATGGCTTTGGGTGATCACGGAATCCTGGCCGTTGGAAAAGAAATTGAAGCCACGGTATTGGAAGCCCTGACCTCTATGGTGGAGGAAGAGTCTGAGCTTGTGACCATCTATTATGGAAATGAGGTTTCCAAAGGAGATGCAGAGAAGCTGAAAGAAAAGGCAGAAGAGCTGTTTTCCGGCTGCGAGATAGAGCTTCATGCAGGCGGACAGCCGATTTACTATTATCTTATATCCGTAGAATAAAAAAGAATGTTTTATACCGGGCAGACGAGGTCCCGTCTGCCCGGTTTTGCTATAAATTCAGCCATGGCATGGGAGGTAAAATCATGAACCATGAATCCGTTGATTCTCTGAAAGGAATCGGAGAAAAGACCGGAAAACTATTTCAAAAGCTTGGAATCCAGACTGTAGACGACCTTCTGGAATATTATCCCAGGGCATATGATACCTATGAGGAGCCGTCACCCCTTGGAGAACTGAAGCCGGATCAGGTCATGACCGTGGCCGGGATGCTTTATAAAACTCCTGATGTCAAACGCTACAGCCACATCCAGGTCATAACCACTGTCATAAAGGATGGGACGGGAAGTTTGACCCTTACCTGGTATAACATGCCTTATCTCCATTCCACCTTAAAGGCCGGAATGAAAGCCGTTTTCCGTGGGCGTGTGGTTAAAAAAAGCGGCCGCCTCACCATGGAACAGCCTGAGGTATTTACTCCGGAAGCCTATGAGCAGGTAATCCATTCCATGCAGCCTATTTACGGCCAGACAAAGGGCCTTAGCAACAAGACCATTGTCAGGGCGGAAAAACAGGCTTTAACCATGCGTAAAATGGTGCGGGATTATATGCCGGCAGATCTAAGGAAAAAGCATGAGCTGGCCGAATATAATTTTGCCATTGAACATATCCATTTCCCTGCGGACCGGAGCGAGCTTTTATTTGCAAGGAAACGGCTGGTATTTGACGAATTTTTCCTCTTTCTTATGGCTGTCCGTCGGTTAAAGGAGCGGAGAGAGGATAAAAAAAGCGTCTATTCCATAGCTCTTTCCCCGAAGGTGGAAGCCTTAAAGGAAAGCCTTCCCTATTCCCTGACAAGGGCCCAGGAAAAGGTCTTAAAAGAAGTATACGGGGATTTGACCGAGGGACAGGTGATGAACCGGCTGATTCAGGGAGACGTCGGCTCCGGCAAGACCATCATTGCAATTCTGGCCTTGCTGCAGGCAGCCTGTAACGGTCATCAGGGCGCATTGATGGTTCCCACCGAGGTATTGGCAAAGCAGCATTTCGAATCCATAACAGAATTGTTTTCAAACCATGGCATTGATAAAAAGCCAATCCTTGTCACGGGGTCCATGACAGCTAAGGAAAAGCGGCTGGCCTATGAAAAAATCGCCTCTCATGAGGCGGATATCTGTGGGAACCCACGCCCTGATTCAGGAAAAAGTGGTCTATGACGATCTGGCTCTGGTCATTACCGATGAACAGCACCGGTTTGGGGTGAGCCAGAGAGAGATGCTGGGAAAGAAAGGGGAGGAGCCTCATGTTATGGTAATGAGCGCCACGCCCATTCCCCGGACGCTGGCAATTATCATTTACGGAGATTTAGATATTTCCGTAATTGACGAGCTGCCTGCCAACCGTCTGCCCATAAGAAACTGTGTTGTGGATACAGGATACAGAAAAAAAGCTTATGATTTTATCCGGAAAGAAGTAAATGAGGGCCGCCAGGCCTATGTGATCTGCCCTATGGTGGAGGCCAGCGAGATGATCGAAGCGGAAAACGTCATAGATTATACGAAAATCCTCCGGGAAGCCTTACCTGGAATCTCTGTGGAATATCTTCATGGAAAAATGAAAGCCAAGGAAAAAAACGGGATCATGGAGCGATTTGCGGCCGGAGAAATTAAAGTTCTTGTTTCCACAACGGTCATTGAAGTGGGCGTGAATGTTCCAAATGCAACGGTCATGATGATAGAGAATGCGGAACGGTTCGGCCTGGCCCAGCTTCACCAGCTCAGGGGCCGTGTGGGACGGGGAAAACACCAGTCCTACTGCATCATGGTCAATGGATCCGATCAGGATGGAACCATGGAGCGCCTGGATATCCTGAATAAATCCAATGACGGTTTTTTTATCGCCTCAGAGGATTTAAAGCTCAGGGGTCCCGGAGATATCTTCGGAATCCGGCAGAGCGGGGACCTGGAGTTCAAGCTGGGAGATATTTTTACAGATGCAAATATTTTAAAAACAGTTTCAGAAGAAGTAAACCATTTATTCCGCCTGGATCCTGAGCTGGAAAAAGAAGAGAATTTGGAGCTTCGGAAGAAGCTTCAGGAATATTTGGAAAAAAGTTATGATAAACTGAATCTGTAAAAAGGTTGATATGATTGAAGAAAGGAATACTATGAGCAGAGAAGCTTTGAAATCAGATGCAAAATACGCGATGAAAGAGGCTGTGGTCAACCCTTACATCGTTTCCCTGATCGTCTGGATTGTTTCCCTTATATTTTTTGCCGTACAGTATTTTCTCGATTTATGGGGAGAGTTGGGAGAATTTGCGGATTTTGATCAAATGATACCCTTTGTAATCAGCTACGCCGTTTATTTAATTATGTACTTTCTTATAAACACCTGGATTCAGTTCGGATTTTATTCTTACTGCTTAAAGGTGACCAACCGGGACCGCACCATGTCCTATGGGGATTTGTTTTCCTCTGCCGGGTATTTTTTAAAAGCCATTGCCCTGATGTTTATGATCACCCTGCTGGTATTTTTATGGACGCTTCTTTTTATCGTACCGGGAATCATCGCAGCTTACCGCTATTCCCAGGCCATGTTCGTCATGGTGGAAAATCCTGATAAGGGCGTGATGCAGTGCATCCGGGAAAGTAAGGAAATGATGAAAGGGCATAAATGGGAATTTTTTGTGCTGGAGCTGTCCTTTATTCTATGGCAGCTTTTATCCGCAGTCACCTGCGGTCTGGCTCTTATTTACGTAGCGCCCTATATGACGGTGACAATGGCCGGTTATTACAATAAGATAAAACCAAAGCCGGAAGCATATGCAGTATATGAATAAACGGAGGAATGCAAAAGATGAATTGTGTGCTAATAGGGATTGCCGGAGGAACCGGTTCGGGAAAGTCTACCTTTACCAACCGGTTAAAAGATGCGTTTCGTAACAATATTGCAGTACTCTATCATGATAATTATTATAAAAGGCAGGATGGAATCCCTTTTGAAGAGCGGAAAAAGATGAACTATGACCATCCGGAAGCCTTTGAGACAGAGCTTTTACTGGAACAGCTTCAGATGCTTAAAGATGGGCAGAATATTGAATGCCCGGTATATGATTATTCCCAGCATAACCGCTCGGATCAGGTGGTTGTGGTGGAGCCGAAAAAGGTGATCCTGGTGGAAGGAATCCTGGTTTTTGCCGACGAACGGCTGAGGAAGATGTTTGACATTAAGATCTTTGTGGAAGCGGATGCGGATGAGAGAATTCTCCGCCGGGTCATCCGGGACGTAAAAGAAAGAGGAAGAGATATTGAAGGCGTTGTGGAACAGTATCTCACCACGGTAAAGCCCATGCACTATTTATACGTGGAGCCTACCAAGCCTTTGGCAGACGTCATCATCAACAGCGGCATGAATGAGGTGGCTTTCCAGCTCGTGAAAACCAATGTGGAGAAGATATTGGGGAGCTGACCTAAGAAAGATTCTCACCCTTAAAACTTTTTGCTAAAAAATGACATTTTACGAAAAACCTTCTAGTGTATTTCATTCTATTCCAGACATAATAGGAGTGTAGCATAAAACACACCATGAATTATTAAAAACAAAAACATGGTGAATAGATGAAAAGGAGGCATATCACTATGTCAGGAAAATCTAACACTACAAATGTACCAGAAGCAAAGGAAGCAATGGATCGTTTCAAAATGGAAGTAGCCAATGAGCTCGGCGTTCCGTTAACAAATGGTTATAACGGTAACTTAACTTCCGCACAGAATGGTTCCGTAGGTGGCTATATGGTTAAGAAGATGATCGAGGCCCAGGAAAGACAGATGGCAGGTAAATAATCTGTATAACTAGGAAAAACAGATGCTAAGTAAAGAATCTGTATAACTAGGAAGATAGGAGCTATAGTTTCGTAACTGATTATCAGTTATGGGGCTATGGCTCCTTTTCTTTTTTTTCATATCCCATTGTATATCTCACCATTTCATATTATAATGGCTTAGAAAAGTAAAGAGAGGTTATGTATGAGAGTAATTGCAGGAAAAGCCAGACGGCTTATTTTAAAGACAATCGATGGGCAGGATACCCGGCCCACTACAGATAGAATCAAGGAAACCCTTTTTAACATGATAAACGGCAGTCTTTTTGACTGCTGTTTTCTGGATCTGTTTTCCGGCAGCGGTGCCATTGGAATTGAAGCCCTAAGCCGCGGCGCGAAGCTTGCGGTTATGATTGAACAAAATTCAAAGGCTGCGGAATGTATCCGGGAAAATTTAAAAACCACCCGGCTGGAAGAGGAGGCTGTGGTCATGAACTGCGACGTCATGACAGGACTTTCCAGGCTGGAGGGAAAAGGGTATGTATTTGATTTTGTATTCATGGACCCGCCCTACAATCATTTGTGGGAAAAGCAGGTTCTCCAGTATTTTGGACAATCCCCATTGATTGATGAGGGGACAACCATCATCATAGAGGCCTCTTTGGAAACAGCCTTTGATTATCTGGATTCTCTGGGGTATGAAATGATAAAGGAGAAAATTTACAAAACAAATAAGCATGTTTTTGTAAAGAAGAAGTGATTTACGGATATATAGGATAAAAGAAAGAGAAGGAAGATGCAGTATGAAAAAAGCAGTATATCCGGGAAGCTTTGATCCGGTGACCTTTGGCCATGTGGATATCATCGAGCGTTCCGCCAGAATGTCGGATTATTTAATCATCGGTGTTTTGAATAATATTTCTAAAACTCCGTTGTTTTCTGTAGAAGAACGTGTTAATATGTTAAAGAGCCTTACCAAAGATATCCCTAATGTGGAGGTGAAATCATTTGGCGGACTTTTGATTGATTTTGTACGGGAGAATCAGGCGGATGCAGTGGTCCGCGGGCTCCGGGCTGTTACGGATTTTGAATATGAACTGCAGATCGCGCAGACCAACCGGGTCATAGCCCCGGAGGTAGACACTGTATTTTTAACGACGAATTTAAAGTATTCCTATTTGAGTTCCAGCATTGTGAAAGAAATTGCCGCCTATGGCGGAGACATAAGCGCATTTGTGCCGGCTGAAATCGCCGGGCGCATAATAAAAAAGATGGAAGATAGAATGAGGTAAGGAGTGTTCACATAATGATGAGCAGAATTGAACAATTAATCGGCGAAATTGAAGAATATATCGACAGCTGCAAGTACCAGCCCCTTTCCAACAGCAAAATCGTAGTCAACAGGGACGAGCTGGAGGAGCTTTTGGTGGAGCTGCGCCTGCGCATCCCTGATGAAATCAAACAGTATCAGAAGATCATCAGCAACCGTGACGCCATTATAAACGAGACCCGCCAGCAGGCGGATTCCATTCTGGCCCAGGCCAACGCTCAGACAAACGAGCTGATCAACGAGCATGAGATCATGCAGAAAGCATATGCCCAGGCTAATGAGATCATCGAGCAGGCCAACCAGCAGGCCCAGGTGATTGTGGAGCAGGCAGTTTCCGATGCCAATGCAATCAGGCAGAGTTCTG
>JASGGP010000006.1:0-34547 GCA_047604985.1 Lacrimispora sp.
CAATTTTCTGCTTTTGAGACACTCTCCTCTTTATACAGAGGACCAGCGAGGTAACGATAATGAAATTCATACATATTGCAGATGTTCACTGGGGCATGAGCCCGGACAGCGACAAGCCCTGGAGTAAGGAGCGCTGCCAGGATATAAAGGACACCTTTGCAAAGGCGGTGAATCAGGCAAAGGTTTTAGAGGCTGACTGCCTTTTTATTTCCGGCGACTTATTTCACCGGCAGCCCCTGGCCAGAGATTTAAAGGAAGTCAATTATCTGTTTTCCACCATACCTGAGGTCCGCGTGGTCCTCATTGCCGGCAACCATGACCGGATCCGGAACAGCTCCGCCCTTTTAAGCTTCACCTGGGCCCCTAATGTGACCTATCTTATGGGAGAAGAGCTGGAAAGTGTTTACTTTAAGGATATTAACACCGAGGTTTACGGCTTCAGCTACCATACAGCGGAGATTTTGGAGAACCGGCTGGACCATATTAAGGTCCCCAACAACGGGCGGATTCACGTGCTCTTAGGCCACGGCGGCGACGCCAACCACATCCCCTTTGACAAAGGGGCCATGTCCAGCTTAGACTTTTCCTACATTGCCATGGGACACATTCACCGGCCGGAGATTCTGCTGGAAAACCGCATGGCATTTTCCGGTTCCCCGGAGCCTCTGGATAAGACGGAATCCGGCCGGCACGGCATGATGGTAGGGGAAATCAATGAGGTGACCCGCATGGTGACTTCCTTAAAATTCATTCCCCTTGCAAAGCTGCAGTACGTCTCCCTGGCCGTCCATGTGACCACAGCCACCACCAATACGGAGCTGGCCATGAAGATCACCCAGGAGATCCAGAACCGGGGCCCGGAAAATATTTACCGGTTCCGCATGCGGGGGATGAGGGACCCTGATATTTCCTTTGATTTAGAAATGCTTTCCACCCGGTTTAAGATCATGGAAATCATCGACGAATCTGAGCCTCAATACGACTTCCCCTCCCTGTTTGCTGAACATCCCAGCGATATGATCGGCTTCTTCATCCAGGCCCTCCACAAGCCGGAGATGAGCTCTGTGGAGAAAAAGGCTCTCTATTACGGCATCAACGCACTTCTTCATACCACGGACGAAAGGAGCTGACCCCATGAAAATACTGGATATCTACATCAATGGCTTTGGAAAATTCCATGGCCGGAACTTTTCTTTCGGGGATGGACTCAACATCGTTTACGGGAAAAATGAAGCGGGGAAATCAACCATTCATACCTTTATCCGCGGTATGCTTTTCGGCATTGAGCGCCAGAGAGGACGGGCTGCAAGGAATGACCTTTACACCAGGTATGAGCCCTGGGAAAGCAGCGGCACCTATGAGGGCCAGATCCGTCTGGAGCATAAGGAACATATTTACCGGATTGAACGCACCTTCCAGAAGAATAAAAAGGAATTTAAGATCGTAGATGAGACGGCGGGGCGGGAAGTGGAGCCTACAAAGGCATTTTTAGACGACCTGCTGTGCGGCTTAAGCGAAACCGCCTATGTGAACACAGTCAGCATCGGGCAGTTAAAGAGCGCTACCGATGAGGGCATGGTCTCTGAGCTGAAAAATTACATTGCAAACTTAAATACCACCGGAAATCTTTCTCTGAATATCACGAAAGCCACTGCCTTTTTAAAGTCCCAGAGAAAGGACCAGGAGGCCCAGATGGTCCCGGAGGCGGCCCGTACATACACTTCCCTTTTGAGCGAAATCCGCAATACAGAAAAGGATATCTCCTCTCCGGAATACGAAAACCAGATTCCCTTCTATCTGAGGCTGCGGGACCAGATCAAGGCCTCCTTAGATGCGCGTCAGAAAGAAAAGGAAGAGCTCATTCAAAAGGTGGCAAGAGGCCGGCAGGTCCTAAGCGGCAACCAGTTTCCCGATCAGGAGGCCATTAATGCCTATTCCGAAAAGGTTCAGGAAACCTATGACGAATATATGGAAGCAAAAACGGCCTGCGAGAGAAAACCCAGGAAAATATTTTCCGTTCTTTTCCTCATCGCAGCAACTCTGCTGCTTTGCTGCACCGGAGTTCTTTATTACCTGGGGGAAAGCAATTATTTCACCCTTCATTATGGCGTTAATCCCATGCTTTTGCTGGGCATATTTAACGGCGCTGCCATTGTATTCTACCTGCTGGGCTTATTCCTCTCCCTGCGGCAAAAGCGCAGCCAGAAGGATATGAATATGAGCGCCAAGATGCTCCAGGAGCTTCTCTCCAGGCATTTGGACAGCCCGGAGATCTCCCAGGAAACCCTCAGAGACATTCAGAAGCGGCTGGCGGAATTTACCCGTTTATGTACTGCTGTGACAAAATCTGAGGCTGCCATCACTCAAAAGGCTGCAGAAATTGAGGAGCTTCAGAAAAAGCTGGAAAGCTGCGGCCAGACCATTGAGATGCAGCAAAAAAGCCAGTGGGAGCTGGAGAAGAAGCTGGAACATCTTTCAGCCTGCAAAACCCAGGCCGAAGGGTTAAAGCACATTCTGACAGAAAACGACCGCATCCGGGAGGAAATCGCCTCCATCGACCTGGCGCTGGAAACCATGACAAGCCTTTCGTCTTCCATCCGGGATTCCTTTGGCCTTTACTTAAATAAAACAGCCTCTGACTTAATTGCCGGAATCACAGGCGGAATTTATACCAGCATGAGCGTGGATGAAAACCTCAATGTCTTTTTAAATACCAAGACAAAGCTGGTTCCCTTAGAACAGGTCAGCAGCGGTACCATGGACCAGGTGTACCTGGCCCTCCGCCTGGCGGCAGCGTCTTTGGTTCAGAGCGGGCCGGAGAGAATGTCCTTTATATTTGACGACAGCTTTGTTCTGTATGATGATGACAGGCTTCGGACGGCCTTAAAGTGGCTGGCCAGCTCCTATTCGGATCAGATCATACTCTTTACCTGCCACCAGAGGGAGGCCCAGATGCTGACGGCGAATCAGATTCCTTATCATTTAGTGGAACTCTAAGCATCGAAAGCTGTTTTTAAGGGATCATCCTGTGGACGTGAAAGCTGAAAATATGGCTTTTATATGAACTTCCATATGAAATAAAATTAAAATTCATTCTTATACAAACAGAAGCCTGTAACACCAGCATCATAACATGCCGGATTACAGGCTTCTGTTTATATATATTTATATATCTTCACGTTTAAAAAGCTATCTGTTGGCCCTATCTGTCTCCTGCGCGGTAGCGCTCCAGAAGCCGGTTGATTCTGGTCGTGGGGTTCAGCAGTTCACTTAAAGAGGCGTCATGGTTTAAATTATCTATAATCAACGCGATGTATTTGCTCATATCAACATTAATGTAATATGGCCTGGAGAGAAGGTCTGGGGTCTGGTATACCAGATTCGTAGTCAGAATCCTGTCGATAAAACCATTTTCATAGTATTCATCAAATTTTGCAAGTCCGTTTGTAAAAAGGCCAAAGGTGGAGCATACGAATACCTTTCTGGCTTTTCTCCTCTTAAGCTCCTTGGCAACATCCAGCATACTCTCGCCGGAAGAGATCATATCGTCAACAATGATCACATCCTTGCCTTCCACACTGCTTCCCAGGAATTCATGGGCAACGATGGGGTTCCGGCCATTGATGATCTGGGTGTAATCCCGGCGCTTGTAGAACATGCCCATATCAAGGCCCAGAACGTTTGCAAAGAACACAGCCCGTCCCATGCCGCCTTCATCAGGGCTGATGACCATCATGTGCTCGCTGTCAATATCCAGTTCCTTTTCTTCCCTTAATAAATACTTGATGAACTGATAAATAGGCTGAACGGTTTCAAATCCCTTTAAAGGAATGGCGTTCTGTACTCTTGGGTCATGAGCATCAAAGGTAATGATATTCTCAACTCCCATGTTCACCAGTTCCTGAAGAGCCAGAGCACAGTCTAAGGACTCCCTGCTTGACCTTTTATGCTGTCTGCTTTCATATAAGAAAGGCATGATCACATTGGTGCGGCGGGCCTTTCCTGCTGCGGCTGCAATGAGACGCTTCAAATCCTGGAAATGGTCATCCGGGGACATGTGGTTTGTCATTCCGCACAGGGAATAAGTAAGGCTGTAATTACACACATCCACCATAAAGTAAAGGTCATCACCGCGCACGGATTCCTGTAAGGTTCCCTTTGCCTCACCGGTTCCGAACCTTGGGGTGCTGGCGCCGACCACATAGGACTCTCTCTGATAACCCGAAAAAGCGATGGTGGATTTATGCTCGCTCTCCCGCTCCTGTCTCCAGGATACCAGGTAATCGTTGACCTTGTCCCCTAAGTCCTTACAGCCCTTCAGCGGAATCAGCCCAAGGGGGCCCACCGGAATGGTTTCTATCGTTTTCTCTTCGTAAAGCATACTTCTCTCCTCCAACGTATCCAAATGCTATGCAACGTTTCTTTTATATCATTATGCGCGAAAATAGTCAAGTTAATCGGGTCATTTCGTTTTCTTTCTGATGCGGATATCGTCTCCGTAAAGCGGGATTACCGTATACCGGCTGATGAGTCTGGACGTCACCCGTTCCGTATATCGGTCCCTCAGCTCATTCATGGGATGGTTGGTGGAAATAATGGTGGACTTTGAGGAATTGAGCCTCTCATTGATGCAGTAAAACAGCTCCGAGGAGGTAAAGCTGTTATTCAGCTCTGTTCCCAGATCGTCAATAATCAGCAGGTCGCAGTCCAGAATGTACTGGTACATCCCTTTCATATCCTCTTCATCCTGATAATCAAACCGGTTCCTGGAAAATACCTCGAACAAATCATTTGCCGAAAGATAGATCACCGAGTAATACTTGTCGATCAGCTCCTTTGCAATGCAGTTGGTCAGGAATGTCTTTCCCACCCCCGTAGGCCCTGTAAACAGCAGATTTCCATGATCCTCGGAAAAGCCCTTTACAAAATTCCTGCAGGTCTCCGCCACCAGTTCCATATACTGCTTCACCGTCCGGTTTAAAACAGGAATTACCCTGTTATTGTCAAAGTATTCAAAGGAAAAGGTGTCAAAGTTCTCCACCGCAACAATCCCTTCGATGTTGGACTGGGCATAGAGATATATCATCTCCGACTGGCGGAAGCAGTGGCACTTTACCCCTTCCGCATAACCGGTATCCTTACAATCCCGGCACCGATACCTCATTTCCATATAATCTGCCGGGAAACCGGCTGACCTAAGCAGCACGCTCTTCTGTTCCCTCAAGTCCGCGATCTCGCTCCGCAGCTCCTTCAAGGCATCCTTGTCCCCCTCCAGAAGCCTGCGGGCTCTGGCCACGGCCCTGGTGCTGATGGCGTCGTCAAGCTCCTTTATCACCGGAATCTTTCTATAAACTTCCGCGATCCTGTGTTCCTGCTCATGGCGGTTCTTAAACTGCTGCTGCCCGTAAGCCCGCATGATGGCGTCATACTGTGAATTGCTAAGCGCCATAGCTTCCTCCATTCCTCTGCTGCATTTATAAACAATAAGCTACTGCTGTTCCGTCAGCTGTTTCAAAACAAGGGCATCGTAGTCAATCTCCCTCTGAGGGAAGTTCTGGAACTGGTTCTGTCCGCTTCTTCCCTTTGCAGGCGAAGCACCTGTCCCGGCTTTCTTCCCTGACTTATAATCCCCATTTCTCATGCGGTCCGCATGCTGCTCATCCAGCTTCCTGATCTCTTCCATGGAACGGACTCCGGCCTTTTTCCAGCCTTCCAAAATCTTATCCGCATAGGGGAAGCTGGGGTCATGAGTTGCGGCCAGGGTGCGGTTACAGGCCTCTATAACTAACTCCTTTGTAAACCCATATGTACGGAACCACCGGTCCATGAAATCCCGTTCCACGTCCCCGGGCTTCCTGTCATTAAGCCCGAAAGCCTTCATGATCGCAAAGGAATCCTTGGAAAAGGAAACGGCATAGCTTTTCGCATCATCAATGGTCCGGAATCCTTTTTCATGCCAGCTGATGGCCACGGTTTCAATATACCGGATGCTGCTGTGGCCGCCCTGGACACAGTATTCCACCACGTATTCCAGCAGCTCCGCAGACATGGAAAGGCCGTCATAGAGATAAGCAAAAACCTCGCATTCCCTCTGGGTAAATACTTTGTTCATATATTTCTGGGCAATATAAAGGAGCTGGGAAAAATCCTCATCCCCGGCAAGACTGTTAATCTTATCCGGCGTGTAGACCGGCCGTTTGGAAGCCGCCTCCGGCTTTTTCCCTTCTGCCGCGCTGCTTCCTGCACAGGCTGTTTCCGAGGCTGCCGGAGATTCTTCCTGCTTTACCGGAACCTCTTCCCCAAGAACTCCTATTTTCTTCCAGTAGGCCAGGGCACGGGCCACATCCGCTTCCGTATGGTTTAAGGCATCGGCAATCATGGAAACCGTCACCTCTTCCCCTTCATGGCGCATCAAATATAAGTACTCTTTCACGTATACCCATTGGCCCCCGCCATATATTCGTCTATGAAAGCATTGGATATCACCGTAGCATTCACCTTGAAACTGCTCTTAAAATTCACTGACATAACCTCACCTTTTTATCATGACCCTATCATACCATAAGTCTCCGCAAAAGAAAATAGGCCCGGTTATCCACCAAATCAATTGTGGATAATGTGGATAATGTGGAAACTCAGTATACATAATTTGGAATTAATCCTCGAATCGTGTCGAATTACTTGATAAAATCGAGGTCTCGCAAATTGTTAGAATATAAATTATGTAAATTAAAAAATCCACATAGTCTCTTAACATAAAATGTTGAAAACTATGTGGATAATGTGGATAACTATAAGCCCAACAGCTTTTCTCCCACTTTTACAATGTCTCCGGCCCCCATAGTTATCAACAAATCACCGTGCATACAATTTTCTAAAATAAATGTTTCAATGTCGTCAAACGATGGAATGAAGTGGGCCTTTACCCCTCTTTTTTCGATTCTTTCCGCAATATCTCCTGAACTTATCCCCAAATTGTCGGTTTCTCTGGCCGCATAGATATCCGCCAGTATGACCTCATCTGCCAGGGACAGGGCCTCTGCAATTCATCCAGGAAAGCTTTTGTCCTGGTGTAGGTATGAGGCTGGAACACCACCCACAGCTTTTTATGGGGATAATGTCTTGCCGTCTCCAGGGTGGCCCTTATCTCCTGAGGATGGTGGGCGTAATCATCCAGGATCGTCACTCCGGATATTTCCCCTTTCTTTTCAAAGCGCCTGTTGGTTCCTGTGAAACGCTTCAATCCCTTTTTAATCATTTCCATGGGAATCCCCAGCTCCATGCCGATTGCGGCGGCCGCCAGGGAATTGTATACATTATGCTCTCCCGGCACCCCAAGAGTAATTGTATCCACAGTTTCTCCATCCACTATCAGATCATAGGTGGCCCTTGCCAGTTCATCGAACCGTATCCCATGGGCCTGGTACCGGCTTCCCGGCTTCTTTCCAAAGGTAATTACCCGGCAGGGAAGTCCATCGGTGATGTACTCCATATTTTCAATGTCATTATTGATTACCAGCAGCCCGTCTTCCGGAAGCTTTTCTGCAAAAAGGCGGAAAGAATGGCGGATATCCGCAATGTCCTTAAAAAAATCCAGATGATCCGCTTCGACATTTAAGATCACCTCCATGGTGGGGAAAAAGGACAGAAAGCTATTGGTATATTCACAGGCTTCTGTCACAAACAGATCCGGGCCGCCTACCCGGATGTCGCCCCCTATGGAATTTAAAATTCCCCTACGGAAATGGTGGGGTCCGTATTTCCTGCCAGAAGAATCTCCGTTATCATGGACGTGGTGGTAGTCTTTCCATGAGTTCCTGAAACAGCAATAGAGTTCCGGTAATTGGTCATCATCTGGCCCAAAAGCTCCGCCCTGCTGAGGATGGGAAGCTGTTTTTCCACAGCTGCCGCAAATTCCGGGTTATCCGGATGAACGGCTGCCGTGTAGACCACCACGTCAATGCCGCCTTTAATATTTTCCGCCCGCTGCCCATATGCGATTTTGGCTCCCTTTGCTTCCAAATGGCGCGTCAGCTCCGATTCGTGGGAATCAGAGCCCGTCACGGTAAAGCCCTCGTCAATGAGGATTTCCGCCAGGCCGCTCATGCTGATTCCGCCTATTCCAATAAAATGTATTGCCTCCGGTTTATGAAAATCAATCTGATACATGTTTTTTCCATCCTTAATCTTTGTTTTCTTCGCTGTCTGTTACTTCCTCTTACTTTTACTGCTTTTCTTATGTAAAGTCAACCGATTTCTTCTCTATTATATAAGAAAGCCGGGAGAAAATCTACAGGAGAATCGTAATGGGACGAAACTCACTTTACAGGTTTCATTCGGGTCAAAAAAAAGGCGCCTTACAGATTTTATGAGCTGTAAAGCGCGCTTTATGCCTTTTCTCCTATGATCCCACAGCAAAAGAACATTCTTCTGTCCCATGGTTCCTATCCCATTGGCCTGCTGCCGTTGATTTTACGGATTCTGCCGCCGGTTCCATGGCTGATGCAATTATATAAAGCATTTCCTTATAGCTGCGGAACGCCTGCTGGGCTCTGCCTTCCCTCCAGTAGATAATGCCCTGCCAGGTAGAGTACTCCCGGAACATTACCTTAATGGAAAAGGTTGCCAATTGCCCTCCTCTTCTGCAGGAGGAACAGGCCTCGCTGGATATGAGCTGATCGTAATTAAGACCGTATTTTAAGGTTTCATCTTCCAAAACCTCAAGCTCAATAAATTTCCCAAGTGTACAGGCTAAATCCACCGGGGAATCAAAATTTTTTATGGTTTCAGACGGTATGTTCTGGTATGTTCCCATGATCCGGCCGGAGTCATAGGAATCAACGGAAATATGGCAGGTATCCAGAGAGCCCTCCTGTTTTTCCGGATAATGTCCGCTTAAGATTCCTTCGATCAGCTGCATCAGCTGCAATTCACTTTCAAATGACTCCGAGAGGCTTCCCTCATTCCAAAAGACCGTTCCCTGCCAGCTGGCGTGGTAACGGTAACTGACATAAATGCCGAAAGTCGCCAGCTTTCCGGCACGCTGCGCCTCTCTGTAAGGACGCGCCGCAGCAACCGGAAGCTCCACTCCCGGAAAGGACCTCATTTGAAAGGTCTGCTTGGAACACCCTGTTTCATCGTATATTCGGTCCATATTCAGGATCATCTCCAGCAGACTATTGAAATGAATCCCATAAGAGCCGCTTCCGTGAAACATGATTCCCTTAATGCTTATCTCATCGCATTCATCTACTGCTATAGAAAAATATCTATCTGTATTTCGAACTGCGCTCATTTTTCCTATTGCCATCTTTCTCACCATTGCCTTTTTGTTATGATATCATTTAATATTATTATAGAGTATGGCGGTTACATTCTGGTAACAATTTCCGGTTTTATTTAAATTTTTTTTTATGATTGTAACTTACAATTTTATTAAGAAAAAGAAACAAAAAACTCCCGGCGCTGCCCATGGCCGGGAGAATTACTTTAGTTATTATGGAATAGTTATTATGAAATCTATTTATCCGTTAAAAAACGGCCGAATATTATGTGCTTATAGCGGTTTAAAACACCAAGCAGCATATTTCCCAGGATACCGATGGCTAAGACTTCACCGATTCCCACCGTGAACATGGCATACCAGATAAGGTCCTCGGAGCCGTAGGCGTACCGCAGTACCCAGGGAATGATGATTACGTTGGACAGAATGGGTGGGAGACATACCAGCCATCTGTTTTTGCGAAGCCAGTAAGAGCCTAATGCACCAATCAACGTTGCCAGGCTTCCGAAGACCACATCCAGAGTCGCGGCTCCATATAAGAAGTTGGATAATAAACAGCCTATAAACAGGCCTGGAACGGCTGCAGGGGTGAAAAAGGGCAGGATACAAAGAGCTTCCGAAATCCGGAACTGGACAGGACCGAAGCTGATGGGCGCAAAGATCATTGTCAGCACGGTGTAGATTGCAGCGATTGCCGCTGCCTGAACCATGAGATAGGTTCTTTCTGAGGTTTTGTTAATCATATTTAGTTCTCCTTTAGTTTTGTTTTAGGTGTGGAAGGTCTCGAACACACCGGTCGTTGTTGTGAAATTTCCTTTGAAATCCAGGATTTCACGGCCTTATTACGGGTGTAACTATATCATAGTGGAAAGGAAAATTCAAGCGCGTACCCACAATTTACCCACACTGAGATTTAATTTCCCTTAAATATAAGGAACTTACAGCTCCATCCTTTACATTTTAAAATGTCTTTGCAATCAGTTCCATTTCCTCTGTTCTGGCCGTTGGTAATACATGAGAATATAAGTCCATGGTCATGGACAGAGTTGAATGGCCCGGAGAACCCATATCCTGTAATATTTCGTCCTCTGAGACTCTGGTAATAAGTAAGCATGTAATTACTATAAGGAATCAGAGCTGATTGATTTTTATGGAAAATTTTGCTATAATCATAAAAGAATATGAAAAAAGGTGAACTATTTAGTAGCTTTAGTAGAAAGGTCGGTATAATCAATGGCGATTGTTGAAGTAGTAAAGTACGATGGTTCGCCGGATGTATTTGCATGGAAGTATCCGAATTCAGAACTTGGAACATGGACTCAAGTAATAGTAAACGAATCTCAGGAAGCAATCTTATATAAGGGAGGGCAAGCACTGGATTGGTTTGGACCAGGCCGCCATACATTGGAGACTTCCAATATCCCCTTGCTAAATAAGCTTGTCAATCTTCCTTTCGGAGGACGTTCTCCGTTTTCTGCTGAAATTTGGTACATAAATAAAGTAAATTCTCTTGATATAAAATGGGGGACTCCAACCCCTATCCAGTTACAGGACCCTAAATACAATGTGTTTGTTCCAGTAAGGGCATTTGGGCAGTTTGGAGTGAAAATTTCAGATTCTAAAGTTTTTATTCAAAAGCTTGTGGGCACTTTATCTTCATTTACAACTAATGATATTATAAAATATTTTAGAGGGATTTATCTGACAGAAGTTAAAGATGATATATCAAAGTATCTGATTCAAAAGAAAATCTCTGTTTTAGAAATTAATGCTTACATCAGTGAGATATCTGAGGCTTTGCGAGAAGCTATTTCACCGGTATTATTAGATTTTGGAATCGAATTGGTAAACTTTTATGTAAATGATATTAGCGTACCTGAAGATGATACAGCAGTAGTTAAATTGAAAGATGCCCTTGCAAAAAAAGCGGAGATGGATATTATCGGTTACTCCTATGCGCAAGAACGTTCATTTGACACATTGGAAGGTGCTGCCACAAATAAAGGTGCTGGTTCGGCTCCAATTATGGGTGCCGGAATTGGATTGGGAATGGGACTTGGAATAGGAAATAACTTTGGAAGTTCTATTGGCGAAATAGGAAAAAATATTAACATCAACCAGAATAAGGAATGTCCTCATTGTCATAAACAAATCGGTGTAGAATATAAATTCTGTCCGTTTTGCGGTAAAGATTCTTCTGCTTCCACAGCTGGCCAGAGAATTTGCCCAAAGTGTAAGGCATATAATGATATCCATTTAAAATTTTGCGGACAATGTGGAAACAGCCTTATCAAAACCTGTCCAAAATGTAAAGAAGAAGTTGAGGACGGCCAGAAGTTTTGCCCTAATTGTGGAAATCCGTTGATTAAAAGATGTAGTTCATGTGGCACTGAATTGGGAGATAATTTGAAATTTTGCCCTGAATGCGGTAAGAAAGTACTAGGTGAAGATTATGAACAATAAACACATAATCAGCATTTTCGGAGTGGTTATCCTTGCAGTAATTATTGGCTTTTTTCTTTTGAGTATTCCTAAAGCAAGGTTGTATTATTGGGCATTTTCAGCACTTCTCTTTTCTCTGCTGATTTCCCTATGTTCTATACTTTTCATTTATAATAATAAACCTGGAAGAGCTGGCATATTTTATACTGCATCATTAAGTACTGCAACTTTTATTTACTTAGCCGCTGTTATTATAAGTTTATTTTTTGTAAATAATTTTCATGACAAAGTAAATTCATTTATCTTTTTACAGTTAGTAATCAATGCGTTGTTTTTAATTATGGGTATTATGCTTAATGCCTTTTCAAAGCATTTACATCAAAAGGCAATAACACGATCTGAAAACTTTAAAAATGGAGAATATAATAAGCCTAGCAGGGGGGATTTTTAATTATGGCACGTAAAAAAACGATGCGATGGGGTTGGGTTATTTTTTGGATCATTGTTTTTTGGCCTGTAGGATTGTACTTAGCCATTAAAAAATTATCACCGAGACCCAAAGCAATTGCAATTGCAGTTATAGCCTGGTTTCTCATTGCCCTGGACGGTCTCATACTTCTCTCAGAATTTACCGGGACTTCCAGTGGTGCTGATGATATAATCATAATTTTAATAATAGGTATAAGTGGTATTTTACTGCTGCGTAAATCATTTAATATTAAAAAGACCGCAGTTAAATATGAACGATACGTTGAGGTTATTAATGGAGGAGTACTGGATATTGAGAGTATTGCTGCTACCGTTTCCATACCATATAATGTCGTTATGAATGATTTGCAGAAAATGGCAGATACTGGGTATTTAGAAAATGCCTATATAGATCGTGGAAATAAAAAGGTTGCGTTTAGCCAGCAGATAATAGATCCGCATTATGTACATAATACACCTCCCAGCCAACCACATGAAGAAACAAAATCTGTACGTTGTCCGGGTTGTGGTGCACTTAATGTTATTACCGTGGGTAAAGTTTCAGAATGTGAATATTGCGGAACACCGATTGGTAAGTAATTTAACTATTGATGGAAGGCCAACGCCCCTGCAGTGACACGATTGTTCCATATCACGATGATGACATATCCCATTTCCGTGTGCAATTACTTTCCTGACTGCAGAGCTTCCACATCCTATCAAAAAGCGCCGCGGCAATACTGAATTTTCAGTACGCCGCGGCGCATCAAAGACTCCCACTCTTCAGACACCAGAATCTATTTCGGCCTGATATCTTATCATCCTATTTCAATTCCGGCCAGTAATCCTTATTTGCTTCAATCATTTCATCCAAAATCTGTTTTGCGGCCATGGCTGACGGTATGGTCTTATTTAGCGTAAATGCAGCCAAGGCCTTGTTATAGCTTCCTTCTATAGCCGCCTCTACGATCAGCTTTTCACTGGCTTCCTGCTGTTCGATCATTCCTTTATAGAAAGTGGGAATTTCCCCTACTCTGGTAGCTTCCGGTCCTTCGCTGGTAATGTAGCAGGGAATTTCCACCATGGCATCGTCCGGTAAATTCTTGACAGCTCCATTGTTCATAACCATTACCAGATGGCGTTTTCTTAAATTAAAGGCCAGGCTCATGGCCACTTCCACAATAAATTCACCATGCACACCGGTAAAAAATGGGGTCATATCAATTTCTCCGGTAGTTTCAAACTGTTCTGCCGCCTGAAAAATCCGTTTTTCTCTTCCATCCATGACCTCATTGGCTCTGGTATAATTTTTGTCCGAATGCTTTACAATCTCATCGCCTAACAGATAATACTGCATATAGGTGTTGGGCAGATAGTCCGGGAACATTCTCATTAGATTTTTTGCATTGTCGAAGGTATGCTTCCAGGAGGCGTCATTATGGCGCACCTCACTTCTTTCATCCGGCGGCATATAACCATGGTCTCTTACATAAGCCTTTAATTCCTCGGTGCGGTCCTCTTCACCTACACGGATCTTTGTAAACCAGCCAAAATGATTCAGGCCAAAGTAATCCGGTACAATGTCTTTTCTGTCACAGTCTAAAATGTTTGCCATGTTTCTCATAATGGCCACCGGCATATCGCAGATATTTAAGATCCTGGCATTTGGACGGAGCTTGTGCATGGCCTTTGCAACAATGGCAGCCGGATTGGAATAATTTACAATCCAGTATTCCTTGCTTGCATATTTTTCACAATAATCGATTACTTCCACCATTGGATAAATGGTTCTTAAGCCATATGCAAGGCCGCCCGGCCCGCAGGTTTCCTGGCCAACCACATCATATTTTAAAGGAATCTTCTCGTCAAGCTCTCTCATATGATACAGGCCAACACGCATCTGGGCAAAAATAAAATCTGCATCCGTAAACGCTTCCTTGGGGTCTGTGGTAAGAACCAGCTTCACCTCCGGATCAAACATTTCAATGACCTTTTTTACCAAAACTCCTACTTTATCCTGGCGTTCCTTGAAGTTATCGTAAAGTCTTAATTCAGAAAGCTTGAATTGATCCCTCTGATCCAACAGGCTTTTAACAATTCCCGGTGTATAAGTACTGCCGCCGCCTACAATGACTAATTTAAATGTCTTGTCCATGTCTTTTCCTCCTTATTTATGTGATTCTATTTTTTCTGACTGCATCATTTATGTGGTTCCATCTTTTCTGACTGCATCATTTATGCGATTACATCTTTTCCAATGCGTCATCAACAAGGGTTCTCATTTTGGAAACGCTGAGGCCATATACTACCTGAACCGCATTTCCATTTTTCATAACACCGGCTGCTCCGGTGCCTTTTAAGGCCGCTTCATCAATTTTTGAACTGTCCGCAACCTCTACTCTTAACCTAGAAAAACAGTTTTCTAAGCTTAAGATGTTTTCTTTTCCGCCTAATGCTTTTACAATCGTTATGCCCTGGCTCAATCTGTCTTCTTCTGTTTCGGTTCCGGACTGTTTTGTCTTTAATTCCTTTTTAACAGCTGCTGCATTGGCACTTAAATCCAAAGCCGCTTCCGTATCATCATCTTCCCGTCCGGGGGTCTTTAAGTTCAGCTTTTCAATCATGAACTTGAAAACCACGAAGATCACAAGAATTTCCACAAGGCCAACCAGCACGTACAGGGGCCATAGGGTTCTGCCGATTCCGGCAGGAAGATTTAACACGAGGAAATCCAGGATGCCGTTGGTGGCACAGACACGGACGCCGATTAAGTAAACGATCATCTGGAAAAATCCATCCAGAAGGGAATAAACCAGCCATAATAAGGGAGCCGCAAAAATAAAGGTAAATTCCAGGGGTTCCGTTATACCGGCAATTACTGCGGTTAAAGTGGCAGGAATCATCTGGGCCTTTAAATTCGCCTTTTTCACCTTCTTGGCAGTCACATAGAAAGCCAGTGCCACACCGATGATACCAAAGGTCTTCATCAGGCCGTAGGTCAGGAAGCGGCAGGTATCCGGCATCATTCCGGCTGCCGGGTCACTTAACAGCGCCAGGAAGATGGGTTTTGCGCCGATAACATTTTCTCCTCCGATTACCGCCTGTCCTCCGACTGCGGAATAGAGGAAAGGAGACCAGATCAAGTGGTGCAATCCGGTGGGGATCAGGAACCGGTTTAAGAATCCGTATACAAATACACCTGCTGCTCCGGCAGTGCTCATAAAGCCGGTTAATGCAGAGATCCCACTTGCAACGCCGGGCCACACATAGGTCACGCCAATGCTTAATACTGCAATGACCGGAATCATAATCATGTACACAAGCTTACTGTTGCCATAAGGAGCAAATCCGCCCTTAAACTCGGTATCGCAGTGCTTGTTGTGAACAAGGGCCACCAGAACGCCGATGATCATGCCAAGAAATACCCCCATATCGGTTACATGAAATCCTAACTGAATGGTCTGGCCCGTACCGTACAGTGCGCTGGCCGTTGCCCCTTCCGCCAGCTTTCCTGACAGGTCCAGCCATTTGCTGTTGGCGCCTAAAAACATGATATATGACAGCAATGCCACAAATGAGGCATCTGCCTTTTTCTTTTTTGCCATACCGTTGGCAATTCCCACACAGAAAAGAATACTTAAATTCCCCATAATGGAATTCAGCATGCTGTTAAAAAACTTTCCGATGGTCCACACCGCTCCGCCTTCAGAAACAAATGCGGTATTGGTCATGATCGCTGTCAGGGCAATCATCATACCTACCACAGGTAAGAATAACACCGGCCCGATCATCGCTTTAGAAAAGCTTTGCATGGCTTTTACTACTTTATCCTTCATCTCATATTCCTCCATACATATTTGTTTTCACTGGTAATTACCTCGCCATGGAATATTATCACACTTGCACACAAATCGAAATGTATTTTCCGTTATTCACAACATGTTGACCATATAGTGAACATATTTACTCCTGTTTATTATTTTCAATTCTGAGAAATAAAAAGAAGAACCGGACTATTCCAGTTCTTCCAATACCTGACTCATTAAATATTCAAATACCACAATCACCCGCGCATAAAAATAATTCGACTGCAGATTCCGGTCATCCAGAGTCTTGTCATCCAGAATGGGAATATTTACCGTGGACCTGCGTCCAATATAATTGCTCTGTTCTCCGGTAAAGGAAACGATATCCAGACGGTTTTCGTTTGCATAGTCAACCAGCTTTGCAATGGTATCTGTTTCACCGCTTTTTGAAACCATAAGGACCAAGGCCGCGCCAAGACGGTTTTTATCATATACTGCATAGGCGTTGGTCCTGATGACCCGGAAACCGGTTACCAAAAGCTTGCGCTCCATGTATTCCGCCAGAGGAGAGGAAAAGCCGGTAGCTGACACCAGAATAATATCGTTTCTATGGGTTTTTAGCTGGTTCATAAAATCATTTAAGGTCTCATTGGGTATATCGTTGATAAAGCTTGTGATGTCCGACAGCCTTTCTTTATTTTTCCGATGGCTTGTCATCATGAAGTTCAGGCGGTATACCATATCCGTATATCCGGTATACCCCATCTTTTTCGATAATTTGATTATGGTTGCGGCAGATACAAAGTTCAGATTTGCAACCTCTCGCACTGCCATATGGAGTACCTGTTGGTTATTCTCCAAAATATAATTCAATATCTGGGTTTCCGTATCTGTCAATTTGTACTTGTCCGCCAGTTTATAAACATCAAATTTCATGAAATCCCTTCTCTTTCATCCCTTCATTTCTATGGCGTCTCTTGCTGTCAATAGAATTCTTCTTTTCCCTGATAAAAGGGCAGCCGGCCGGTTTGCAGGTTCTTTCATCCGGTTTAAAAGGAGGGATATTCATTTTAACTTATAAAATCAAGTATTTCTATTATAATATACACGCAAAGGAAATTATGTCAACACCTGCCCGTTGAATGAATCATAAACGGAAGACATATTGCCGGTCCAGGTGATCATTCCAACCCTTATAGCCGGATTCAAATGACAGTAGGCTTAGAGAAAAAGTGAGAGCTGTTTCGCTTACGGAAGATACAGGAAATACCCCTCAATAAGCTTTATGGAAGCACCTTTTTATAAAGACTTACCTACTAAATTACAGGAAAATAAATTAGACATTTTTACTAATATAAAGTATACTTATTATAATGAAAATCCGGCTTTTTGTTCCTGTTTTTCCAGGCTTAAGCTAAGTACAAAGGAGAAGTAAATATGAAGAGTATAAAAACAAAAATACTGCTTGGCATGGCCCTGACGGTATTTCTTTCCCTGTGCGCAGTAGGAGGTACCAGCATTTATTTAAACTATTCCAGCATGATCGGAACCATGAACCAGACCATGACGGAGCTGGCTCTTACTGCCTCACAGCGGGTTTCCAAGGAACTGGATATTTACAAAAATATTACATACGAGGTTGGCTGCGTTGCCCGCCTTTCCAGTTCGGATACCAGCGTGGATGAGAAAAAGTCCATCATTGACCAGAGGGCAAAGGCCCACAGCTTCCAGCGTGGAAACATAATCGGGGCAGACGGAGTCAGCCTGTTTGACGGAAAAAGCTATGCCGACCGGGACTATTTCCAGAAGTCCTTAAAGGGGGAGACCGTAGTGTCCGAGCCCCTGATCAGCAAGGTCACCGGGCAGCTTACCATTATCATATCCGCCCCCTTGTGGGATAAGGGTATTCCGGATACCAAGGTAGTGGGCGTCGTGTATTTTGTTCCCACAGAAACATTTTTAAATGATATCGTTTCCAGCATAAAGGTCAGCGAAGGAAGCAGCTCCTACATACTGAACAAAAACGGCAGTGTCATCGCTGATGTTGATATGGAAAATGTAACCAGCGCAATAAACGCCCAGGAAATCGCTAAGACAGATTCTGATCTGGCGGCTCTGGCTGCCCTTGAAAAGGTGATGTCTGAAGGAAACAGCGGCTTTGGCCGTTACAGCAGGGGCGGAGTGGAAGAATTCCTGGCCTACGCACCGATTGACGGCACCGACGGCTGGAGCTTCGGCCTTAAAGCGCCTATGACTGATTTTATGAAAGCCACCTTAACCGGGATCATTATTTCCGCAGTACTGCTCATAGCCGCCCTGGCTGTGACCGTGACCATATCCGTCATCCTGGCCCGAAGGATCGGAGATCCCATGACAGCCTGTGCGGAACGCATGAAGCTTCTGGTTCAGGGAGATTTGGATTCTCCTGTTCCGGAAATCACCAGCCGGGATGAAACCGGCGTGCTGGCGGAGGCCACCCGGGAGCTGGTAACTGGATTGAAAATGATTATCGGGGATGTGGATTATCTTCTTCATGAGATAGCAGAGGGTAACTTAACGGTTTCCTCAGGCTGTGAATCCGCCTATTCAGGAAGCTTTGGAGGCATCCTTCAGGCCATGAACCGCCTGCAGTCAGGACTTAGGGACACTCTTTTAAGGATCAACCAGTCCTCAGGGGAGGTTGCTTCCGGCTCTGAACAGGTTTCCGCCGGAGCCCAGGCTCTTTCCCAGGGAGCCACAGAACAGGCCAGCTCCGTGGAAGAGCTGGCAGCCACCATAAACCTGATTTCCTCTCATGTGGACCTAAACGCAAAAAGGGCGGAGGAGGCCAGCCTTCAGGCAAAGGAGACCTCTTCCGAACTGAAAAACGGAAAAGAACAGATGAAGAGAATGACCTCTGCAATGAGCCAGATCAATCAGACCTCCGGAGAAATCGGGAAGATCATAAAGGCCATCGAAGATATCGCATTCCAGACCAATATCCTGGCTTTAAATGCGGCAGTTGAAGCTGCCCGGGCCGGTGAAGCAGGAAAGGGATTTGCCGTGGTAGCCGATGAAGTGCGCAATCTGGCATCAAAGAGCGCAGAGGCCTCAAGGAGCACCGCCGCCCTCATTGAAAGCTCGGCCCAATCAGTGGAAAGGGGAACGGCAATTGCCGGGGAAACCGCGGATTCCCTGGACCGGATCGCCTCCTCTTCCGAAAAGGTGGCCTCCCTGATCTATGAGATCGCCTCGGCATCCCAGGAACAGGCAAGCTCCATCGCCCAGGTGACCCTGGGAATCGATCAGATCTCCAGCGTGGTACAGACGAATTCTGCTACGGCAGAGGAAAGCGCGGCTACCAGCGAGGAGCTCTCCGGCCAGGCTCAGATTTTAAATGGGCTTATGGATCAGTTTAAGCTTTGATCTATAATACATATAAGAATATCCTGAAACAAGAAAGAATCCCGCACGCGGGATTCTTTGCCTGGGTTGGGTCGCTTCTGCGACATCCAACCTTACCGCCGCAGTGCGATCCCCCGGAGGGTTTTTATCGTATAGGATGAACTTTCCTATACGATAAGAAAATGGGAATGGATTTGGCTTCATAAGCCGTATCCATTCCCATTTTTTATATAGGAGCTGCCTTTACCCCTTAATTCCATCCATGGCAATTCCATCCACCAGATACCTCTGGAAAATAATAAAGAAAAGGATCACCGGCAGCAAGGAGATTGCTGACATTGCAAACAGGCCTCCATAGTTATTATAGGAATTGGGGTCCAGATACATATTGAGGGCCAGGGGTATTGTAAACTTTCTTGCGCTGTTCATGAAGATCAGGGGCTGGAAGAAATCCTGCCAGATCCAGTAAAAGGCAAAAATAGAAGATGTGATAATTGCAGGCTTTACCACCGGCACCAGAATGCGGAACAGGATTCCTATTTTCCCGCAGCCGTCAATTTCAGCCGCTTCATCCAGTTCCCTGGGAATTCCACGGAAAAACTGAACCATCAGGAAGATAAAAAATGCGCCTCCGAAGAACCAAGGCAGAATAAGGGCCGTCCTGGTATCGATTAAGTTCAGCTTTTTTAAAATAATATACTGGGGCACCACCATTACCTGGGATGGGATCATCATGGTCAGCATCACACAGCCGAACCAGAAGCCGGCAAATTTGAATTTAATTCTGGACAGGGAATAGGCGGCCAGCAGGGAGGTCATGACACAGCCTGCGGTCCCGATTACGGTCACGGTAAAAGAATTGATAAAAAATGTGGCAAACCTCACACCGCCCACACCGGCTAGGCCGCTTTTGTAGTTTTTCACCCCATCCCACACCTTTGGGATCAGGGAATATGTATCTAAAAACATGGTTTCATTGCTTTTAAAGGAACTGGCCAGGAGCCAGAGCAGGGGGTAAATCATTAAAAATCCGATCAGACATGCCCCAATATGAAACCTTATGGAATTGATTCTTTTCTTTGCATGCATTCCCATGGTTTAACCCTCCTCTGACTCGTAATATACCCAGTTTTTCTGTGTCTTGAAAAGAATGGCCGTAAAGACCGCGATGATAGCCACAAGAATCCAGGCCAGAGCGCAGCTATAGCCCATATCAAAGAACGTAAAGGCCCTGCGGTATAAATAAAGGACATAGGACAGGGTGCTGTCCAAGGGACCGCCGTCCGTGATGACGAAGCTTTCTGTAAACACCCGGAAGCCGTTTATGATCTGCAGGATCAGATTAAAGAAAATCGTAGGCGTCAGCATGGGAAGAGTAATCTTTAAAAATGTGTAATGGGGCCGGGCTCCATCTACCATGGCCGACTCGTAGAGTGTGTAGGGAATCTGTTTCAATGCGGATAAAAATATGAGCATGGAGGAACCGAACTGCCAGACCCCCATCAGAATGATGACGCTTAAGGCTGACTTTGGATTTCCCAGAAAGGATAAGCTCTGGTGAATGCCCAAAGCGGATAAAAGGGTCATTACAACGCCCTTGTTTCCGAAAATCTGCTTCCACACCACGGATACCGCAATGCTGCCCCCTATGATGGAAGGAACGTAATACAGGGTCCGGTAAAGTCCCAGGAATTTATGCTTTTTATTTAGCAGCATGGCTACGAAAAGGGCGAAAGCCAGACGTAAGGGAACCAGAATAAGAACGTAGGAAAATGTGACCTTTAAGGCCTTTATAAATGTGTCATCCTGTGTAAATGCCCGGGTATAGTTGGAAAATCCAATGATTTTGGGGGTGTTTAACAGGTTGAAATCCGTAAAGGAGTAATAAAGGGAAATAAACGCCGGGATCAGCCACATGCCGATAAAGCCAAGAATCCATGGCCCTAACAAAAGATAGCCGACCAGATTGTCCATGGGCTTATATACGGCTTTTTTCTTTTTATTTTTCATAATCTCTCCTCTTTTAAATATCAGAGAGGCCCTTATGACCTGGCCTCTCTGCTTTTCTATGATCAGTTGCTTCTGGATAAAATGGCATCCGCGTCTTTCCGGAACTTGGCCGCCGCTTCCTCCGCAGTGATCTGTCCGTAAAATGCGCTGTATGCCGCATTTTTAAAGGCTTCGTTGACCTCTGACATTCCTACAGGGTCGGGATCAGGGGTTTCTCCGCAAAGCGGCAGGGCTGCCTCCACGCCCTGGAACATTGCAATCTGCTGAGGGGCGAGATTGCCGGAGTTTACCATGTGGTCCCGGATGTCAGAGGATACCGGAGTTCCCCGCTCCGCCATGATTATATCGTTTGCTTCCTCAGAATTTACAAACCAGTTGATGAACTCGGCTGCTTCTTTCTTTACCTTGGAGGTTTCCGCCACGGAGAAGAACATGCCCGGCTTCAGCCAAAGGCCCTTGTTTTGGGAATCTCCGGATAAGGGAGGGGTGACCATTTTAATCTTATCATTGACGCTGCTTACCTTTGACGCGTAGTTATTCCACTCCATCAGCATGGCCCCGTCTCCGGTCACCACCGGGCCCGCCTCCTGGCCCAGGGCCTGGATGGCTGCGTATTCATCAGGGTTTGGAATCACTCCGTCTTTCATTAAATCGGCCCACATCTGGATAAAGTCGGAGCAAACCTTATCATCCTTATAGCCCAGGGACTTTTTGTCCTGGCTGAACAGGCTTTCTCCTTTCTGCCTTACCCAGTAATTGAAAAGGTTGGTATCATCTACGGGGCCCATGGCAAGTCCGTATTTTCCGGTCTTCTCCTTGACTGTCTTTGCCGCGGCAATAAAATCATCCCAGGTCCAGCTGCTGTCCGGCTCGGTGACTCCCGCTTCCGTCAGCACATCGGGATTATACCCCACGGAAATATAGGAACTGGACAGAACAAATCCGGCCAATTTTCCGTTGATTTTTCCGGTATTTAAAAGCTTTTCATCCACCTTGGAAGTATCAATGGTTTTGTCGTCAATGAAAGGCTGTAAATCAGCCAGGGAATTGTTTTTCGCATAGGTGGTTATATATAAGTAATCCATCTGCACCAGATCCGGCATGGAGCCTGATGCGGCCTGGGTGGCCAGCTTGTCAAAATATCCGTCCCAGCCGGAGGGAATGGCTTCGAATTTTACGTTTGGATGGGACTGGCTGTAAAGGTCTAAAAGCTTCTGGGTATAATCGTGACGCCCCTGGCCGCCCCACCAGGTAATCTTAATGGTAACCGGGTCCCCGCCGGAGGCTTCTGAGCCCTTGGCCGTGCTTTCCGCACCTGCTGTTCCGGTTCCCTGAGCGGAGGTACCCTTATCCGCTGAGGACGCTTTATTGCCGGAGCCGCATCCGGCCACTGACAGCGCCATGACTGCCGTCATACCCAGGGCTGCAAATTTCTTCCATGTTTTTTTCATAAAATACCTCTCCTTTTTAATTTTCTCATATTTCTCATAAGGTCATTATAAAGACTTTAAGGGGAAAACTGAATGGAATTATCAGACCATGCGACCGTAAATATCCGACTAAAACATATCCGGCTAAAACGGCTGTAAAAGGAAAGAGCGAAGAACTTTTTACTCCGCGCTTTCCTCTTTATTTCCTTTCACAGTCCTGCGGTATTCCGACAGAACCATTCCCGTATGCTTTTTAAACACCTTTGTAAAATACTGGCCGTCAGCCGGATATCCAGTAAGCTCTGCCAGCTCCGAAACCTTCATATCCGGCTGGAAGTCCAGAAGCCGCTGGGCCAGGGAAAGGCGGATTCTAACAAGAAAAGCAGAAAACCTTTCATTCATGTTTCTGGCAAAAAACCGGCCTAAGTAATCCTCATTCATAAACAGCACGTTTTGAGCCATGTACTGAAGATTTAACTCCGGATTTTTAATGTTCCGGTAAATCATGTACAGGATCTCTTTCATTCTCATCCCGTCCTTGGTATCCGGGAATCCCAGATTCATATGAAATGCACACCGTTTTGCAATCTGCTCCACCAGTTCCCATGGCTGACCGCTCTTTTCCAGAACGCTTTCCTCTTCCCCGAACAGGATTTTCAAGGCAAAGCCGTACACCCTTGCCATCTTATCGGTTGGAATCTGCCGGATCTCCATTTTAACAAAGGAGCAGTATATTTCAAACAACAGTTCTTCCGGGCTCTCAGCTTTCCGTATCCTGGCGTGATCCACCAGAAGAAATGAGCTTTCAGATTCTTCCTCATACATTTCATACCGCAGAAATTCCCGGTTTTCCTCCAGTCCGCCGTAAGAAAACAGCTCCTGAACCTGGCAGTAGAGCCGGAAGCACTCCTGAATCCGTCCCTTTTTGCTGACAGCGGAGCAAAGCCCAGCCTTTTTGTATTTGTAATACTCCTTATGGGCTTTTTCCATCAAAGAAGGGAGCCAGAGGGAAAATGCTGCGGGCAGGAGATAGACCATTTCCTTTTTTAAGCCTGCGCTCATATAAACATGGTCTTCCCCTATGAGCTCCGTAAGAATATTTGTCAGGGCAAAGCGGTCCAGCTGGTCAAAGTCATTTTTCCCGCGGACGGATAAAAGGATGAAGTCACCGTTAAGGTCTTCCGTAAAATTGGTAAGAAGAAACCGGTCTGAAACCGATAGTTCCTTTTTGGTTATGAGCTCATGGAGAATCCGCTCCTTGATGTGAGGGACCATGCGCTGGATGCTGCTTTGATATTCCCGCTGGGATTTTAACCGTTCCTCCCGGCTCATAAGCTCGTTTTTCACATTCAGCAGCACTTCCACAATCTTATCCACGTCGCAGGGCTTTAAAATATAATGACGGATCTCCAGCTCCATGGCCTTGCTGGTGTATTCATATTCCCCATAGCCGGACAGGACCACGAAAAAGATGCCGGGATATTGCTCATGGGTTCTTCTGATGAGTTCGATTCCATCCATGACCGGCATTTTAATGTCCGTAATCACAATATCGGGCAAATGGGTCTTTATCTTTTCCAGGGCCTCAATCCCATTCCAGGCCATGTCCGCCAGCTCCATGCCCAAAGTCTCCCAGGGGATGAGCTCCGCCATGGCCTCACGCTCAATGTCTTCATCATCTACAAGCAATACCTTATACATTCTTCTTCCCGGCCTCCGTTTTTGGAATCCTTATGGTTACTTTCGTCCCCTCTCCCGGACTGCTGCTTATGTCAAACTCTGCCTCCTGGTCAAAGGCCATTTTCAGCCGTTCATAAATATTTTTAAGTCCGATTCCATGTTCCCTGGATTCGAGAGAAAAGGAACGGGCTGCCTGAAGCTCCCCGGCAGTCATTCCCGGTCCGTCATCGGAAACCTGAATCCGGATATGGTCTTCTTCCTCTTCCAGAGACACAGAAATGGTACAGGGTGTCAGCATCTTTTCCACCCCGTGATAAATGGAATTTTCCACTAAGGGCTGTATGGTCATATGGGGAATGAGATAAGATCCCAAGACCCTGGAGCTGACATGGAATACAGCCCGTTTCCGGTAGCGGAATTCCTGAATGGTAATATACCGTTTCAATATGTCCAGCTCCTCCTCAAGGGTGAAGAACTGCTCCTTGCTTAAGGCCGAGCGGAGAATTACTCCCAAGGCCACCGTCATTTCCGCCGCTTCGTCATTCTTTTTCCCACGGATCATCCAGTTGATGCTGTTTAAGGTATTATAAAGGAAATGAGGGTTAATCTGAGCCTGGAGCATCTTGTATTTTGTATCCTTAATCAGGAGCTGTTTTTCATAATTTTCATGAATTAAGTTGTCGATCTTGTCCAGCATGACCCGGAACTCCTGGGTCAGAAGCCCGATTTCATCGGCCCTTTCGCTGGTCTGAAGAAACTTTTTGGCTTTTCCAAAGTCTCCAACCTCCACGATTTCCATGCTCTTTGTAAGGTTTTCCAAGGGCTTTGTTATCATATGTGCCAGCTTTTTTAAAATCAGGCCTGCTGCCAGAAACAGGGCCATAAATCCGCCGAGCATGAGATTGCGCAGGTTCTGGTTCTGGCCGTAAATCTCTGAATAGGGAAACATGTTTACATAAGTCCAGCCGGTTTTCGAGGATTTCAAATAACACAGGAAGTACCTCTGTCCCTGGTTTTTAATGATCTGATAGCCCTTTTCCCCGGAAACAGGGGGAATGCTTGCCATCATATTTTCCTGATTTTCATAAATGACGCCCTCAGGGGAATAGACGCAGAGGGCTGCGCTGTCCGCCTCCAGTTCATCAATATTTTTCTCAATCATTCCCGCCACATTGCTGGTAATCAGCAGGGTTCCCAAATAGTCTAAGCTGGCATCAATGTGCTTCCTGATATCCCGCCCGGATAAAAGATAGGGGTAGCCCATGGCCGGAGGCTGGACCACATAAGCACCTTTGGCTTCATGGATCCGCTCCATCACCGACTTGTAAAGGTCCTCATCAATATCTCCGGCAGCCGTTCCTACCAGAAACTGGGTATCCTCTCCATCCGTATATAAAATGTTGGTAATGATGTTGGAATTGGCCAGTTCATTGGCTATGAGCATACGAAGCTGGTAAGTTTCATAGGAATATTCCGCTGTGAAATGCTTAAGGCTCTGGATTTTGGAAAGCTGTTCCTGGATCTTTGTATCAATGGCAATGTAATAGGAAAGGTCCTCCACTTCATCCAAGCTTCGGTTGACCTGCTGCGTAAAGTAATCCAGCTCCTGTAAGGACTTTTCGTACAGCTTTCCGTCATAGATATTGAAGCTGTACTGAAGGGCGGTTATGCTTAAGAAAAAGCAGATCCCAAGCATTATGACATAAATGGCGATCATCTTTCCCGCCAGCTTTAAATCCCGGTATTTTTTATACCAGTAACCTCGTTTTATCCCCATGCAAGGCCTCCTTCCAGGAATTCTTATCTTAACCTTTTTCTTTCATAGCATGATACAACGCTTCATCCGTCAGATGATTTTCTTCATTCGTAAGGAGGAGAATCTTCCTGTCCTTTTCCGGATAAATGACCAGTCTCTGCCACTGATAAAAATACGGCCCGTCCCCTATATTTCTCACATACCCCATAAGCAGCCTTAAAAGATATGCGGTTTCCTTAATATCCGTCTGGCAGTCATTATCGTAAAAGCCTTTCCATTTATCATGACAGCAGCTCTTCATCGCCTCATCCCCGGCCTGATAACAATCTGCCGCCTGTCCCAGCTCATAAAAAGCTTTCAGATAATCCCCTTCCTTATAAGCCTCATACCCCTTTGTAAAATGGACGGCCCCGGCCAGACACTCCGTATGAAGCCTTACTTGAAGCAGAAGAGAATCCTCCCACAGCCTTCCCGCTCTTTCCCTCAGCCTTGTACAGGCTTCCAAAAGCTCTTTAAAGCGGGGATATCCGCTTTCACATTTTTTCTGATACCATTGGACCTGCCGGGAAAAATCCTCTCCCGGAGCGCACCAGTTTAACTCCTCGCACGGCCTTATGCCCCCATCCTTCATCCAGCCGTGAATCAGCACCCTTGTCACATAGTTATAAAACTGCTCTCCGGCGTGCTCATCCTCTCTGGTTCCGTAGGGAATGGTGCTGTTAAAATACTCATAAAAACATTTTTCCATATCTGCAAGCAGCGGTTCTTCCGGCCCGCTGAAAGTATTTTCCGCCATATAATAGGATTTTAAATACCGTTTTAAATGGATTTCCGGAGTTTCCTGCCCCTCATTCCAAAGAGAAGAAATAAAGTCCAGGGGATAGACGTGAGGCTTTATATTGGAGCAGTTAATCAGCCACATATCCTTTATTCCGCGGCTGTAGGCATGGTTTAACTCCTTCTCAACAAATTCCATGGAGTTTGGAATCATTGTGAGCACATTGGCGGCCTGAAGGTCATAAAAGGAAACGTGATAGTAAACGCCGTGGCTCTGATCCCTTAAATTCTCTCCCGGAAGCGCGGTCACCCTGGGATTGTGGTTCCCCTGTTTTCTGGACACCATTTCCGTATCCGTTATCGGCCCATATCATGATAACATTGTCCGGCAGGGTTAAATGGCCCTGCTGGTATAATTCCATGGTCTCCCCATAGAGGTTGGTGCAGAATAAGGGATCCTCCACGTATTCCTTTACCAGGTCAGCCTGCTCTCTCATAATGCTGCTGATCAGCTCCCCTCTCCGCTCAGGAGTATCGTAATAAGGGTCCTGTTCCCAGAAAGGGGTGTCTCCCTGTCCCCGAAACCCAAGATTCCAGATAATATGCTCATCCTTCTGCCGTTTGATTCCCTCTGCCCAGAGGCGGCGGAAAAGCCGGGGATTCTCTTTAAAGGAAGGGTTCTTATCCGGATAGGCCCGCAGAAACATTTCCGCACCTAAGGGCTCCGCATGGTGATGGGTGATCCAAAGCCCCATGGAGGAAGCCAGCCCTGCGTACTCCTTGGAGTTCTTATCCGTCCCCGGAATCACCACATTGCCGCCGCAGCGAAGCAGCGCTTCGAAAGCCATTTCCCAGGGATAGGCCGCCTCCTTTCCTCCATCCCATTGACTTAAAAGGACTTCATCGTTAATAAACCATCCCCTGAAAGCCACTCTTTTGGGGGCGGAACGGTATTCGGATATGGGAATTACCACACTTTCTTTTTTTGTGAATTGCTGGTCATTCCAGAACCAGAAAGGAAGAACGCCCAGATAATGCCTGCTGATATGGAAAAGTCCATAGAGGAAGCCTAAATCATCCCCTGCTTCAACGGTGATTTCATCCCGGCTCTTCACCCGGATCACAAATGCCTCTCTTTCCATGGGGGCTTTATTTAAAATGATCCTTCTTAAACCCGTTTCCTCCCTGTTTTCCAAAGACTTTAAGGTCATATCCATATCCCGGTAAAAACGGTTTATTCCCCGGAGAACCGGTTCGCTTTTATAGTCTGAGTGTATGGATACTCCACGGTCTAATATAAATCCTTCCATTATAAATGAGCTCCTCTCTTCTCTCCCGCCCTGATTTGGGGGCGGAAAAAGCCTGTTATTTCTCATTTTATATGAAATCTGAAGATATGGAAATGGAATTTTCCTGCTTTTGTAATGAAAAAAAACGACTTTCTGCTTTTCACAGTTCCGAATAAATCAAACAAATTATGAAATAATACAATCATACTGGCACAATTCCCGTCCGGCTTTTATTGACAGAAATAGGAAAAAGCCTTAACATTAAAGTATTGTTTCATTTTCTCCAGGACATTCTTCCGGATGATGAAGCTCTACATAACACAATGAAACATAGCACAACGAAACGGAGGACTTTGTATGAAAAACTTTTTCAGCAAGGATATCCAGGAGGCAGTCAAGGAGCTAAAGACTGACATCTCCCATGGATTATCCGAGCAGGAAGCGAGCAAACGGCTTGAAGAAAACGGCCATAACCGGCTGCAGGGAGCGGCGGAAAGAACCCTGCTGCAGCTTTTTGCCGAACAATTTAAGGATTTTCTTGTGATCATCCTGATTATAGCAGCCATCATTTCCATGGTTGTAGGCATTATGCAGGACGAAGGAATCTTTGACAGTATTGTCATTATTGCCATCGTCATTATCAATGCCATTATCGGCGTAAATCAGGAAACAAAGGCCAGCAACGCACTGAAAGCCCTTAAGGAAATGTCCAGCCCCCAGGCAAAGGTCATCCGGGGCGGAAACATCGTAAAGGTGCCGTCCGACGAGCTTGTGGTGGGCGACGTGGTAATTCTTGATGCGGGAGATTACATTCCGGCAGACGTAAGGCTTGTTGAAAGCTATAACTTAAAAATCGACGAAGCAGCCCTCACCGGCGAATCGGTTCCGGTTGAAAAGAACTGTGAAAACATCCTTCCAGAGGATGCTCCCCTGGGAGACCGGGTCAATTCCGCCTTTATGGGAACCGTGGTTACCTACGGAAGAGGAAAGGGCATCGTAGCCGCAACAGGAATGGAAACCCAGATGGGCAACATTGCCGCCATGCTCAATGAATCAGAGGAAGAGACTACCCCCCTTCAGAAGAAGCTGGACAGCCTGGGCAAGGTTCTGGGCATCGTCTGCATTGCCGTATGCGCCATGATTTTTATTCTTGGCCTGATCCAGGGGGACAAGCTTATGGAGATCTTCATGGTTTCCGTTTCTCTGGCCGTAGCTGCCATACCGGAAGGCCTTACGGTGGTGGTTACCGTAATCCTTGCAATGGGCATGCAGCGGATGGTAAAATCCCATGCCATCATAAAAAGGCTTTCCGCCGTAGAAACCCTGGGAAGCACAACGGTTATCTGTTCGGATAAAACAGGAACCCTTACCCAGAATAAGATGACCGTGGTCAAGGTATTCGACCATGAAAGGGCCTATGACGTAACAGGAACAGGCTACAGCCGGGAAGGCTCCATCACCGTGGAAGAGGGCGGCAGGCTTACTTCTAATATTACGGAGCTCATAAAGGGCGCTGTACTGTGCAATGACGCCATATATGACATAGAAAAAAGCCAGATCATCGGAGATCCCACCGAAGGCGCCATGCTGGTTTTAGGCGAAAAAATCGGCCTCAGCAAGGACCAGTTAAACGAGAAGCATCCCCGTGTTCAGGAAATCCCCTTTGATTCCGACAGAAAGCTCATGTCCACTTTCCATGAAAAAGACGGGAAGTTCACCGTTTATACAAAGGGCGCTCCCGATGAAATTTTAAAACGGTGCACTCATATTCATAAGGACGGAGAGATTTTGGAGCTTACAGAAGCTGACCGGAAAAAGATCCTGGAAGCCAATTCCGGCTTTGCAAAAAATGCTTTGCGTGTATTAGGAGTCGCCCACAAGGCAGTGGGAGACCTTGACTACTTCGATCAGCAGGAAAATTCCCTGACCTATCTTGGGCTCATGTGCATGATCGATCCGCCCAGGGAGGAAGTAAAGCCTGCGGTAGACGAATGCCGGAGAGCCGGAATCCGGGTGAAAATGATCACAGGAGACCACAAGATTACAGCCAGCGCCATTGCCACGGACTTAGGTATCATGTCCCCCGGCGAGGAGGCCTTGGAAGGGTCTGAAATACAGCTTCTTTCCGATGAAGAGCTGAGAGAAAAGGTTAAAACCGTAAACGTATTTGCCCGGGTTTCACCGGAGCATAAGGTAAGGCTTGTATCCGCCTGCAAGGCAAACGGAGAAATTGTGGCCATGACAGGCGACGGCGTAAACGATGCGCCAAGCCTTAAGAGAGCCGACATCGGCGTTGCCATGGGAATTACCGGAACGGATGTTTCAAAGGAAGCCGCCGATATGATCCTTACAGATGACAACTTCGTAAGCATCGTCAATGCCGTGGAGGAAGGAAGAACCATCTATAACAACATCCGGAAAGTGGTAGGCTATCTCCTTTCCTGTAATATCGGTGAAATACTCCTTATATTTTTAGCCATGCTCTTTAATCTTCCGGTTCCGTTGATGCCCATTCACCTGCTTTCCATCAACCTCATTACCGATGCATTCCCGGCCTTTGCTCTGGGAATGGAGGAAAAGGAACCGGGCATTATGGATCAGAAGCCGAGAGATCCCGCTGAATCCATTATTGATAAGAAAATGCGTGTCGCTGTTACCATGCAGAGCCTTTTCCTGGGAATGGGCGCTCTCACCGCATTCTATATCGGCCATGTAAATTACAGGGGCGTGGAAGGCGGAGAAACCATCGCCCGCACCATGTGCTTTGTAGCCCTTATTTTAGGCGAGCTCTTCCGCGCCTACTCAAACAGAAGCGAAAAGAGATCCATATTCGGAATCAGGCTTTTATCAAACTCCTTCCTGAATAAATGCGTAGTCGCTTCCTTTGCATTTTTAGTTGTTGTGGTTTATGTACCTTTCTTAAATACAATTTTTGAAACAGCGCCTCTTACCCTCACACAGTTAAGCGAGGCAATCGGCTTTGCAATAGTTCCTACCCTGGGCGGAGAGCTTGCGAAGCTGATTACAAGAAGACTGAAATAGCAGCAGATTTAAGTTACAAAAAGCGGCTCCTGCCAAAACTTGCAGGGGCCGCTTTTTTATCGCTCTTATTGAATTTCATACACCAGCCGGTATTCGCCCGACCCGGTTTCCGTCTCAAAATAATCTTCTTTCCGCTGAAACTTAAGACCGTCTGCTTCCACCACCCGGCCTGCCCTGTCCAGGCGGATGACAGCCCTTGTATTGGCAGGAATTCTTACGG
Organism: Lacrimispora sp.; assembly: GCA_047604985.1. Lineage (GTDB taxonomy): Bacteria > Bacillota > Clostridia > Lachnospirales > Lachnospiraceae > Lacrimispora. Next base: position 31,588 of record JASGGP010000006.1, read on the forward strand.
TAAGGGCAATATCTTTTTCCCTTGCCTCCCAGCGGACAGACACAGTGCCGTAGATGGATTTGTACTTTCCTTCCACAAAACTTAAATTTCCGCCCGGACGAGGCCAGATGATTGCCCGTTGAAAGCCCGGCGCTTCCTCGTCAACGTCAATTCCAGCCATCCGGCGGTACATCCATTCGCCAATGGCTCCATACGCATAATGGTTGAAGGAATTCATTCCCGGGCTCCACATGGTTCCATCGGGCTTGATTCCATCCCAGTGCTCCCAGATGGTGGTTGCGCCCATTTTCACCTGATAGAGCCAGGATGGATAATCCTCCTTTAAAAGCAGATCGTAGGCTTCCTTCAAGCAGCCGTTTTCGCTCAATGCATGGCAGAAATAAGGAGTGCCCACAAAGCCTGTCACCAGATGGCCGTTTTCCTCAGCCAGCAGGGCTTTCAATCCTTCTATGGTCTTTTCCCTGTATTCTTTCGGCACCAGGTGAAAGTGAAGCGCCACAATGTGGGCGGTCTGGGTCTGGGCTGTCATGGAGCCGCTGCTGTCAAAAAAGGTTTTCTGGAATTTTTCAACAATGTGCTCATGGAGTTCCTCATACCGGGCCGCTTCTTCCTTTCCCAGAATCCTGGCCGCCTTTGCAAATAAGCCGGTGGAATAGGCAAAGTAAGCCGTTGCCGTTAAGTCTGTAGGCGTTGCTCCAAAATAGCTTCCCTCTTCTGCATCCAAAGCCACCCAGTCTCCAAACTGAAGCTTATAATTCCAGATATAGTCCTGGGAATTATTTTTCATGAAATCAATCCATTTTTTCATGCTGTCATACTGCTGTTCCAAAATGGCGGTATCTCCGTACATTAAGTACATGGTCCAGGGAATGATTACGGCTGCATCCGCCCAGGCGGCTGCGGAATGGTCTCCCTGTTTCAAAAGCCAATTCCCGTCTGTACGCCCTTCCTCAATATTGGGAATGACGTGAGGCACGCCCCCTTCCGGCAGCTGGTCTGCCGCCAGATCATAAAGCCATTTCTTGAAAAAGGAATAGGTATTCATAAGATAGCTTGCGGTGCGGCAGAATATCTGGGCATCTCCGGTCCAGCCAAGCCTTTCATCCCGCTGGGGACAATCGGTGGGCACATCCAGGAAGTTTCCCTTTAAGCCCCAGAGATAATTATGGTGCAGCTGGTTTAACAGCGGGTTGGAGCAGTTTAACCAGCCGGTCCGTTCCATATCGGAATGCAGCGCATAAGCCACGAAGTTTTCTTTCACAGGCACTCCGGGATAAGAAAGAATTACTCCATACCGGAAGCCCATATAGGTAAAATGAGGATGGTATGTAATGGTTCCGTCTTCCCCGAATACATATTTCATGGTGGTTCTGGCTTTCCTTAAATTATCCACATAGACATTTCCTTCATGGTCCAGGATCTCAAAGCAGCGGATTTCTATTACATCTCCTTTTTTTCCGGAGGCTGTCACATGGATTCTGCCGGCCAGATTCTGTCCGAAATCAATGACCTGTTCTCCTTTTGGAGTGGTAAACAGCTTTACTGCCGGAATCCGGTCTGCTGATTTTATCCGGCAGCCCCCCTGTGCCCGGAGAACTGAAGAATCAAATGGTACGGTTTCTGTTTTATGCCATAGCCCATCCGGCTTTTGGGCGGAACACCAGTCCTTGATTTCCAGAGCCCCATCATAAATTTCTCCATGATAAATTTCCGCAAACACCACAGGAGCGTCGGTCCCGGTCCAATGGCTTCCGGTACAGACCGTTTCCTCTTCTCCGTCTTCATACCGGATCAATAGCTGCATGGCAAAAGCGGTCTGGTCCCCGTAATTGCTGCGGGCTTTGGTAAGCCCCATAACGCCCTTATACCAACCGGCTCCCACCATGGCCCCTGCCACATTGGCTCCCTCTTTTAAATACTTCGTTACGTCATAGGTCTGGTACAGCAGATGGCGGCGGTAAGAGGTCCAGCCTGGTGCCATCTCATCATTTCCCACTTTCTCACCGTTAATATAAAAATTATAGAGCCCCAGAGCCGTGGTAAACGCGTAGGCTTCCTTAACCTTTCCCCGGACAGAAAACTCTCCTCTGACCAGGGTTCCTCTGGATTCTTCTTTATAAAACTCCTCTGTTTCAGCCGATACAAAGGGGGCTTTCCAATTTCTGTTGTCCAAAAGGGCAGTCACAAAGCTTCCCCCAACCAACCGCTCTCTTCTTCTTTGACCCGGACACGGACGCGGACATAATATCTGGAAGCGGGCTTAAGCTTTAGGGAGCGGATAAGGACATGGGCCGAGGAGCTGTCCTCTGTTACGCCGCTGTCATAAACCGGCTGCTCAAACTCCGGGGCAAGGGCGATCTGCAGCCGGTAGGAATCCTGAACCGTATTTCTCCTGTCAGATTCCAGCTCCCAGCCAAACTGAGGCATCTCATCCAGCCCGATTGGATCCTTTTCATAATCCATCCATAACCTTGTAATCTTCAACAATGTCATTCCCTCCTAATTAAGGCAGCTCCAAGGCCGGAAATCTCTTCTATTTCCGATACCAGAACCATACCGTTTAGTATATCACTTTGAAACTGCATCAGCCAGCGGTTTTTGGCCCTCCGTCCGCCCGCAGCTCTGCCTATGTGGCCGGTTTTGGCCCCATAAATCATGTCCGGCACATCTCTCTGCAGCTTATAGGACATGGCCTGCAAGTGATCTTTCATTTTAGCATTCCTCCTTAAAATTATTTATTGACTGGATAATAAATAGCCTCTTTTACCTTTTCCTCAATGGGATCGTACAGATCCGGCGTAATCCCTAAGTATTTGCAGGCCTCATAAAGAATTGGAACCACACATAGGTCCCTTTTGTGTACGGTCCGTCAATCCCTCTGGCATTTCCCAGGAGAAGGGAATACTCCCCGTTATCGCCGTCAAAGCGGCATAGGGGCATATCTCCCTGCTTTGCCTATG
>JASGGP010000007.1:0-33827 GCA_047604985.1 Lacrimispora sp.
ACTCCTTCCGCCTCTTCCACCCAGGCTCCCCTGGAAAGGTCATAGACGGAGCCGGAATAAGGGGAGCTTACATTGTACCCGTATTCCTTTTCCAGAAGCTGCTCAAAGGATTGGCAGACCAGATCGTCGCCGTGAACCAGAAACACCTGCTGAGGCTTTTTTTCAAATGAATTCAACCAGGTAATCAGTCCTTCCCTGTCTGCATGGGAACTCATCCCATCCATTTGTTCGATATGGGCCTCCACCTGAATAGTTTCGCCGAACAGCCTCACTTCGCTGCAGCCGTCCACAAGGCTTCGTCCCAGGGTTCCCACAGACTGGTAGCCGGTAAAGACCACAGTGCACTCCGGCCGCCATAAGTTGTGTTTTAAATGGTGACGGATACGGCCTGCATCGCACATGCCTGCCGCCGATATGATTACTTTAGGCTTTGAATCAAAATTAATGTTCTTGGATTCCTCACTGGTGACCGACAGCTTCAGATCAGGGAAAGAAATCGGGTTGATCCCCTTCATGACCAGTTCCTTGGTCTCCTCATCGTAGCAGTCTGCCAGATTGTCCTTGAATACCTGGGTGGCCTCTACGGCCAGAGGACTGTCGACATAGACTTCAAACCGGTCGTGCCCTTTGATCCGCTTTTCTGACTTGATCCGCCGGAACATGTAGAGAAGCTCCTGGGTTCTTCCTACCGCAAAAGCCGGTATTACCACGTTTCCGCCCCGATCCAGGGTTCTCTGGACAATATCAGCGAGGATGGCAACATGGTCCGGGACAGCGCCGTGGAGGCGGTCTCCATAGGTGCATTCCATGACCACGTAGTCCGCCTCCTTGATATACTGGGGATCCCGGATCAGGGGCTTATTCTTATTACCGATATCTCCGGAAAAGACGATCTTTTTCGTGAGCGCCTCTTCGGTGATCCAGACCTCAATGGAGGCGGAGCCCAGAAGGTGCCCTACGTCGGTGAAGCGGATGGTAAGGCCCTCTTTCAGCGTTACCTCTTCCCCGTAATCGTAGGAATGGAACAGTTCCAGAACGCCCATGGCATCGTCGATTCCATAAAGAGGCTCTTCCTCCGGCATTCCGGCACGTCTGGCCTTCCGGTTCTTCCACTCCGCTTCCGATTCCTGAATGTGGGCGCTGTCTTTCAGCATGATGCCGCAGAGATCAGCCGTCGCTTCGGTGGAGATCACCTTTCCCCGGAAGCCCCTGGCATAAATGAAAGGGAGCATTCCCGCATGGTCAATATGGGCGTGAGTCAGAAGAACATAGTCAATTTCCGCATAGCTGACCGGCAGATCCTCATTTTCAAATTTATCGATTCCCTGCTCCATACCGCAGTCCACAAGAATTTTAAGTCCGGCGGCATCCAGATAATGGCAGCTTCCCGTAACCTCGTGATCTGCTCCAATGAACATTAACTTCATAAAAGCCCTCCTTTTGTACCTGTTTTCTGTATTATACCATTTATTTAGATAATAATGCAAATCATACCGCCGTTACTATCATTAATAATTTTCTGGAGGGTGTCCTGGAGCTTCATTTGACAATCTTCCGTAAGCTGGGAAACCTTGGCCTGGATTCCGTCTTCCACGATCTGTTCAATGGATTTTCCGAAAATATTGGTACTCCAGATGCCTTCTTCGCTTTCCCTGGCATTTTCCTTGATATAGGCGATTAAATCCTCCGCCTGCTGTTCGCTTCCCACAATTGGGGCGATCTCTGTCTGGATATGGGCTTTTATTAAATTGATGGATGGAGCCTCTGCCCGCATCTTTACCCCATATTTATTTCCATGCTTGATGACCTCTGGTTCGTCTAAGAGAATCTCCGACCGCTCCGGTGTCACTACGCTGTAGCCTTTCTGGCGCACCTGGCTCATGGCCTGGCTGACCCGCTCGTATTCCGTCCGCATTTTGGCCAGATCGCTTAAGGTCTGCATAAGCTGGTATTCTCCCTCAATGGGAATGCCCACATAGTCACTTAAAATCTGATAATAATAGCTGTCATCCACTTCCATGCCCACGGAAACGCTGCCGTCAGCCATGTTCATGTTCTGGATCTTTACGGAGCGGACGCTGTCCGTGGCCCCCTCAAACAGGTTTGCGCTTATGTCCTTCATATGGGAAACCTTTTTCACCATATCCTTTGCAGTCTGGATCACCTGAGCTTTCAGCCAGTGGGTGGCGGGAAGCATTTCCAGCCATTTGGGTATGAAGAAATCCATTTCCGTCACAGGGAATTCCTTTAATACCCGCTCCAGGATGTTGTTGACATCATCCTTTTTTAACTGCTCGCAGTTGATAGGAAGAACCGTCACCCCGTATTTTTCACTCATATCCCTTGAAAGGGCGGCTGTCTCATCAGAATAGGGCTTTGCGGAATTCAGCAGGAGAATAAAGGGCTTGCCCAGATTCCTTAATTCCTGTACTGTGCGCTCTTCCGCGGCTATGTAACTGGGGCGTTTCAGCTCTCCGATGGAGCCGTCTGTGGTGATGACAATGCCGATAGTGGAATGGTCGTTAATAACCTTTCTGGTGCCGATTTCCGCGGCTTTTGTAAAAGGAATTTCATAATCAAACCAGGGCGTTTTTACCAGGCGCTCTTCGTCATTTTCAATGTGGCCCGTAGCTCCTTCCACCATAAAGCCCACGCAGTCGATTAAACGGACCTTTGTCTCGATTTCATCCCCTAAGCGGATGGTGGCGGCTTCCTTTGGAATGAACTTTGGTTCCGTGGTCATAATGGTCTTTCCTGCCGCACTCTGGGGCAGTTCGTCCCTTGTCTGGGTTTTCTGGTGTTCATCCATCATGCCCGGCAGGACCATCAATTCCATAAAACGCTTGATGAATGTGGATTTTCCTGTCCTCACCGGTCCCACGACTCCGATGTAGATCTCTCCGTTGGTCCGGGCTTTGATATCATTGTATACATTATAATTGTCCATAAAGATTCCCCCTTCTGTGCTGTTACACTATATGCGAAGGATAAAAGATTATTCCCTTTTCTTTCGGACATCAAAAAAGGGTGCTGAAAAAACAAAGCCCGGGAATCAAAGCTATTTTTTCAGCACCCTTAAGTTTTTATATTTATTCTCCCAAATAGGCTTTCTTTACGGAATCGTCATTCATCAATTCATCGGCGGCGCCGCTTAAAACAATGGCCCCTGTCTCAAGAACATAAGCCCGGTCGGCAATGGACAGCGCTTTCTTCGCATTCTGCTCCACTAAAAGCACTGTGGTTCCGGATTTGTTGATTTCCTGAATGATGTCAAAAATCTCATTGACGTAAATGGGGGAAAGTCCCATGGAGGGCTCGTCAAGGACAATGACCTTGGGATGGCTCATAAGGGCCCGGCCCATGGCTAACATCTGCTGTTCTCCTCCGCTTAAGGTTCCGGCAGGCTGGTTCTTTCTCTCCAAAAGCCTGGGAAGCGGCGGTAAATCATTTCCAGGGTTTCCTCGATCTCGTTCTTATCCCGCCTGGTATATGCACCCAGTCTTAAATTTTCATAAACGGTCAAAGCGGCAAAAACCCGGCGCCCTTCCGGCACATGGGCCATTCCCATTCCGACAATCTTATCGCCTCTGATTTTTGTAATATCACGGCCGTCAAATTCAATAGTTCCGGCAGCGGCTTTTAAAAGGCCGGTTATGGTGTGAAGGGTGGTGGTTTTTCCGGCTCCGTTGGCGCCGATCAAGGCCACGATCTCCCCTTCCTTTACTTCAAAGGAAATACCCTTAAGCGCCTTTATGACGCCGTAGTATACTTCCAGATTATTCACTTCAAGTATTGCCATGCTGTAAGCCTCCTTATTCTCCCAGATATGCCTTGATAACTTCCGGATCATTGAGCACATCCGCCGTTTTTCCCTGGGTAAGCACCTGGCCGAAATTCAGTACCGTAAGCCGCTCACAGATGCCGGAGACAAGCTTCATGTCGTGTTCGATCAGAAGAATGGTCATGTCAAAATTGTCCCTTACAAAGCGTATGGTATCCATAAGCTCTGTGGTCTCATTTGGGTTCATACCTGCGGCAGGCTCGTCAAGGAGCAGAAGCTTGGGACCTGTTGCAAGAGCTCTTGCGATCTCCAGCTTTCTCTGTTTTCCGTAGGGTAAATTGGAAGCCAGCACATCTTTTTCCTTATCTAAATCAAACACCTTTAAAAGCTCTATGGCCTTTTCATCCATTTCCTTTTCCACCTTATAATACTTAGGAAAGCGGAGGATGCCTGCCACAGTGGAATAGGGATAGCCGTTATGAAGTCCGGTCTTTACATTGTCAAGGACTGACAATGCCTTAAAAAGGCGGATGTTCTGGAACGTCCTTGCGACTCCGGTCCTGTTGATGTCCACAGTCTTTTTCCCTGTAATATTTTCTCCATCCAGAAAGATAGTTCCTGCATTGGGCTTGTATACGCCGGTCAAAAGGTTAAAGATCGTGGTCTTTCCTGCTCCGTTTGGGCCGATAAGGCCATAAAGCTGTCCTTTTTCAATGGTGACGCTGAAGTCGTCCACGGCCCGCAAACCGCCGAATGAAATGCCCAGATTCTTGATTTCCAGTAATGCCATGATTATGCCTCCCCTTTCTCTGACCGGTTTCTATGAAAATATCTCTTCCTGAAATCGATCAGCTTCGGACTCCAGTTGAAAATCATCATGACAATCAGGACAATGGCATAAATCAGCATGCGGTAGGTATTTAAGCCCCGGAGCAGCTCCGGAAGCAGGGTCAGGATGACCGCGGCAATGAGGGATCCCCTGATATTTCCGATACCGCCTAAAACTACGAATACAAGGACCATAATGGACTGGTTGTAGCCGAAGTTCTTCTGGGTTGACGTAAGGGCGGAAAGATTATGGGAGTACAATACTCCTGCAACTCCTGCCAGAGAAGCGGAAATGGTAAATGCCATCAGCTTGTATTTCGTTATATTGATGCCGATGGACTCCGCCGCAATGCGGTTGTCCCGGATGGACATGATGGCACGGCCTGACCTGGAATTGATTAAATTCAGCACAATGAATAAGGTGATCAGAACCAGGATCACACCGATGATAAAGGTGGAATTCTTCGGAGTCCCGGTGATCCCCTGAGGGCCGTTTAAAATGATTGCCCCGTCGCTTCCCATATGAAGCGCAGCGGCATTCTTTAAGGAAAGATGAAGCCCTTCAGAATCCTTTCCAAGGTAGATTACATTTACCACGTTTTTAATGATCTCGCCGAAAGCCAGAGTCACGATGGCCAGATAATCGCCACGAAGCCTTAAAACCGGAATTCCCACAAGAAGGCCTGCCAGAGCTGCAACTGCAGCGCCGATTAGGATGGCAAGGCAGAACCTGATCCCTGCATTAGGAATGGAATCCTGCATAATGACGGAAAAGAGGGAGCTGGAAAATGCGCCCACGCACATAAAGCCAGCGTGGCCCAGGCTCAGCTCGCCAAGGATGCCTACAGTTAAGTTTAAGGATACCGCCATGATGCTGTAGATGCACAGGGGAACCAAAAGGCCTTTCATCAGGCTGGTTACGTGTCCGGTGGTGATCAGAAGCTGTACGATAATAAAAGCAGCGATCACAATGCCGTAAGTGATCAGATTGCTTCTTAATGTCTTGTTAAAACGGAATGTTGTCTTCATACTTTTTCCCATGTCGTCTACCTATACTTTCTCGTTAATCTTCTTACCCAAAATTCCGGTAGGCTTTACAAGAAGAAGAACAATGAGGACTGCAAATACGATTGCGTCGGAAAGCTGGGAAGAAATATAAGCCTTGCTTAGATTTTCAATGACTCCCAATAAAAGTCCGCCGATTAAAGCTCCCGGAATGGAGCCGATTCCGCCGAATACAGCGGCCACGAATGCCTTGATGCCTGGCATGGAGCCGGTATAGGGGGTAAGCGTCGGGTATGCGGAACAGAGAAGCGCGCCCGCAATGGCCGCAAGGGCGGACCCGATCGCAAAGGTAAGGGCAATGGTGCCGTCTACGTTGATCCCCATGAGCTGGGCTGCTCCCTTATCCTCGGATACGGCCAGCATGGCCTGTCCAGCTTTCGTCTTTTTAACGAAAGTGGTCAGAACGATCATAATGACGACACAGCTTATAATTGTAACTATGGTCTCCCCGGAAATGGTGAGCTTTCCTCCCGCCAGCTTAAGAGCAGGAACCGTTACAACAGAGGTAAAGGATTTAGGATTTGAACCAAAAACAATCAGTGCGATGTTTTGAAGCAGGTAGCTCACGCCGATTGCCGTAATCAGAACTGCAAGAGGGCTAGCCATGCGCAGGGGGCGGTAAGCAACGCCCTCAATGACCATGCCTAATACAGTACACATGATGACCGCAAGGAGTATGCCGGCAACAGGGCCTAAGCCCATGGTGCTGACCACCGTGAACACCACGTATCCTCCAATCATTATTACATCACCATGAGCAAAATTAAGCATCTTGGCAATGCCATATACCATGGTATATCCCAGGGCAATGATTGCATAGACGCTGCCCAGGCTTATACCATTAATAAAATAGGATATGAAACTCATCATACCAACGCACCTCATTCGTTTTTTTATGCCAAATAAGAGGGTCGTCCTCTGGACGACCCTCCGCTGGGTCCAGTTAATTACATTGCGGTGTAAACACCGTTTACGATCTTAACAGCTTTCGGAGCTTTATCAGGCTCACCGTCTGCAGTCCATTTCATGCCCTGGCCGGTTAAGCCGTCTACAGAAATCTCTGTCATGGAAGTCTTTAAAGCATCGCAAATTGCGGAAGCATCCATATCTGATGTAATGCCAGCCTTTTCAGCAGCAGCCTTAATGGCATAAACTGCATCATAGCCATCGGCAGCGAACTGGTTCGGCACTTCACCGTATTTATCTTTATATGTGGAAACGAATTTCTGTGTTAAGTCATCCTTTGCATCAGCTGCAAATGGTGTTAAAAGCATAAGGTTTTCTGCTAAGGAAACATCAAAGTTTTCCACTGTAAGGATTCCGTCCAGGCCGTCGCAGCCAAAGAACTGAGGAGCATAGCCCATCTGCTTTGCCTGAGCAAGGATTAAAGCTGCCTGGGAATAATAAATCGGCAGGAATACCAGCTCAGCGCCTGAATCCTGTGCTTTCTGAAGCTGTACGGAGAAGTTTGTGTTGTTGTCCGCGGTAAAGGCTTCATCGGAAACCACTTCAACTCCCTGGCTTGTTGCCTCGGAAACAAATTTGTCGTGTATGCCGGATGAATAAACATCAGAGCTGTCATAAATGACTGCAACCTTGGTTGCCAGCTTGTTCTCGCCAATGTACTGTGCGGAAGCAACACCCTGGTTCGGGTCAGAGAAACATACGCGGAACTGGTTGTCAAATTTCGTACAGTCCACAGCAGATCCGGAAGGAGTAAGCTGGAACATATTGTCATTGCTGGACTCCGCGCCTACTGCGATACAAGGAGCAGAGGTTACGGTGCCGATCAGCATCTGCATATTCCAGTCCTTTAAAGTATTGTAAGCATTTACAGCCTTTTCTGTATCACCCTCATCATCCTGGAAGCTGAAATCAATGTTTGCGCCGCCGATACCGCCTGCCGCGTTGATCTCGTTAATTGCCAGCTCTGCGCCGTTCTTAACGGCCTGTCCATAGATAGCAGTGCTCCCTGTGATCGGTCCGATACCGCCGATTTTAAAAGAACCCTCTGAGGATGACTTTGCCCCCTCTGCAGCTGTAGTTGCCTCAGCCCCTGCCTTTGTCTCAGATGCCGCCGTTCCCTCGGGAGCCTTGCTTGTGCCACAGGCCGACAAGGATGCCGCCATAGCAACTGCCATGGTAAGACTCAATAACTTCTTCATCGATCTTTTCATAAATTCATTCCTCCTCTAAAAACTTTATATATATACATTTTCGCGTATACATAGTCTTTATAATAGAATGGCTTTTGAAAAATGTCAACTAATTTTCATTCAATTACGAAAAAAATCAATCCATTTCCGTGATTCATTAACTCTCCCAGGGCAGATCGGAGCTTTCGATGGTTCTGTCCCGCAGCATTAAATCCGTCACCGCCTCAGAGGCCGGCTTACCGTCAAATAAAACCGCGTTTACCTGCTCTACGATGGGCATGGAAACCTGGTATTTTTCCGATAATGCAAGAGCTGCCTTTGCGGAATAAATCCCCTCCACCACCATTTTCACTTCTTTTGTGGCCTCTTCCATGGTTTTTCCCTGTCCCATAAGGATTCCCGCCCTGCGGTTGCGGCTGTGCATGCTGGCGCAGGTTACGATCAGATCGCCGATGCCGGACAGGCCGCAAAAGGTCTGGAATTTTCCTCCCATGGCTGTTCCAAGCCTGGAAATCTCGGCGATGCCTCTTGTAATCAGGGCTGCCTTTGTGTTGTCTCCATACCCTAATCCGTCTGCAATTCCGGCCGCAAGGGCGATAACATTTTTAAGAGCACTTCCCAGCTCGATTCCAAGGATATCAGGGCTTGTGTAGACCCGGAAAACCTCATGCATAAAAATGCTCTGTACGTACTCAGCTGTCTTTCTGGAGCGGGCACCTGCCACACAGGTGGTGGGAAGACCCTTACTCACTTCCTCCGCATGGCTTGGGCCGGATAAGACAGCCACGTCTGCCATGGGAAGCTCTTCCTCCAGGATTTCTGAAAGGGTCATCAGAGTGGCCTCTTCAATTCCCTTTGCCACATTGACAACCACCTGGCCGTAGCGGCAGAAAGGCTTCATCCTTTTCGCTGTGGGGCGGACATATACGGACGGGACAGCGGTTACCAGAATATCGCGCCCTGTCATGGCTTCTTCCAGATTTTCTGTAAAAACCATGGCTTCCGGAAGCACCAGGTCCGGAAGCGTTCCATGCCTGTGAGTCGTTTTCATTTCCGAAATTTCCTCGGGAAGAGCCGACCATACAACTACCTCATGCCCATTATTATATAGAAGGACTGCCAGGGCAATTCCCCAGCTTCCTGATCCGATAATCCCAATTTTTGCCATTTACTTCACCTCATATTATTTTTTACCTGATCCGATGGAGATTTTATTCTCCCTGCCACGGACAAGCCTGACGATATTTGCACGGTGACGCCAGAACGCCAGCCCGCTTATGAGAGCTGCCATTATGTAGTACTCCGGCAGCATTCCACTGCTCACGCCGTAAGTACCGTTGCTCCCAAAGATGATGAGCCAGACCAGCAGAATCGTTGCAACCACCAGGGACCCTAAGGACACATATCTGGTGACGGCCACAATCAGCAAAAAGGCCACAAGGCATAAAAGCATCAGTCTTAAATCCAACGCCACAATAAGGCCAGCGGTGGCCGCAATCCCCTTACCGCCTTTAAAATTCAAGTAAAAGGGATAATTGTGGCCCAGAATGACGCCAAAGCTTGTGTACAAAATCAAAAGATAAATCATGTCCGGCTGTTCCCGGAAGAAAAACCGTACCAGCAGACAGGGAATAAGGGCCTTGAGAAAATCGCCGAAAAATACCACGGCCCCGGCCTTTGCACCCATGACCCTCAAAGCGTTGGTGGTTCCCGAATTGCCGCTTCCATAATTGCGGATATCAATGTTATGAAGTTTTCCGTATATGAAACCGGACTGCAGAAGCCCGAATAAATAGCCGGCTAAAAGGCAGATGATCCTTTCCATATTATTGTTCCTTTCCGCTTCGTTCTCTGTAAATAAACTTAAGGGAGGTTCCCCGGAAGCCGAAAGCATCCCGGATCTTATTTTCAATATACCTGGTATAGGAAAAATGGGTCAGTTCCTTGTCGTTGATAAAAATCACAAAGGTTGGCGGCTTTACGGCTACCTGGGTGATGTAATAGAGCCTTAACCGTTTTCCTTTGTCGGACGGGGGCTGCTGAAGGGCTACTGCTTCTGTCATTATCTCATTTAAAACGCCGGTAGCCACACGGAGAGTCTGGTTTTCCCGCACCATGTCAATGAGCTCGAAAAGCTTATCCATTCTCTGGCCGGTCTTGGCGGAAATAAAGACGAATTCCGCATAGGACATAAAGGCTAGGGTATCCTGAATCTTTTTTGTATATTCGTAAATGGTCTTGTCATGCTTTTCTATGGCATCCCATTTGTTTACCGCTACGATAATGCCCTTTCCCCGCTCATGGGCAATGCCCGCGATCTTGGCGTCCTGCTCGGTCACCCCTTCTTCGGCGTCAATGACCACCACAACCACATCCGCACGTTCCACAGCCGTAACGGTCCGGATGATGCTGTAGCGTTCCAGTTCTTCCTTGATTTTGCTCTTCCGCCTGAGGCCGGCTGTGTCGATGAACACGTATTCGGTCCCATTGTGGATGATTTCCGTATCCACCGCATCTCTGGTAGTTCCTGCGATGTCGGAAACGATCACCCGGTTTTCTCCTAAAAGCCTGTTTATGATAGAGGATTTTCCTACGTTTGGCTTTCCCACGATGGCGATTCTGGGACGGTCGTCCTCTTCCTCGTTTGTATTGGTAAGGTCAAAGTGCTTTGTCACCTCATCCAGAAGCTCTCCAAGGCCCAGCCTGGAAGCTGCGGATACGGGAACGGGATCACCGATTCCCAGGTTGTAGAATTCATATACGTCATTTCCGAATTTCTGGAAGCTGTCCACCTTGTTGACCGCAAGGACCACAGGCTTTTTGGATTTGCGCAGCATATCCGCCACCTTGGAGTCGGCATCCACCAGGCCCTGGCGCACATCTACAATAAAGATGATGACATCTGCTGTGGCAATGGCGATCTCCGCCTGCTCCCGCATCTGGGACAGGATGATATCGCTGCTGTCCGGCTCAATGCCCCCTGTATCAATGAGGGTGAAATTCATTTCAGCCAGTTACAGTCCGCATAGATCCTGTCCCTGGTGACTCCCGGCGTATCCTTTACAATAGAAATGGACTCACCGGCTAAAACATTAAACAGCGTAGACTTTCCCACATTGGGGCGGCCTACGATGGCAACCACTGGTTTACTCATATTATATCTCCTTTCCTCTTTCCTGCCCGTTCTTTTGGCATAGAGGTATACCCGTAAGGGTGTTTAATTCATATCCTTCATAAGAAGCACCATTCTTTTGTACAGGCCCCAAAACTGCCTGTACAAATTCCTGCCCGCTTGATTTTACAATATCTACCTGTACTTGTAAAGCATTTTGTACATCCTGACGGGTCAGATCGTCAAAGACCTCTTCCCCGCTCCGGAACATACACTCCGGAAGCAAAAGACGGCTTCCCAGAGCCTGGCCTTTTAACTGGCTGATTAAGTCCTGGCCGGTAATAAGACCCGCCACCGTAATCTGCTCCCCAAAGAAAACATTGGTAATCGTATAGACGTGGATTCTCCGCCCTGGAAACTTCTCCTGGACCAGCCTGACGTGCTGCTGGATGTAAGGCGCAGCAAGCTTTCCTGTGGCTATGGAAATTTCTTCCCCGAAATCGTCGCCTGTTAAATCCATCAGGGCTGCTTTTACCTCTTCCTCCAAAAGCCTCAGCATACCCACGCCGTTTTCCAGCTGGATATATCCGTCGTAGCGTCCTTCTTCGGGAAGTGTCCGCCCTGCAAGGATATAAAACTCATCGCTGGCATGGATAAAATGGTTTCCATGGGCTTCATAAAGCTTTCTCTGCCACCTCTCAACAATTTCCAGAACCGCCTTCGCATCCTCTCCTGTAATGGATTCTAAGGGATATAAGCCATCCCTGTATTTTGACATGCCCACAGGAACAACGGAAACGCTTTCCATATAAGGCATGAATTCCGATAGGTCTCTTATAGTACGATCCAGCTCCATTTGGTCATTGACTCCCTTGCATAGAACGACCTGCCCATTCATGGGAATCTCCGCTTCATACAGGCGGCGGATTTTTTCAAGAGCCGTTCCTGCAAACCGGTTATGAAGCATTCTGCACCGCAGCTCCGGGTTGGTGGTATGGACTGAAATATTGATGGGAGCCAGCTTGAACTTGATGATCCGTTCAATATCATGATCGCTCATATTTGTCAGGGTCACGTAATTTCCCTGGAGGAAAGAAAGCCTGGAATCGTCATCCTTAAAATAAAGAGTCTCCCTCATTCCGGGAGGCATCTGGTCGATAAAGCAGAAAATACATTTGTTCCGGCAGGACTTATATTCGCTCATCAGGCCGTTTTCAAAGGTGATTCCAAGATCCTCGTACTGGTTTTCTATTTCAAGCTCCCATTCTTCTCCGTTTTCCTTTATAACTACCATGAGAATGGATTCGCTGTTTACATAATATTCATAATCGAAAATGTCCTCAAGCTCATGGCCGTCTATGGACAGGACCGCGTCTCCGGGCTCAAGATCCAGCTGCTGGGCAATGGATCCTGGCTCAATTTCTTTTATGACATGTCCTCTTTTGCTCATTTCTGTTTCACCTTTCTATATCCGTTCTATATATCATAACAAGATTGTCCATCTTTGTAAAGGAAGCTTTTTTGTCGAAATGCGGAAAAGGTATTGACGCCTTCTGTCCATCAATGGTATAAAGAAGTGTAAGATTATCAAGCAGGCAGTCTTACGGCTGCCTGCTCATTTATTATGGAGGAATCTTTGTCATGGCAAATGATTATGTATTTAACGACCAGCTTCCGGTTGCCCCGTTAAAGATCGCAGCCTTAGAAAGCTGCCGGGAACTGGCCCAGAGGGTAAACGACCACATCGTCGGTTTCCGCAGGAATGATATTGAAGAGCTTACCCGTCGGGAAGCCGATCTTCATTACCGCGGATATGATGTGGACTCTTACCTTTTAAAATGCTACTGCCCCCGTTTCGGCACCGGTGAAGCAAAGGGAATCATTAAGGAGTCTGTCCGCGGTACAGACACTTTTGCGATGGTGGATGTCACCAATTACAGCATATCCTATTCGGTCACCGGTTATACAAACCACATGTCCCCGGACGACCATTTTCAGGATTTAAAGAGAATCCTCGGCGCATGCTGCGCAACCGCTCACAGGGTAAATGTCATTATGCCATTTTTATATGAAAGCCGTCAGCACAAAAGGACAAAAAGGGAATCCTTAGACTGTGCCATGGCTTTGGAAGAGCTGATTCACATGGGAGTGAGCAACATCATCACTTTTGACGCCCACGATCCCAGGGTCCAGAACGCCATCCCCTTAAACGGCTTTGACAACTTTATGCCCACCTATCAGTTCGTAAAGGCAGTTTTAACACAGTATCCGGATTTAAAAATTGACAAAGAGCACTTAATGGTTATAAGCCCTGATGAAGGGGCTATGGACCGGGCTGTCTACTTAGCAAACAACTTAAGCCTTGACATGGGTATGTTCTATAAGAGAAGGGATTATTCCCAGGTCGTAGACGGACGCAACCCAATCGTGGCTCACGAATTTTTGGGCGCTTCCGTGGAGGGAAAAACCGTATTGATTGTGGATGATATGATCTCTTCCGGGGAAAGCATGCTGGATACGGCTAAGGAATTAAAGAACAGAAAGGCGGATAAGGTCATTGTCTGCTGCACTTTCGGGCTTTTCACCAACGGCCTTGAAAAGTTTGACGATTATTACAGCAAGGGCTATATTGACCGCGTTGTCACCACGAATTTAAACTACCGTCCAACGGAATTGCTGGACAGGGAGTGGTATGTGGAAGCTGATATCAGCAAATACATTGCGGCCATCGTAAATTCCTTAAACCACGATGTGCCCATCAGCAGCGCCCTTACACCTACAGACAAAATACAAAAGCTGTTGAGAAAATACCGGGCTTAATGGGGTCAGCATATTCTGTTGAAATTGAATCTATCAAAATTAATTGTGTAAAAAACTGTCAGGTGGATAAAAGTATTCTTATCCACCTGACAGTTTTTTGATTATTGTTCTTTTACCTCATTATTCTTTGGCCTGCAGGCGGTCAATGACTACTGCGATCAGGATGATTACTCCCATTGCAATTGTCTGCCAATAAGAGGAAATTCCAAGCAGGCTCAGGGCGTTATTGATAATGCCGATTACAAAAAGCCCGAAGATTGTCTGAACCATTCCCCCGCGTCCTCCGGACATACTGGTGCCGCCCATGGCTACCGCTGCAATTGCATTCAGCTCATATCCGGCAGCGGCTGTTGCCTGGCCGTTCTGCAGCTTTGAAGCCAGCACAGTGCCTGCAAGGGCTGCTAAGATTCCGCAGATAATATAAACCGACATTTTGATCTTTTTAACCTGTATTCCGCTGAGCTTTGCAACCTCCATATTGCTTCCCACCGCATAAATATATCTTCCGTAGCAGGTTTTAGCCAGGATAAAAATAGCTGCGCCGATAACCAGGAACATGAGAATCACCGATACGGGTACAGGGCCGATGGAACGAAGCCCCACCCAGCCAAAGGAATCCGGCAGGCCGAAAATCGGTTTGGCATCGGTAAAAACATATCCCAGGCCTCTGGCAGCATTCATCATTGCCAGGGTGGCAATAAAGGGGGGAACATTTAAAGCTGATATAAAAAATCCATTAATGCTGCCGCAGATTCCTCCGACCACAACAGATGCTGCTAAAATCATCCCTAAGCTCATGGGGATTCCCGCACCGGGAAACAATTTGATGCAGGCTGCTGCCACAATCCCGGCAAGTGCGGCCACCGACCCTACGGATAAATCAATTCCATCCGATAAAATTACGAATGTCATACCGGTTGCAATCAGCGCGTTGATGGCAATCTGAATCAATACGTTTTTAAAATTTCCAAGTGTGGCAAATCTGGGCACAAACGCCATGCAGAGGAGAAATAACAGAATGAGGAAAATCAGCATTGTATTGTCCTTTGCAAGTGCCAGATATTTATTGTGCTTTTGTGTATTCATTGCTTTGCCCTCCCAAAGAACTTTCTGCGTTAATGCTGGCCAATCCCATAATTCTTTCCTCTGAAGCTTCCTTGACATCCAGAAACCCTGATACGGTACCTTCTCTCATGATCATAATCCGGTCTGCAACACCCAGAATTTCAGGCAGATCAGAGGAAACCATAATAATGCTGCCGCCATCTTCCACAAACTCCTTCATCAGATGGTATATTTCTGCTTTTGCATTGACATCAATTCCTCTGGTAGGTTCATCCATGATGAGAATGCGGGAGCCTGCAAGAAGCCATCTTGCAATTACCACCTTCTGCTGGTTGCCCCCTGAAAGGTTTTTAATTCTGGTTTTTATTCCCGGCGTTTTGGTGTGCATTTTAGTTATGTACTCTTTTGTTGCAGCCTTTTCCCAGCCGAAGTCGATCAGCCCTTTTTTTGATTTCTGGAACAGGCTTGACAGGGTCGTGTTGACTGCAATACTCTTATCCAGAAGAAGCCCCTGGCCTCTTCTGTCTTCCGGCACAAGGCCGATTCCTGAAGCCACCCCATCCTTTACGCTCCTGGGCTTATAGGGTTTTCCGTAAACGAACATGGAGCCGGAATCCGCAGCGTCAGCGCCGAAAACAGTTCTCATCACTTCTGTCCTGCCTGCGCCGATTAAGCCGGAGACTCCCAGAATTTCTCCCCTTTTCAGCTGAAAAGTAACATTATGGAAGGAATCTTTCCGCCCCAGATTTTCCACAGACAGCGCGATCTCTTCCTTCACGGCATTCTCAGAGCGGAAATAAAACTGTTTCATTTCCCTTCCTACCATTTTGTTAATCATCTCTTCCCTGGAGATTTCAGACAGAGGCAATGTTAAGACTACGCTTCCATCCCGAAGAATCGTAATATCATCCCCTATTTCACTTATTTCCTTTAAGCGGTGGGATATGTAGATAATTGCCACATTTTCTTCTTTCAGGGCCCTGATAACTTTGAACAAGGCCCCTGCTTCCTTTTCAGACAGGGAGGAGGTCGGTTCATCCATGATGACCAGGGAGCTGTTTTGCGACACCGCTCTTGCGATCTCCACCATCTGCCTGTCACCGTTGGTCAGTTTTCTGATAAATGTCCTGGGGTTTAAATGAAGCCCTAAGGATTCCAGCAATGCGCCTGCTTCCTGATTCATTTTCTGCTTATCAATCACCCCCAAGGAAGTCTTTGGTTCCCTGCCCAGGAAAATATTTTCGGCAATTGTTAAATCCGGTATGACACTGAGCTCCTGATGAATAATGCTGATTCCTTTTGCCAAGGATTCCCTGGTGTTTTCAAATCTTTCTTTTTTACCTCTGACAATTAAGCTTCCCTCGTCCGACTGATAGACACCGGAAATAATCTTTATAATTGTGGACTTCCCGGCCCCGTTTTCTCCCAGCAGAACGTGAACTCTGCCGGGAAAAAATTGAATAGAAATGTCATCCAATGCTTTTACGCCAGGAAAGGATTTGCTGATATGCTCTAAAGTAACTAAGGCCTGTTCCCCCATTACATCTCTCTCCTTCAGTGGAATCTAACTATCTTAAGTTGCTTGCATCAATGACCTTGGGTGAGATGGGAATTAACTTTTCAACGGTTTCTCCGGCCAGATACTTCTGAATGCATTCCAGGGTTGTGATTCCGATTGCCGACGGATCCTGGGCAATATCAGCCACCCAGTTTCCTCCGCTTAAAATTGCCTCAATCCCTTCCGGGTTGCCGTCAAATCCAATTACCTTTACGTTGCTTCCCACCGCATTAATGGATGACATGGCGCCGACTGCCGCCGGATCGCCCACACAGAATACCACATTCAGGTCTTCATGCTTTAAGAGCATATTCTGCATTACTTCCGCCGCTTTTCCCTGGTCCCCGGAATAATTCTGTACATCCACAACTTTCACACCGGGGGCATTGGAGGCAAGCCATTCTGTAAATCCTTTTTCACGCTCCACACAGCCTTCGATTTCCGCATAGGTGATCACCGCCGCCTGACCGGTTTTCTCCGGTAAAATCTTGTCCGCAACATACTCTGCAGCCAGTTCTCCGCCTTTATAGTTATCCGTTGAAATATGGCTGATTACCTCTCCGTCAGATGCCACGTCCATGGTGAATACCGGGATACCGGCGGCCTCTGCCAGCTCAACCATGGACTTGCTGCCTGCTGAGTTGGTGGGGCAGATTACAATTGCGTCCACTTTCTGGGTAATAAAATCCTGAACCTGGTTTAACTGCTTGTTTCCGTCTCCTGCTGCATCCTGGATGACCAGCTCATAGCCCATTTGGCCCGCTTTTTCTCTCATTGCGGCTTCTATATTATTATAGAAAACATGTGCATTGTTTAACAGGCTGACTCCTACTGTAATGGTCTTGCCATTTGCCGCTGTTGATTCCGCTGCCGCTTCCTTTTCTGCGGTGGCTGCTGCTGTCTGCTCTTTCGCCGCCTGCTCCTGGGTTGTCTGCTCCTTCGTTGCCTGCTGGCAGCCTGCCAGACTTAAGATAACTGCTCCTGCTACTAAAATTCTCTGTAATACCTTCTTCATTTTTTTACCTCCCATGAGATTTAATTTATATCAATTGATTTGATATCCAATCGGAAATAGCCTGGAAAATCAGCCAGACAGAGGTTGCTCCTGCATCCTGCAGCCCAATGGCCTGATCTCCGTAATATTTTGCCCTGCCAAACCGGGCCTTTATTTCTTTTGTATATTCCACACCGTTTCTGGCTGCCTCCGCCGCCATGCGGAATCCTTCCGCCACATCAAGGCCCTGACCCGCTGAAGCTTCCAGAGCCTTTACCGAAGGTTCCAGGGCATCCACCATGGTCTTGTCCCCTACTCTTGCCTTTCCTCTCTCCTTGATGGCATTCAGGGAGATGCGAAAGCTGTCAGCAAAGTCCGAAAGCCCAAATTCAAGAGATGGCTTTCGCCTGATTACGCCGCTTATAAACATGGTCCCAAACAGAACCCCGGAAGCACCGCCCATGGTATCAAGCAGGATACGTCCTGATTCCTGAAATACAGACTCAACGGAATCTAAGGGGCGGAGAGGGAGCTCGTCCAGAACCGCCTGAAATCCCAGCTTCATTCCTGTGCCATGATCTCCATCCCCGATTTTCATATCAATTTCCGTGAGATACGGTTCGTTCTTCACAATGGTTTCCGCTGCCCATAAAAAGCTCTGTTTTACCTGGTCTGTATTTAATGTATCAACTCTCATCGGTTTCCCCCTTTCAGCCGGAACAGGGGAGCTTCACAGGGCTGCCGATAAAGCTGCTTTAATTCCTCATCCAAAATCAAAGCAGAAATGGAAAAGCCGCCGGTTCCCTGGGGAGAAAACAAGGTGTCAATAAAGGTATGTACATTGATGATGCCGCTTTCAGAAACCATTTCACCTACCTTGCGGCTCACGATGCACAGCTCCAGCATGCTGGTAAAGCCATATCCGTTTACCATGAACGCTGCTTCACATCCTTTCGGTATCTCTTTTAAAAGTTCTCTCATAAGGCTTTCTGTGATCTCATCGGCAGTCGGAAGCTTCTCCCTCTTTATCCCCGGTTCTCCGTTAAAGCCCCTTCCATATTCCACATATCCGTCGGGCAGTTCTCCCATCGCCATTCCGGTTCCTGGCATGTATCCCGGTGAGGTGGTGACGCCAAAGGTTTTTGTATTTCTGCCGGCTTTTTCAACCACCCGCTTCATTTCGTCCAGGTCATAGCCTGCTGCCGATGCAGCCCCGGCAATCTTGACCACAAAGGCAATGCCTGCAATTCCCCTGCGCTCCTCTTTCTTCTCAAAGGGAGCCGAAGAGATATCGTCGGATACATAAATGCAGTGAGATTCAATTCCCTCCAGCTCCGCCAGTTCACGGACTAATTCAAAGTTCAGTACATCTCCGGCATGGTTTGCCGCAATAAAGATGACGCCTTTTTTATTGGGGACTGCCCTTGTTACCTCCAGGACCGTGCGGGAGGGCGGGGCTGTGTAGACATTTCCCAGGGCGGCTCCGTCGGCCAGCCCCGGGCCCACAAAGCCCAGGACCCATGGCTCATTCCCGGCACCCCCGGCAATGACGACAGATACCTTGTCTTTCATTCGTTTTGTCTTAATTCCCAGAACCCCCGGCACTTTCTCATACTGGTCAGGGTTTAATGCAAGATAGCCTGCCAGCATTTCCGGCACCATCTGCTCCGGCGAATTGATCAGCTTATTCATAAGATTCTCCTTTTTACGCTTTCCCGGCGCTGCCGCATACAGAGATTTTATCCATCACATATCGTTTCACCGAATCTTTTCCTCTTTTTCCATAGGTTTTTGGGTCAATGACAGACTGGTTTTCACTCAATACCTCCTTTACCCCTTCGCTGAAAGCGATCCGTAAATCCGTTGCATAATTCACTTTGCAGATGCCTTCTTCAATGCAGTTTCTCACCACCTCATCGTCCACTCCTGAGGTTCCGTGAAGAACCAGAGGGATGGAGACTTTCTTTTTAATTTCTTTCAGAATATCTACCCGGATATTGGGAACACCCGAATAAACGCCGTGGGCGGTTCCGATTGATACTGCAAGAAAATCAATCCCTGTCTTTTCAACAAAATAGGCTGCCTCATCGGGGGAAGTGAGCCCGGAGCCGTCGCTTTCTAAATCATCCTCTTTCCCGCCTACCCGTCCCAGCTCTGCCTCCACCGGTACCTGGGAGGGATGACACGCTTCTGCAACCGCTTTTGACAGAGCCGCATTCTCCTCCAGCGGATAATGGGAGCCGTCAATCATAATGGAGGTATAGCCTTGCCTGAGGGCCTGCATTGCCAGCTCAAAGCTGCTGCCATGGTCCAGATGAAGCGCCACGGGGACGGACACCTTTTCAGCCGCCGCCTTTACGCTTGCATAATACATATTCAGCCCTGCGTACTTTACCGTAGAAGGCGTTGTCTGCAAGATGACAGGAGACTTCATTTCCTCTGCTGCCTCAATGACTGCCATTACCATTTCCATGTTTTCTACATTAAAAGCTCCTACTGCATAATTTCCTTTTTGGGCATCCAGTAACATTTTTTTTGAAGTAACGAATGACATTTTCCTCTCTCCTATTCTTGTGATAACAGGGTGGCCACCTGTTGTTTTGTCGTGTATTTATTCATGCTTTTCACTCCACCTTTCTTACAACAATTTCTTTTGCATAATCCTCAACCTTATCCATTAAGCCAAGACCATTGCTTTCCGCCACATTTGCGCCCACTGCTGCGGAACGCTTTAATGCCGCTTCAATTTCACAGGGACTTTTCAGCCATATACTTAAAAAGCCTGCCAGCGAGGCATCTCCGGCGCAGGCGGAGCTCACCAGCTTCACCTTTTTTATTCCCGCACAGTAAATGGACGTTCCGTTATAGAAATAAGAACCCTGTTCCCCCAGCGTAAGCAGAATATTCTGAGCGCCCTTCTCATGAAGGTAATGAAGCACATCCCGGATATCCGCCTCATCCCGCATGATGATGCCGAAGACATCCTTTATCTCTTCATCGTTGGGCTTGATTAAATAGGGCCTGTAATACATCAGTTCATTTAAATAGGAAGAGCTGATGTCCAGGATAACTGCCGCATGCTTTCTCTTGCAGACTTCCATGATCTCATCGTAAAACTGGTTTTCGATTCCCTTGGGAAGGCTGCCGCTGATCACCAGGGTTTCTAAATCCGGAAGCTCCTCAATCAGCTTATACATGTCCGCCTGCTTCTTTGAAGGTACGTATGCCCCCTCATTTACAAATTTGTACTCCTGATTCCCATCGTTTAAAAAGATATTGATTCTGGTGGTATCCTCCACCCAGACTGGAAAAGTCTCAATGGAACGCTTCTTTGTTTCCTCAATGATGTATCGTCCTGAGAAATCTCCAAAAAATCCGAGAACTCCTGACTGTATCTGAAACCGCTTTAAACAGTAGCTTACGTTTAACCCCTTTCCATTGGGGGTATAAACTGCATCAAAGGTACGGTTTACCACCTTTCCCTGAATCCCGTTTGAAGAAATATTCATGTCAATGGCAGGATTTGTCGTCAAAGTATAGATCATCTCATTGCACCTCGCTTTTTCTCTCAGAGTTGCTGCCCATTTGTTATTATAGGGGAAGATCCAGTGAAAATCTTTTCATAAAATGAAAATAGAGGCTTGATCAGGGTTTTTGGATTTTCAGAATTTATTGCAAAAAAACAGGACGGATTTTTACATCCATCCTGTTAAACTCTTTGTATCCGATCCCGCCTAGCGATAGGTTGAAATATAATCAATAATAATTCTGCAGATCATATAAAGGGCTATTCTTGAAGAAACTTCAAATTCCTTGATCGCCTGGTGAGAGTGCTTGTATCCTACAAGGGAATGGTTACTGTAGGTGAATAACTTTGACTTTTCATTACAGCAGCAGGTAATTACCGTATTGCCTTTCTGGTAAGCGGTAATGGCGGAGGAAATTAATTCCGGCGTTTCCCCATTTAAAGACAGAATGAAGAGAACGTCTTTCTCTCTTAATTTTGAAGCCTTTACCTGCATGATATTAGGATCATCCGTAAAAAAGACATCGTAATCAAGGAGCTGTAATTTCAGGGAAAATTCCTGGCCCACATAGGTTGTCGGTCCCCTGGCAAAAACAGAGATCTGGCGGGCCGAGTCCAGACACTTAATCACCGCCAGAATATCAGTCAGGGATATGCGTTCATGAACCTTCTGGGCCTCAATCAGGGTTTTATTAAAAAGCTCATTCATGCTTTGAATTTCTTCACTTTTTGCCTTATTCCCGGACCGGTATCTCAATTCATTGAAACCATTCAGCCCGCATTTCCGTATTGCCCTTGAAACTGTAGAAGGCGATGAATAGGTTTCAAAGGCAATATCCACAATCGACATTCCGGGAAGGGTATCCTCATGGCTATTGATATAATTAATGATCTCAAGCTCGGTTTTCGTCAGCTTTTCTATGGACTTGGCATCAATGGAAATAATCATAGATACTCCTCCTCTTTCTTCATCAATTACTCCCTTTCTGTAATTATACAAAAAACAATCATGAAAATCTTTTCAGAATCAGAAAATGCCGGCTGCTTATTTTATGTACCTTTGTGTTTGCTCTTAAGCCTTTTCCCCGCAGCTACAGGTCACGATTTTCTCAGTCACAAACCGTTTCACCTTTTAAATTCCAGAGCTGCCGTATTTTTTCGGGTCAATAGTATCCGCACTTCTTTCTGATGACATCATCTTACCATTTTAAACGGGAATAAAACAGTCAAAACTCTTGCATGGATTTTTGAAAAGAAATATAATGGATATTTTTGTTTAGAGATATATAGAAAAAAGCAGTTGAAAGAAGATTTGTATTCCTTCAACTGCTTTTTGATTTAAAAGATGAGTCGTGGCCAGCAGCCTGATTTATTGGAATTACTTACATGGCATTGCCTTTATGGCATTAGCTGCATGATATCAACCGCACAGCCCTAAAAACGCCGCCAGGTTCCCTCTCTCATTCCCTGTAGTACGATGGGAAAACAAAAGATCCGAATTACAGTGAGTACAGATATCCGTGACCTGAATGTTTTCTCTTCTTACCCCCGCTTCCATCAGCACCAGCTCATTGGCTTTCCATAAGTCCAGCAAATATTTTCCATTCCCTTTGTCAACCAGTAAGTCCTGCCAGTGCTTCCGGTCAAATTCTTTCATAAATTCACCGGCCACTTCGCTTCCTACTTCATAGCAGTCCCTGCAGATGCTGGGGCCGATACAGGCGATTAAATCCTGCGGTTTTGACCCAAACGCCTCTTCCATTCTTTTGGCGGTCACCGCTCCCATGCGGTTTACCGTCCCTCTCCAGCCTGAATGGCTAAGGCCCACGGCTTTTTGAACCGGGTCCAGGAAATATAAGGGCACACAATCCGCGTAAAAGGTTACCAGCGTAATGCCGGGAACATTGGTGATAAGGCCATCCACATCCATGTAATCCCGTTCCTTTATAATACCCTTTCCTGCATCCGCCTCTGTCACCAGCCGGACATTGGTGGTGTGGGTCTGATAAGACAGCACCATTTTTTCCACCTTCACTCCAAGGGCATTTCCCATCCGCCTGTAATTTTCCATGACATGGTCCGGGTTATCTCCCCTGGTAAAGGTAAAATTCATGGAGGCAAACTTCCCCTGGCTTACGCCCCCTTCTTTGGTAGAAAAGCCTTGCTTTACCAGTCCTGTTTTTTCTAAAATGGGAAAGGACAGATAGGGAACATGTTCTGCTTCTTTCTGCTCTATCACGATTTCCTTTCCTCTGCGCTTCCATTTCTTTTCCATCCATCACACCTCCGTTTAAAATGCGTCCCGGATCAGCCGTATTTCAGAGTCCAGTATAGCCACCACGTCGAACCGGCAGGGGACCTCCTCTCCCAGCTGATGACGGTATAAATACATTCTGGCCGCATTCCTGATTCTTCTCTGCTTCTGTCCGTGAACCGCCTCGGCCGGATCTCCCTTTTCCAGATTCATCCGGTATTTCACCTCAATAAAAACAAGGGCTTTCCCGTCCCTGGCAATGATATCGATTTCCCCCAGCCTGGTGCGGTAATTCCGTTCCAGGATCACATACCCCATGTCCCTTAAATATCCGGCGGCCATTTCCTCGAATCTGCTTCCGATTTCCCTGTTGTTCCTCAAAGTCATCCTCCGGTTCCCAATAACAGCCGGACAGGTTTCAGCTTCCTGTAACGACCGGCGCTGGTTTTTCTATTAATCCGCAAAATTCTTTATAAAACTGCGTCTGTGAATGGGACACGGGCCCAGTTCCCTTAAGGCTGCGATATGGGCGGCTGTTCCATAGCCTTTGTGCTTGGCAAATCCGTATTCCGGAAATAATTTATCATACTCTTCCATCATATGATCCCTGGTCACCTTTGCCATAATGCTGGCTGCGGCGATGGAAACACTTTTCCCATCCCCTTTTATAATGGGAATCTGGGGAAGCTTAATTCCCGGGATGGTAACCGCGTCATTTAAAAGCACCTCCGGCTCTGCTCCCAGACTGCTGATTGCCAGTCTCATGGCCTCATAGGTGGCCTGCAGGATGTTGATCTCATCAATCCGGTCCGCCCCTACTACCCCTACCCCATAGGCTACAGCCTTTTCCTTAATTTCCTCAAAAAGCTCTTCCCGCCGCTTTTCCGACAGCTTTTTTGAATCATTCAGGAAGAGGATCTCACAGTCCCGGGGAAGAATCACAGCGCCGGCCGCTACCGGTCCTGCCAAAGGCCCCCGTCCAGCCTCGTCCAGACCGCAGACAAGGACATGGCTTTCATATCTGTATTCATACTCTTTCATTTTCTCCAGCCTGTCCCGCTCTGACTGAAGCTTTTCTTCCGTTAATTTTCTCATTCTTCTTCCGCTCCTGTTTTTCTATAAAAACAGGGTCCGCTCTTTTTTCAAAGAGCGCAACCCTATATAAATCAATGATTACAAACGCAGCTGCAAAACTGACAGGAAGCTGACCATAAGCCTGCACTTCTGAATTTAAGCCTGCAGCGGCGGAAGCTCCAATGTCATGCGTCCCAGCTTCCCGCTTCTGAAATCATCAATGAGTAAGTTGGATGCTTTAGCTAAATCCAGCTCCCCGCCCTTTGCAAGACAGGCTCTGGCACGGGCCACTTGTTTTAAAACTTCCACTTCATCTTCCTCATGGATATCATACGGTCGGAAAGAACCTTTGGATATTCCTTTTTCAGAAAACGGATCAACTCCAGAGCCAGTTCATCCTTATTTAATATCTCGTCGTTAATGGAACCGATGAGGGCGAGGCGGATGCCGACCTTCTGATCCTCAAATCTGGGCCATAAGATTCCGGGAGTATCTAAAAGCTCCAGGCTCTTATTGAGCCTGATCCACTGATTCCCTTTCGTAACTCCCGGCTTGTTCCCTGTCTTTGCGCAGGCCTTGCCGGCAAAAGAGTTGATAAAGGTGGACTTTCCCACGTTAGGGATTCCCACCACCATAGCCCGCACCGGACGGTTTAAAATTCCTCTTCGGCGGTCCCGCTCGATCTTTTCCTTGCAGGCTTCCTGAACAACTCCGTTTATCTGCTTTAACCCGGCTCCGCTTTTGGAGTCTATCTTTACCACATGAAAGCCCTTTTCTTCAAAATAAGAAGCCCAGGCGCTGTTACGGCGCTCATCCGCAAGGTCTGCTTTATTTAAGAGAACCATACGGGCCTTTCCGGCTCCCAGCTCATCAATGTCCGGATTCCGGCTGCTTAAGGGGACCCTTGCGTCCACCAGCTCTATGATCAAATCAATTAATTTGATGTCTTCTTTCATTGCCCTTTTGGCTTTGGTCATATGACCTGGATACCATTGTATATTCATATCATTCCTCTATTTTAAACGAATTAATTCCAGCTTTGCCAAGGGCAGCATACGAAGCCACACCTTTCCCTGGATCTGGCTGCCGCTCACATTTCCAATGTTGGAAAAACGGCTGTCCTCGCTGCTGTCCCTGTTATCCCCCAACAAAAAATATTCCTCTTCTCCCAGCTTGACCGGCTTTTCCGCAAGTCCGGCCAGGGAAACCCGGCCCAAACCTGCCGGTTCTTTCAGCTTCCCGCCGTCAATATAGATCTCATCGTTTTTTATCTGCACGGTTTCTCCCGGCAGGCCGATGACCCGCTTGACATTCATTTTCTGGTCTTCCCTCTGGAATACAACCACGTCAAACCGGTCCGGATGTCCGAAATCATAAGCCAGACGGTCCATTAAGACCACATCTCCTGATTCGAGAAGCGGGGTCATGGAGCGGCCCGCAACAGAGATCTGTTCCCCATAGGCATAGACCAGAAACAATGCAAATGCGATCACCACAACAATATCAACAATCCAGTTGACTATCTGGCGGAGCTTATTATTATCTTCACTATAATAAAATTCCATAATTTCAAATCCCCACCCTGAATCCTTAGCTCATCCAATGTCAAATGCCAAGAAAGGGACAATTTTCATTGTCCCTCTCAACTGTTCCAGAATTATTTAACCAGTTCTTTTACCTTAGCTGCCTTACCCACTCTGGATCTTAAGTAGTAAAGTTTTGCTCTTCTTGCTTTACCTCTTCTGATAACCTCGATGTTATCAACAGATGGGGAATGTAAGGGCCAGGTCTTCTCAACGCCGATGCCGTTGGAATTCTTTCTTACGGTAAAGGTCTCTCTTGCGCCGCCGTTCTGTCTCTTAATAACGGTTCCTTCAAAAATCTGGATTCTTTCGCGGGTTCCCTCTTTGATCTTGTTGTATACCTTAACAGTATCACCAACATGGAACTCCGGTACAGTCTCTTTAACTGCGCTGCTTCAATATTCTTAATAATATCGTTCATTGTGTGAACCTCCTTGATTTTATTTGATGTTCTTAATACTTCATACTGAAATCCGTAACAGAGGACCATCGCCTTTTCATCACAACATTTTGTATTCTATCATAAAGGACAAGGGAATGCAAAATCATTTTATCTGATTTTCAAGAGATTTCAAGTATTCTGCTTCCTTTTTTGACAGGACCGCATCTTTCAAAAGGTCAGGTTCTTCTCTCCAGGGTGCGTTTGATGGACTGCTCACGCCTCCAGGTCTCAATATTCTTATGATGACCCGATAAGAGAACCTCCGGAACACGGAGCCCTGTATTCCTCCGGCCTTGTATACTGGGGATATTCCAAGAGTCCGTCCTGAAAGGATTCAAATTCCGCAGAGGTCTCGTTGTTTAGTACCCCCGGGATCAGACGGGAAATGCAGTCGATCATGACCATGGCCGGAAGTTCCCCTCCTGTCAGCACATAATCTCCGATGGATAAATTATCCGTGGCAATCAGCTCCAAGGCCCTTTCATCGATTCCTTCGTAATGGCCGCACAGGAAGACCAGATCCTCTTCCATTGCCAGCTCCTGGGCAATTTTCTGGTTAAAAACCTTTCCCTGGGGCGTCATATAGATCACCCGGGGCCTTCTTCCGGTCTTCTCGCATAAGGCGTCATAGGCATCGCAGATGGGCATGGGCTGCATGACCATTCCGGCCCCTCCGCCGTAAGGAGCGTCGTCCACATGGCGGTGCTTGTCCGTGGAATATTCCCGGATGTCAATAGCTTCAATGGACAGCAGGCCCTTTTCCGCCGCTCTCCCGATGATGCTGGTGTGAAGGCCGTTTAAGACCATTTCCGGAAATAATGTCAATACGTGATAATTCATGGTCTGTCTCCACTCCTCTATGTTAATCCAGAAGCCCGTCCATGATGCGGACAGTAATCATCCCGCCCTCTAAATCCACCTTTAAAACGCAGTCTTTAATTGCGGGAAGCAGGACTTCCTTTCCTTCTTTCGTTTTCACTTCATAGACGTCGTTTGCCCCTGTCTTTATCACATCGGTCAGGGTGCCAAAAGCTTCCCCATCCTCCGTGACTACCGAAAGGCCGATCAGATCCACGATGAAATTTTCATCCGGTCCCAGCTCCACAGCCTGGTCCCTTGTAATTAAAAGGTCTTTTCCCTTATATTTTTCAATGTCATCGATGGAATCATATCCCTTAAACTTTAGGATAACCATATTTTTAAAAAACTTAACACCCTGAATCTCTAATTCCGTCTGCTCCCGGCCTGTATCCAGAAGCACCTTTTTCAAATCATTAAAACGGCCAGGGTCATCCGTTGTAGGATAAACCTTTACCTCACCTCTTACCCCATGGGTGGAAGAGATAACTCCGACTCTTAACAAATTTTCCATCTGTCTCTCCATATCATGCGAAAGAAAGGGCTGCTTAAAAAGAAAAGGGCCCTGTCTTCGCGGGAATAAAAGAAGACCGTCTTACCTACAGGCAGGCGGTCTTTGGGTTACTGGATTTCTACTGTAACCTTTTTGTCTTCTTTGGAAGCTGCTGCTTTTACAACAGAGCGGATAGCCTTTGCGATTCTTCCCTGCTTGCCGATGACCTTGCCCATGTCGGCAGGCGCAACCGTAAGTTCGAGGATGATCTCATCGTCTTTTACAGTCTCAGTAACAGCAACCTGATCCGGATTATCAACCAGTGCTCTTGCAATTACCTCTACTAAATCCTTCATATGCTTCACCTCTCACTACTGGATGCCGGCGATCTTTAAAAGCTTGCTTACAACTTCTGTTGGCTGAGCACCTGTTGCCAGCCACTTCTTTGCGTTCTCCTCATCAAACTTGATTACGCTTGGTTCTGTGTTTGGGTCATAGTAACCAACTTCTTCGATGAACCTGCCGTCTCTTGGAGATCTGGAATCTGCAACTACAATTCTATAGAAAGGAGCCTTTTTCTGACCCATTCTTTTTAATCTCATCTTTACTGCCATGTGAAATTCACCTCCTTAAATCTTGAATTCTGAAACAATCTATAGCCAACGCAGATAACTGCCTTGCTAACTCATATGTGTTATTTTCTAAAAAGGAAGCTTCAGCTTGCCCAGCAGACCGCCGTGGCGTTTTCCTCCGCCCATCATGCCCGGAAGCTGTTTCATCATCTTCTTCATCTGGTCAAACTGCTTTACAATGCGGTTCACTTCGCCGATATCAACTCCGGCTCCCTTTGCCACACGCTGCTTTCTGGAAACATTCTTCATCAGATCAGGATTGGTCCGCTCCTTGCTGGTCATGAAAGGATGATGGCTTCTACCCTGTCTAAGGCTTTTTCGTCAAAGTCCATGTCTTCATCTGACCCATACCCGGCATCATGCTCATGATGCTTGCCATGCCGCCCATCTTCTTCACCTGATTCATCTGGTCCAGGAAGTCATTGAAATCAAACTCCGCCTTGCGCAGCTTCTGGGACAGCTCCTTTGCCTTTTCCTCATCCACCTGGCTTTCCGCCTTTTCAATGAGAGAAAGAATATCGCCCATTCCCAGGATTCTGGAGGCCATACGGTCCGGATAAAACTGCTCCAAATCCGAAAGCTTTTCCCCCATACCCACGTAAAGCACCGGCTTGCCGATTACGGCGCGGATGGAAAGTGCTGCACCGCCTCTTGTATCACCATCCAGCTTGGTGATGATAACACCGTCAATTCCGATTTTATCGTTGAACGTCCCTGCCACATTGACCGCATCCTGTCCGGTCATGGCATCGACCACCAGAATGGTCTGATGAACCTCTACCGCGTCCTTGATTTCAATCAGCTCATTCATCATGTCCTCATCAATATGAAGACGGCCTGCGGTATCTAAAATCACCACGTTCTGGTCATTCTTTTCCGCATAGTGAATGGCTGCCTTTGCAATATCCGCAGGCTTGTGGTTATCTCCCATGGAAAACACGGGAACCCCCTGCTTCTCTCCATTGATCTGAAGCTGCTTGATGGCGGCCGGACGGTAAATGTCACAGGCAACCAGAAGAGGCTTTCTGCCCTTTGCCTTCAGTTTTCCGGCAATCTTTGCGGTGGTGGTGGTTTTACCCGCACCCTGAAGACCTGCCATCAGAATGATGGTTATTTCACTGGCAGGCTTTAACTGGATCTCCGTGGTTTCGGAGCCCATCAGCTTTACCAGCTCTTCATTTACGATCTTTATTACCATCTGACCCGGAGTAAGACTGTTTTGTACATCTGTCCGATGGCCCGTTCCTGTACGGCATTTATAAACTGCTTTACAACCTTAAAGCTTACATCAGCTTCCAGTAAAGCCATCTTAACTTCCTTAAGAGCTGCCTTTACATCGGCTTCGGACAAACGTCCTTTTCCTCTTAAGTTCTTAAATACGTTTTGTAATTTGTCGGATAAGCTCTCAAAAGCCATCTAATGCCCTCCTAATGAGCTTCCAGCTCGATGATTTCGCCCGATATCGCTTCGATGCGGCGGATAAGATCCATGTTTCCAGTATCGGCAAATTCCTTTGTCAGGCTCCGGATTTCTCTGGCCAGTTTTTTCGTCTGTTCAAACTTTTCTACCAGATGAAGCTTTTCTTCGTAGTCCTCCAGAATCTTATTACACCGTCTGACCAGGTCATGGACCCCCTGACGGCTGATTCCCTGTTCCTCTGCGATCTCACTTAAGGATAAATCGTAAAGAACCACGTCTTCGAAAATATGCTTCTGATGCTCCGTCAAAAGAGCGCCGTAGAAATCATATAATAAACCCTGTCTTGCAATCTTTTCCATATCATCACCTGTGATATCATACAATATATTTTACAGGGTGTCAAGTATTTTTTCTTTACACTTCTGATTCTTCCAGAAATTTCTTCATCAGATAATAAAGCTTTCTGCTGTGAATCACATAGCTTCCATGGTTTTCTCCCGGCAGAATATGAAGCCGGCTGCCTTTTATGTGGGAGGCCAGATGCTTCGTATGGGAATCCCTGACCATATCCCTTTCTCCGGCAAGAATCATTGCAGGGATGGATATGCCCATAAGCTCTCTGTGGTGATCCGGGGCTCCCGAAGCATCATGAGAAGCTTCGGATCATGTCTGAGACTTTCCAGCAAGCCGAAAAACTTCAGCCAGCGGCCTTTTAATCCCTGTGGACATGTATTGGCTCCGCAAAGCACCATTTTTGAAAAAAGATCCGGATGGCGGATGGCAGCGAGAAGACCGATAATTCCTCCATCGCTGAATCCGCAGTATGCAGGCCGTTCTAAATTCAATGCCCTGACAAAGCCGGCCACGTCCTCAGCCATGGCCTCATAGCCTAAAGCCTCCGTTTTGGAGCTCTTTCCATGGCCCCTGGAGTCCATGGCGTAAACGGTATAATTCGATTCAAGCAGTTCTGCCGTTTCATCAAAAATCCTGTGATCCTCCCCATTCCCATGAACCAGGAGAATGGCAGGCCCGTTTCCGGACACTTTATAAAACAGGGTCTCCCCATTTACCGAAACATACACAAAAAGGTCTCCTTATCTGGCCGGAATGATCTCAATCCAGTAGCCGTCGGGATCGCTGATGAAATAGATCCCCATGCCCGGATTTTCAAAGCAGACAATGCCCATTTCCTTATGTTTTTTGTGATATTCTTCAAATTCATCGGTCTGGAATGCCAGG
This sequence comes from Lacrimispora sp., assembly GCA_047604985.1. Lineage (GTDB taxonomy): Bacteria > Bacillota > Clostridia > Lachnospirales > Lachnospiraceae > Lacrimispora. The sequence goes on from JASGGP010000007.1 coordinate 30,900, forward strand.
TGGAATTCGCATTCTCCCAGGTTATAAGCCTCTTTCCTCTCGGTTAAATAGGTGAGTTCAAGGGAAAAGTCACTTTTTCCATCCCCTAAAAACACCAGCTTAAAGGAGCCGTCAGCCGCCTCTTTCTCCCGAATGATGTGAAGCCCAAGGGCCTCATCATAAAACTTTAAGCTTCTTTCCAGATCGAGCACATTAAAATTGAAATGATTGAACGTAATCATGGTCCTTTACCCCTTTCCCGGCATTTGCCGCCTGTCTTACTTCTTCATTACTCTTTCGGTACCATCGCCTTCATGCCGCCCATATAAGGCTGTAATACTTCAGGAATCTTCACCGTGCCGTCGGCCTGTAAATTATTTTCCAGAAATGCGATGAGCATTCTCGGCGGAGCCACTACGGTGTTGTTTAAGGTATGGGCAAAATACTTTCTGCCATCCTCAGCGGAAACGCGGATTTTCAGTCTTCTCGCCTGAGCATCTCCCAAATTAGAGCAGCTTCCCACCTCAAAATACTTCTTCTGTCTCGGGGACCAGGCTTCCACATCCACAGATTTCACCTTTAAATCCGCCAGATCTCCGGAACAGCATTCCAGGGTTCTTACAGGAATGTCAAGAGAACGGAATAAATCCACAGTATTCTGCCACAGCTTCTCATACCAGTCCATGCTGTCTTCCGGATTGCAGACAACGATCATTTCCTGCTTTTCAAACTGGTGGATGCGGTAAACGCCTCTTTCCTCCAGGCCGTGAGCGCCTTTTTCCTTACGGAAGCAGGGAGAATAGCTGGTCAGCGTCTTTGGAAGAGTTTCTTCCGGGAGAATGGTATCAATGAACTTTCCGATCATGGAATGCTCGCTGGTTCCGATAAGGTATAAATCTTCTCCTTCTATCTTATACATCATGGCATCCATTTCGGCAAAGCTCATAACTCCGGTCACTACCTCGCTGCGGATCATGAACGGCGGAATACAGTAGGTAAAGCCTCTGTTGATCATAAAATCTCTGGCATAAGAGATGACGGAGGAATGAAGTCTTGCAATGTCGCCCATAAGGTAATAGAAGCCGTTTCCAGCCACCTTTCTGGCGCTTTCCAAGTCAATTCCATCAAAGCTTTCCATGATGTCCGTGTGGTACGGAATCTCAAAGTCAGGAACGACCGGCTCACCGTAGCGCTCTACCTCTACATTTTCGCTGTCATCCTTTCCGATGGGAACGCTGGGATCAATGATGTTGGGGATAGTCATCATGATTTTTTTGATTCTTTCCTCCAAATCTTTTTCCTTTTCCTCCAGCTGAGCCAAATGGTCGGAAGCGTCGGTCACTTTCTTCTTCATCTCTTCCGCTTCTTCTTTCTTTCCCTGTCCCATCAAGGCCCCGATCTGTTTGGAAAGTTTGTTGCGTTCCGCTCTTAAAGCATCCCCTTCCTGCTTTGCCGTGCGGTTCTGCTCATCAAGGGCGATCACCTCATCAACTAAGGGCAGCTTGCTGTCCTGAAATTTATTTTTAATATTTTCCTTTACAATTTCAGGATTTTCTCTGACAAACTTTAAATCTAACATGGTATTCCTCCTGGCTTCTCTTATATTGTTCTCCGGGAAATTTTTCCCGTTTCCTGGTCTGCCGTTGATTATACTACAAAAAAAGGGCAAAGAAAAGCCCTTTTCCTAAAATCCCCCGTAAAACACCCTCTGCAAAATCCTACCTTCGGATAAGCAGATCCAGGATCTCCTCAAAGCAGACCCCATTTTCTACAGGAATGTTAAATTCTTCTGATTTTAAAATGCAGTTCTTCACAAAATGAGCCGCTATCTTTACCCCATTTCTTAAGGGAATCCCCTTCACGGTCTGAGCCGCTACAATGGAGGAAAATACGTCCCCTGTGCCGGGCCTCTCCTGTCCCACGCGGAGAGTCCGCAGAAATGCTGCCGGACGGTCCTTTTCTGAAACCACATTTGTAATATAGCCGCCTTCCTTTACCCCTGTAATGACCACGGCCTCCGGTCCCATGCTCCTTATTTCGCCGGCCATCTGAAGAAGCTCTGACCGCTTCCAGTCCTTTGGCCTGTATTCTCTTCCGGTCAGGATGCACGCCTCTGTTAAATTAGGAGTTACAATATCCCCGAATCCGACTAAGTCCCTCATGCGGCTGCACATCTGGGGCGTGTAGGTCTGATAAGCCTTTCCGTGATCTCCCATGATAGGATCAATGACCACCTTTGTCTCCGGGGTACGGAAGCTTTTTATCATATCAATTACGATTTCTATCTGCTCCTCTGAGCCTAAAAAACCGCTGTAAATCCCGTCAAAGGACAGCTCCAGCTTTTTCCACTGATCGATATAGGGAATCATTTTCCCTGTATAATCGTCAAAAAAATAAGACGGAAATCCCGTATGGTTGGACAGGATGGAGGTCGGCACCGGACAGCACTGGACCTTTAAGGCTGACAGAATGGGTATGGCTACGGTCAGTGAACAGCGGCCATACCCGGATAGATCATTAATAACTGCAATCTTTTTCTGATGTTTTTCTGATGTCATAAAAGCTCCTAACCAATCTTCCCGCTTAATCCAGACCTGACAAGAGCGTTTCTGAGAGGCATATAAATGACCACCGAAACGATGGCGGAGGTCACGGCATTGATGGAAGTCGCTGCGATATTCCATGCCAGCGCCAGCTCTGCCGCAGGCTTTCCAAGAATAAGCAGCTTGTAATAATAGCCCACCAGCGGATCAAAGATCACGTTAAACAACAGGCCTCCCACAGCCGCTATGATCGTCCATGTCAAAATGTGCTTATGATCCGTAGACTCCTTAATCTTTCCCAGCCTGTGAGCCAGAAAACCGGTGATAAGGCCGATACACAGTTTCAAAAGAAAGGTCTTCGGCGCATAGATCATGTAGACCGGATCAAAGAGATCCCCGATGGTCA
>JASGGP010000008.1:0-32422 GCA_047604985.1 Lacrimispora sp.
AAAGCTTAAAGGAAAAATACTGTTAAACAGCATCGGCACGGTTATCGGCTCCCATACAGGCCCCGGCACAGTGGCCCTGTTTTTCCTTGGTGATAAGAGAGAGGGATAGCCGTTATGAGAACAAATAAACCGGCCCATATGGCGTCTTTGTATGGAATGCTCATCGCATTGTCCTTTGTTCTCAGCTTTGTAGAAAGCCTGATCCCCATTTCCATGGGGATTCCCGGCATGAAACTGGGACTGGCCAACCTTGTGACCGTGGTTGGCCTTTACACGGTGGGAATCGGGGGAACGGTGGTAATCTCCCTTCTTCGGATCGTATTGGTAGGCTTCACTTTCGGCAATCTGTTCGCCATGTTCTACAGCCTTGGGGGCTGGGGCTTAAGCCTTCTTATCATGGTCCTTTGCAGAAAAAGAAAGTGGTTCGGAGCGACGGGAACCAGCATCCTTGGCGGCATAAGCCATAATATCGGCCAGCTATGCGTGGCTGCCTTTGTAGTCCAGCAGGCAGGCGTATTTTTCTATCTTCCCATGCTTCTTCTGGCCGGCACAGCCGCCGGCCTTGTTATTGGTATCTTGGGAGGAATGATCATTGGACGAATCAGTGTTTTTATAAAAAAGTTATAATAATAAAAGATATTTCATCGAAAAACCGGAGGAACAGAGCATGATTTACGAAGCAATTAAAAACCTGGTGCAATACGGGCTGGATACAGGACTTCTGGAGGAATCGGACCGTATTTACGCAGTCAACCAGATTCTGGAGGCAATGAACATGGACGAATACGAGGAACCGGAAAGCTCCGCGGAAGAAATTCATCTTGAATCCATCTTACAGGAGCTTTTGGATTACGCGGGCCAAACAGGCCTGATAGAAGAAGACAGCATTACATACCGCGACTTATTTGACACAAAGCTTATGAACTGCCTGATGCCCAGACCCAGCGAGATCGAGCGCCGTTTCTGGGACCTCTATCACAGCCAGTCCCCCCGCTCTGCCACAGACTATTACTATAAATTAAGCCAGGACTCCGATTATATCAGGCGTTACCGGATCAGTAAGGACATGCGCTGGATAACCCCTACCAAATACGGCGATTTAGACATCACTGTAAACCTTTCCAAACCGGAAAAAGACCCCAAAGCCATTGCAGCGGCCAAGCTGGCAAAACAGAGCGGCTATCCCAAGTGCCAGCTCTGCATGGAAAATGAAGGCTATGCGGGGAGAACCGACCATCCGGCCAGAAATAATCACAGGATCATACGCGTGGAAATCAATAACAGCCAGTGGGGATTCCAGTATTCCCCCTATGTCTATTACAACGAACACGATGCAGTGTTCGACGGACGGCACATCCCGATGAAAATAGAGCGGGATACCTTTGTGAAGCTGTTTGACTTTGTAAAGCTGTTCCCCCACTACTTCCTGGGCTCCAATGCAGATCTTCCCATTGTGGGAGGCTCCATCCTTTCCCATGACCATTTCCAGGGAGGAAACTATGAGTTTGCCATGGCAAAAGCACCTATGGAAGCCCTTTTCCGCATGGAAGGCTTTGAAAACGTGGAAGTCGGAATCGTAAAATGGCCCATGTCTGTCCTGCGTACCAGAAGTAAAAATCCGGAGGATTTAATTGAACTTGGAACAAAAATCCTTGCTGCATGGAGAACCTATACAGATGAAGCGGCTTTCATCTACGCTGAAACAGATGGGGAGCCTCACAATACCATCACCCCCATTGCCAGAATGAAAGACGGGATGTACGAGCTGGACCTGGTGCTGAGAAACAATATTGCCACGGAAGAATTTCCTCTGGGCGTTTACCATCCTCATCAGGAGCTTCACCACATCAAAAAAGAAAACATCGGCCTGATTGAAGTTATGGGACTTGCGGTCCTGCCTTCCAGGCTGAAAACAGAATTGAATCTCTTAGCCGACTACATCGTGGAAGGCAAAAACATAAGGGAAAATGAAGATATAGAAAAGCATGGAGACTGGGTGGACGCTTTCCTCAAAAAGTATGATGGGGTCACCAGAGAAAACGTGGATGAAATTTTAAGAAGCGAGGTCGGCATGGTATTCCAGCAGGTTCTGGAGGATGCCGGAGTTTACAAATGCGACGAAAAAGGCCGGGATGGCTTTCAGCGTTTCTTAAGCAGCGTTGGCTTCACTTTCGTCTCCCAATAAAAACCCTTGAAAACAGATTTTTCACCTGACAGTCCTAAAAAAACCGGAGAAGCAATATTCTTCGGTTTTTTGCACAATAAAAGTGCTGTAAAAATCAAAAAAAGATTCAAATATGACAAAAATTCACTTTAACGAGTTAAAAGTTAAAATTTTTAAAGTAATAAAATTGACGAGGGGTATTTTTTGTAGTATGATACGAATTAAGTCCGACACAAGACTAGCTTTAAAAAGGAAGAGGAGAGAAGATTATGAAAAAGTCAGCAAAAGTATTATCATTGATTCTCGCCGGAGTCATGGCCATGGCCTTATCGGCATGCGGCAGCAAGCCGGCGGAAACAACCGCAGCGGCCGAGACCACTACGGCAGCAACGACGGCAGCGGAGACAACAGCCGGGGCGGAGTCCACGGCGGCAAAGACGGCAGACGGAAAGCAGTTTAAGATCGGCGTTCTTCAGCTGGTACAGCACACGGCCCTTGATGCATCCAATAAAGGCTTTATCGCGGCCCTTGACGATGCAGGACTTAACTATACCGTAGATCAGCAGAACGCATCCGGCGACCAGCCAACCTGCCAGACTATTGCCAGCAAACTGGTCAATGACGGGGATGATTTAATTCTCGCCATCGCAACACCTGCAGCTCAGGCAGTAGCAGGCGCAACAACCGATATTCCCGTTCTGATAACAGCGGTTACAGATCCGGCGGCATCAGATCTGGTTCAGACCAATGACAATCCAGGCGGAAATGTAAGCGGTACCTCTGATTTAACTCCTGTCAAGGAGCAGATCGATTTATTAAAGCAGATTCTTCCGGATGCAAAGACCGTAGGCATTCTTTACTGCTCCGCAGAATCCAATTCCGAGATCCAGGCGGCTATGGCGAAAGAAGCCATTGAGGCGGCAGGCATGAAAGCTGTTGATTACACAGTATCCAATTCCAATGAGATCCAGACAGTGGTTACCTCCATGGTGGGTAAGGTAGACGCTATTTACGCTCCTACGGATAACACCGTTGCCGCAGGCATGGCAACCGTTGCAATGGTAGCCAATGAAAACGGCATTCCTACCATTTGCGGTGAAGAGGGTATGGTAAAGGCCGGCGGCCTTGCTACTTACGGCATTGACTATTACCAGCTCGGTTACTTAACCGGACAGCAGGCAGTAAAGATTTTAAAAGACGGTGCGGATATTTCCACAATGCCTATTGAATATCTTCCAAAGGATAAGTGCAAGCTTACAGTAAACGAAGAGACGGCAAAGACTCTGGGTATCGACGTATCCAGCCTTAAATAAGCAAGTTCCAAACAGGAAAGCAGGCGGAGTCCATGTTACTGGCCCGCCTGTTTGCCCATAGATGCTTTACATAAAGGATGATCCATCATTTTTTATGTAAGGCATTTATACCTGTGAAAAGAGAAAATACGTGGAGGAATGATTGATGAACGGTTTAGTTATATCCCTTCAGGATGCAGTTGTACAAGGCGTTCTGTGGGGAATTATGGTATTAGGTGTCTATATCACCTATAAATTGTTGAATATTGCGGATTTAACCGTGGACGGAAGCTTTGCCCTGGGCGGCTGCGTATGTGCGGTCATGATCTTAAACTTTAAAATGGATCCGTGGGTGGCTCTGGTGGTGGCTGCTCTGGCTGGAATGGCGGCAGGGGCGATAACAGGATTGTTACATACAGTCTTTGAAATACCTGCAATTCTGGCAGGTATCCTGACTCAGATCGGCCTCTGGTCCATTAATCTCCGGATTATGGGAGGAAAGAGCAATGTCCCTCTTCTGAAAACAGACACCATCATGTCAAGATTCATAGACTTAACAGGCCTCAGCAAGCAGATCTCCTCTCTCATAATCGGAGTCGGTTTTGCTGTCGTTATGATTGTTCTGCTCTACTGGTTTTTCGGAACAGAAGTGGGCAGCGCCATGCGCGCCACGGGCAATAATGAGTCCATGATCAGGGCCCAGGGAGTTAACACCAACTGGACCAAGCTTCTGGCCCTTACCTTGAGCAACGGCCTGGTGGGAATTTCCGGAGGACTGGTCTGCCAGAGCCAGAAGTATTCGGATATCGGCATGGGAACCGGCGCCATTGTCATCGGCCTGGCCGCTATCGTTATCGGAGATGTGCTGATGGGAAAGCTCCGTTCTTTTGGAAGCAGGCTTACTTCAGCGGTGGTAGGTTCCGTAATCTATTTTGTGATCCGTGCAGTGGTTTTAAGAATGGGTATGGATGCCAACGATATGAAGCTCTTGTCAGCTGGGATTGTGGCAATCGCCCTCTGTGTGCCTGTTATGGTAAATAAATGGCGGATCAAAAAGTCCTATACCGAAAGGGGGAGAATGACCATGCTGGACATTAAGAATGTCAGAAAGACTTTTAATAGGAATACCATTAATGAGAAAAAAGCGCTGTGCGGCATTGATCTTCATCTGAATGAAGGGGATTTCGTTACAGTAATCGGAGGAAACGGGGCTGGAAAGTCCACCATGCTGAATATGATCGCCGGTGTATATCCCATTGACTCCGGGAAAATTGAAATTGACGGAATCAATATATCAAGAGATCCTGAATATAAACGGGCAAAATATATCGGAAGAGTGTTCCAGGACCCGATGATGGGAACTGCGGCTGATATGGAGATCCAGGAAAACATGGCTCTGGCTTTCCGCCGGGGTAAAGGCAGAGGGCTTGCCTGGGGAATCAAGACCAATGAAAAGGCCTATTACCATAAGGCCCTGCTGAAACTGGGCTTAGGGCTTCAGGACCGGATGACCAATAAGGTGGGTCTTCTTTCGGGAGGGCAGCGGCAGGCTCTTACCCTGCTGATGGCAACCCTGCAAAAGCCCAAGCTCCTGCTCTTAGATGAGCACACGGCAGCCCTTGACCCCAAGACCGCAAGAAAGGTCTTAGAGATCACTCAGGAGATCGTGAAGGAGCAGAACCTTACAACCTTAATGATCACCCACAACATGAAAGATGCTATCCAGATCGGCAACCGGCTGGTTATGATGCACGAGGGCAGGATCATTTATGATGTGTCAGGAGAAGAAAAAGTGAATCTGGAAGTAGAGGATCTCCTCAAAAAGTTTGAAGAGGCCAGCGGCGAGGAATTTTCCAACGACCGTATGATACTTGCGAAATAAAAGGTATGAGACATGGAACCGGATGGCGCAGAGCGCGCGTTTCCGGTTCCGTTTTTATTTCTTTTTCAGAAAATGTCTTATTATTTTAATATATTCCCTTTTGTCCGTAACATAATCTTAATATTTTTTTGCGGCCCAGATATCGCAAAAAATGACATATTATGCTATACTATTGCAGATAGGCCATAGTATGAATCGGTTTTCCGACAAAATATATGACGGTGGAGAGAAAGTACAGAATGGAAAATAATAACGAAAAAAAAGATTACGTAATCCGTTTGGATAAAGCAAGAAAGAAAAGAAACAAGAATGATTATAAGAAGCTTTTGGCGGTTGGAGGCGCGGCGGTTCTCTGTGTGGCAGTGATCGCGGCGGCAGGGGTTTCCATAAAGAAGCACTCAGCTGCAGATGCGTCAGGCCTGGCTACGGGATCAGAAGCCTTGGCCTTAAAGTCAGGAGATTCCATTAATGGAGCAAAAGTAGCCACGGATTCAGAGGCCCAGGCAGCAAAGGAAGCGGAAGAAAAAGAGAAGGTTGTGGCCTCCTATAAGAATCTGGGAATTGTCCAGGTTTCCGGCTATTTAAATGTAAGAAAGGCGCCCGGAACAGAGGAAGACGTAATAGGAAAGCTCCAGGGAGACAGCGCCTGTGAGATTTTGGATTCTGCCAATGACGGCTGGTATAAGATCTCTTCCGGCGGCATTGAAGGGTATATTAATTCGGAATATGTTTTAACAGGAGACGAGGCGAAAGCGAAAGCAAAGGAACTGGTAAAGCTGCGCGCCGTTGTCCAGACCGATGACTTAAACATCAGGAAAGAGGCTTCCAAAAACTTGACCCAGTGGGCCAGGCCCTGATGAATGAACGGTACGAGTTGATAGGCCAGAGCGACGGCTGGGTGCAGATTCCCACCGGATACTTATCTTCGGACTATGTAAAGCTGGAATATGGGCTGAATGAGGCCAGGAAGCTGGACTTAAAGGCCATGATCTTTAACCTGTATAAAAATATTGGAATTTCCGACGTGGATAATTATCTAAACGTAAGGGAAGAACCCAATGAAAACGGCAAGATCATAGGCAAGATGCCCAGTAAAGCAGCAGGTAATATTCTGGAAACCACCGATGACGGCTGGTATAAGATCCAGTCTGGAAAGATCACCGGCTATGTGAAATCAGATTATATCCTCACCGGCCAGGCGGCAAAGGATGAGGCCCTGCAGGTGGCGGAGCTCATGGCCATCGTCAACACGGACATGCTCAATGCCAGGACAGAGCCTTCCACAGATGCAAAGATATGGACCCAGATATCCAATAATGAACGCTATCCTGTGTTAAAGCAGATTGACGGCTGGATAGAGATTGAATTGGAAGAGGACAGCAGTGCTTTCGTATCCACGGACTTTGTGGATGTGCGCTATGCCTTGCCGGAAGCCATTAAATTCTCTCCATTAGAGGAAAAGGCCAACGCCCAGGCTTCTTTAAGGACACAGATTGTGAATTATGCCCTACAGTTTTTAGGGAATCCCTATGTATGGGGAGGCACCAGCCTGACAAAGGGGGCGGACTGTTCCGGATTTACCATGTCAGTCTATTCTCACTTCGGCATAGGACTTCCTCACTATTCCGGCGCCCAGTCCAACATGGGAAAGGCTGTAAAATCCGGTGATATGAAACCGGGTGATCTGGTGTTCTATGCTAACAGCGGCGGAACTGTCAACCATGTTGGCATGTATATCGGCAATGGTCAGATCGTTAATGCGGCCAGCAAACGGACCGGAATTAAAATATCAACATGGAATTACCGCACTCCCGTGAGAATCCGCAATATGCTGGGAGACTAAGCAAATGATCCCGGACCGGACACTGACTGTAATTTTAATCAGCGTCTCGTCCGGGTTTTCTAAAGGAGAAGGAGATAATGGAAGGTTCCCTTTTTTTGAAAGGAGATTCCGGGGAGGGAAAGACAACTTTACTTTTTGAATGTCTGAGACCCTGGCATAAAACCATGGGAGGCTTTTATACCCAGCGCCTGGTGGACGAGAAAGGGAATACCAGGGGATTTCGCATGGTGCCTGCCGATGAGGAATGGGCTTCCCAGGCTCCATATAAGAAAGGCCTTTCTAATGTCTTTCTGGAACGGACAGAAACGGGTTTTCAAAAAAATCTTGAAGTATTTGAAAGGACTGGGGCAGAGCTTCTCCGGTCTTCGGCGGATAAAAAGCTGTGCCTTATGGATGAAATAGGCGGGGTGGAGCTTTTTGCTCCGGAATTTATGAATGCACTGGGAAGCTGCCTGGAAGGACCGGTTCCCTGCATTGGAGTCATAAAAAGCCAGCAGAACCTGAGCGCCATGGCCACAAGAATTCCGGTTATGGCGGAATCAGACAGGCTTAATATGGAGCTGGAGGAAAAGATCCTGAAACGCTCCAAGGGGCAGATTATTACCTTTGAACGGCAAAGGGAAAGTATGGTACGCCAAATCATTCTGGATTTTTAAGGGATTAAAAAAGCCCGGGAAAGAATTGATTTTGTTTTCAATTCTTTCCCGGGCCTTTTATTCTGAATTTAATTCTTTTTCATTTTGTCCTTGTTATAGTTGATGAGACATCCTGCCTTTACGATGGCCCGTTCCTCCGGGGTCATGTCAGCAATGTGCAGGCTGATTTCATGTATGGGATTTCCGTCCTCATTTTTGATGACATAGGCGGGAATGTGTTCCATATCTCCATCCAGAGCTGCCCGTATGCCGGGGACATAGATGAAGTCGCCCACTTCAAAGTCCGGTTCCTCATCCAGCAGGAAAGGAAGCATTCCCCAGTTCATCACATTGGAACGGTAGCGCTTGGTGGCGTACTCCTTTGCGATATTGGCCAATCCGCCCAGAACTCTCTGGCAGCTTGCCGCCTGTTCTCTGGCAGAACCGTCTCCCGGCTTTACCGCATATATCATGCTTCCGATTTCCGTCTCTCCGGCCTTTAAATCAGGCTGGTTCAAATAGGAGCGGAGGGCTTTAAAGGCCGCTTCCAGATCAACATCCGCCTCTAAGGGGCAGGAGCCGCCTCTTCTTGCCTCTTCCCACTGGCTGACTTTTTTCGAGCGTTCCACATATTCCGGATCTCTCCTGGAAAGAGTGAATTCTGCAAGGCCCAGAGGGTTGGACCTGTAGGAGGAGGTTTCTCCTGAAGGGATAAGCTCGTCGGTGGTTGTGACCGGGTCCATGATCTTGGAGCATACCCGTAAAAGGATATTTTCCCCGAGAGCGCTCATGGCGGGCCAGTCTTTGATGTTTGGTCCGCTGATGACCTCTTCGCCAGGCTGGGCCTTTCCAAAGCCCTGATATACCCTTCTCTCATAGGAAGAAGGATCGAATTCATAAGCCGGAACCTGATAATCCTCCACATAGCCTTCTGCAGAAGTAAGGTATCCGCCGTTTGCAGCCGTTGCGGCGATGGAACGGGCGTCCATGAGTGCTACGCAGGAAATCTGGCCGCTTCCCGGCTTGGAGCCTTCCCGGTTGGGGAAGTTTCTGGTGGTGTGGCGTATGCTTAAGGCGTTATTGGATGGGGTATCCCCTGCGCCGAAGCAGGGACCGCAGAATGCAGTCCTTACAGTAGCGCCTGCAGCCATTAACTCGGTGACGCCTCCTTTCTTCACCAGATCCATGTATACCGGCTGGGAAGAGGGATATACGGATAAATTAAAAATATCATTTCCGCAGTTTTTCCCTGTGAGGATGTGGGCCGCCATCATTACATTGTTGTAGTTGCCACCTGCACAGCCTGCGATTACGCCCTGCTGAACCATCAGCTTTCCCCCTGAAATCTTGTCGGTTAAGGATAAGCTGGCCTTGGAGCTTCCTAAAATATGCGCCGCTTCCCTTTCCACAGTCCTTAATATATCTCCCAGATTATCATTGAGTTCACCGATTTCATAGGTATTGCTTGGATGGAAAGGAAGTGCGATCATTGGCTTGACGGCGCTTAAATCTACATGGACCACTCCGTCGTAATAAGCCACATCAGCGGGATTCAGCTCCTTATAGGAATTCTCCCGGCCATGAAGCTTTAAGTATGCCTTTGTATCCTCATCGGTTCTCCAGATGGAAGAAAGGCAGGTGGTTTCCGTTGTCATAACGTCCACCCCGTTTCTGTAATCCGTATCCATAGAGGCCACGCCGGGTCCCACAAATTCCATGATCTTGTTTTTCACATAGCCGTTTTTAAAGACAGCGCCTACAATGGCAAGAGCCACGTCATGAGGGCCGACGGCAGGAGAGGGTTTTCCGGTGAGATAGATGGCAACCACTCCAGGATAGGCCACGTCATAAGTATCGCGAAGAAGCTGCTTTACCAGCTCTCCGCCCCCTTCTCCGATGGCCATAGTGCCTAAGGCGCCGTAACGGGTGTGGCTGTCAGAGCCCAGGATCATATTTCCGCAGCCTGCCATCATTTCACGCATGTACTGGTGAATGACCGCAATGTGGGGCGGAACGAAGATGCCGCCGTATTTCTTTGCGGCGGAAAGACCGAATACATGGTCATCCTCATTGATGGTGCCGCCTACGGCACATAGGGAATTATGGCAGTTGGTCATAACGTATGGTATGGGAAACTCCGTAAGTCCTGATGCACGGGCAGTCTGGATGATTCCGACAAATGTAATGTCATGGGAAGCCATGGAGTCAAAGTGCAGTTTTAAATGGTCCATATCCCCGGAGGTATTATGCTCTTTCAAAATGGAATAGGCGATGGTGCCTTTTCTGGCTTCATCCTTATTAGCAGCCTTTCCCGTCAGGGCAGCTGCCTTTCCTGCTTCCTGTTCCGGGATCAGCTGGGTTCCATGAATAAGGTAAGCCCCGCCATCGTACAATTTCACCATATGCTATCTCTCCTCTCGTTTTTTGTAGGGAACGGTATCGCCCACATATTTTGTTGCCGGACGCATGATTCTTCCGTCATAAAGCTTGTTTTCGATGTTATGCGCCAGCCATCCGGACATGCGTGAGCAGACGAATAAAGGCGTGTACATGTCCTCCGGTATCTGTAACATATTATAAGCGAAGCCGCTGTAGAAGTCCACATTGTTTGACAGTGTTTTTCCGTTTCCGGCCAGGCAAGCTTTGGCAACTTTTTCAAATTTTGTCAGGAACTCATATTCATCTTCCCTATGTTTCTGCTTTGCAAGCTTTTCGCAGCAGACCTTTAATAAATCCGCCCGGGGATCGGAAACCGTATAAACCGCATGGCCCAGACCGTACACAAGCCCTGAATTGTCATAAAATTCCTTTGCCAGTATCTTATGTATGACCTCTTTCATCTGGGCTTCCGTGGCCTTTATGCCGATCTCCGTTTCAATGGCCTTGATCATTTCACTGCATCTGATGTTGGCGCCGCCGTGCTTTGGTCCCTTTAAGGAGCCGATGGAGGCTGAGATGGCGGAATAGATGTCGGTTCCTGTGGAGGAAATTACAACATTGGTAAAGGTGGAGTTGTTGCCGCCGCCATGATCGGCATGGATCATCAGCATGGTATCTAAAAGATCTGCCTCCTGCTCTGTGAAAGAACCGTCCCGGCGCAGCATATAAAGGAGGTTTTCCGCCATGGAATATTCCTGCTTGGGATAATGGATGATAAGGCTTTCCCTGTCATAGTAATGGATCTTGCTCTGGTAGGCATAGGCTGCAAGGGTAGGAAGCTTTGCCAGGATATTGATCCCCTTTAACAGCGTCTGATAGGGATCTACGTTATCCGGGTCTTCATCGTAGTCATAGAGAGCCAGAATGCTCTGCTGAAGACTGTTCATTAAATTGCGGGAAGGGGTGCGGAGCATGTTCTTTTCAAGAAATTCATCGGGGAGAGGATATTGGCCGCTTAAAATCTTAGTAAATTCCGTAAGCTCCTTTTTGGAGGGGAGATAGCCGAAGAGGAGAAGAAATGAGGTTTCTTCAAAACCACACCTGGAATTTTGCTTTCCGTTTACAAGATCGCTGATTTCTATACCGCGGTAATAGAGCTTTCCCGGAACATTGACCTTTTTTCCGTCTTCAATCTCATACCCCACAACGTCGGATACCCGGGTCAATCCCACTCTGACACCGGTGCCGTCTTCGTTGCGGAGCCCCTTTTTTACATTGTGTTCCTTAAATAAATTGTTTGGAATATCCGTCCAGTTTGAGGATTTACCAAAAGTTTGTGCGATGAAAAAGCTGTTCATGCGATATTCTCTCCTTTTTTCCAGATTAAAAGCATCTCTTTACACAAAAGCAGCGCGAAAGGATTTCCCCGGCGCTGCCTTCATTGGCAATAGAATGTGACTTTTTTCGTTGTTTGGTAGTTTATCACGGAAAAGTATCTAAGTCAATACCTTGTTATAATCACAACTAAAATATTGTGATACTATCAGGCAAAATCCATTTGAGAAGCCTTATATTTCTGATTTTCAGGCATATTTTTATGGATTTCTCCACATTATAAGAGAACGATCAAATTCGCAAAAGGAGGTTTCTTATGACGGGAGAACATCAATACGATCAACATAATAGAAAGAACGGCCAGGAAGAAGAACAGGACGACAGAAAGAACAAATCTTCCAACGGAGAACAGGCGGAAAGCCTTGATGAAAAGAAGACGGAAAAGGACATTGAGCAGAAAGAGGATGAAAAGCTGGAGGAGTATGGCCAGATGACATTGGATGACAATGCCAACAAGCGGAAGATCCACTTAATTTCCATTATCGGTGAGGTGGAAGGCCATGAAAATTTATCCGGCAACAGCAAGGCCACGAAATACGACCACATCCTTCCAAAGCTTGCGGAAATTGAGGATGACGACTCCGTGGATGGGCTTCTTGTTCTTTTAAATACCTCGGGAGGGGATGTGGATGCAGGGCTTGCCATAGCGGAGATGATCGCTTCCTTAAGCATACCCACGGTTTCCCTGGTCCTTGGCGGAAGCCATTCCATCGGCGTCCCCCTGGCCGTATGCACGGATTATTCCTTTATTGTTCCCACGGGAACCATGATGATCCATCCGGTCCGGATGACGGGAATGGTCATCGGTGCTGCCCAGACCTACGAATATTTTGAAATGATCCAGGACAGGATTTTAAGCTTTGTTTCAAACCATGCAAAAATCGCTTACGACCAGCTAAAGCGTCTGATGCTGAATACGGAAATGCTCACCAGGGATTTGGGAACTGTCCTGGTAGGCGAGGAAACAGTAAAGGAAGGGCTTATTAATGAAGTGGGCGGAATTAAAGATGCTTTGAGAAAACTGTATGAGATGATGGATAAGGAAGAGCCAAGGAAACGATAAAATCTTTCTCCCCGTTGCAATTCTTCCGATTTTTTTGTATACTGTTACCAATGGATAGAAGGGGGAAGAATTGTGCCTGGGACAACAAAGAAAAAGACAACAGACAGAAAAGGGACAAAGGGAAAAAGGGCCGGAACGGGAAACACCAACAGGAAGAATGTCGTTCTGCCGGAACCGGAATTCATCCACTCGGAAGTAGTGATCATCATATCATTTGCTGCGGCAGCCATTCTGTTTTTAAGCAATTTTCATTTATGCGGAGTGGTGGGAGACTTTCTTCGAAGTGTGCAGCTTGGAATATTCGGCGGAATCGGCTATATTGCACCTGTCCTGATGTTTGCAGGAACTGCATTTTTCCTTTCCAACCGGGGAAATCCGCGGGCATCCTTTAAACTGGCGTCCTTTATTTTGGCGCTGGTTTCTTTGTGCGGGTTTTTGCAGCTCCTTTTGGGAGTAAAAACCGGAGAAACCTTAATAGATATTTATCTGGAGGCATCCGTAAGCGGAAAGGGAGGCGGTCTCTTAGGCGGCCTCCTGGCCGAGGGGCTGGCTGCCATTATCGGCGTGGTGGGAGCCTATCTGGTGATAGGTGTTCTGCTCATTATTTCCGCTGTCTGTATTACGGAAAAATCTTTCGTAAATATCATAAAAATGGGCAGCGGTAAGGCCTACCGCCATGCCAGGGAAAATGTGGACCTTCATTTGGAGATTCATGCGGAGCGCCAGGAGGAACGGAAACGTCTCCGGAAGGAACAGAAGCTTCGCGGCGTGAATTTAGATGCTACAAAGCTGGATGCCACGGAGGAAAATGCGGATTTTGAAGAGGATATTCTTCTTCAGGCGGACCAGCTGTCGGCTGCTGCCCGGACTTCGGCTGAAATTCAGCAGAAAGAAGACTTAGAGTCAGGAGAGCTTCAGAATGTAAATGAAGATTTTCTTGCAGAGACAGTTCATCAGCCTCCAACGGATGAGCTTAATCCGGCGGATGTTTTCCGGGGAAGCATTTCACCGGTGCTGGAAGAGGATGAGGATTCCGTTCCCTTTGAAGCGGATGAAGAAATTGGACCTGCACCTGTTTATATGAAGAAAGAGACTAGGACCTTAAAGGAAATGGAAATGGTGGAAGATGACTTTTATCCGGTGGATGAGAAAGATACATTTTCCATTCCTGAGGAAAGGGTGCAGATGGTCACTGCCTCCGGAAAGATCATAGAAAGCGACCGGACGGCTCTGGAAAAGAAGCTGGAAAAGAAACGGGAAGAGGCCGCAAAGGATGAAGATTTAAGCGTTTCCCAGGAGATCCGGCAGAAGCAGGAGGTGGTGAAAAAGGAATACAAATTCCCGCCCCTTACCCTGCTTAAAAAGGGAAAGACAGCGGTATTTTCCGACAGAGAATACAGAGAAACGGCCATTAAGCTGCAGCAGACCTTACAGAATTTCGGCGTGGGCGTCACCGTGACCAATATAAGCTGCGGTCCGTCCGTTACCCGGTATGAGCTCCATCCGGAGCAGGGCGTCAAGGTCAGCAAAATCGTAAGCCTGGCGGATGATATCAAGCTGAGTCTGGCGGCTGCCGACATAAGAATTGAGGCCCCCATTCCCGGAAAGTCAGCTGTGGGAATTGAGGTTCCCAATAAAGAAAACAACATGGTATACTTAAGGGATATTCTGGAGGCGGACAGCTTTCAGCGCCATTCCTCCAAGATCGCCTTTGCTGTAGGAAAGGACATAGGCGGGCAGACCGTAGTTACGGATATCGCTAAAATGCCTCATTTACTTATCGCCGGTTCCACAGGTTCCGGTAAATCCGTGTGCATCAACACCCTGATCATGAGCATCATTTTCAAGTCGGATCCTGAGGACGTGAAGCTGATTATGGTAGACCCAAAGGTGGTGGAGCTAAGCGTTTACAACGGAATCCCCCATCTGCTTCTGCCTGTGGTAACGGACCCGAAAAAGGCTTCCGGGGCCCTAAACTGGGCGGTGGCTGAGATGACAGACCGTTACAATAAATTTGCTCAGTACAATGTGAGAGAAATCAAGGGATACAACGCAAAGGTGGAAAGCCTAAAGGATATTGAGGATGAGAACAAGCCAAAAAAAATGCCTCAGATTGTTATCATCATCGACGAGCTTGCAGATCTTATGATGGTGGCTCCCGGCGAGGTTGAGGATGCTATCTGCCGTCTGGCCCAGCTTGCCAGGGCGGCGGGCATTCACCTAGTCATTGCCACCCAGCGGCCGTCGGTCAATGTTATTACCGGACTTATTAAGGCAAATGTGCCGTCAAGAGTGGCCTTTGCTGTTTCTTCAGGAGTGGATTCCAGAACGATTATCGATATGAACGGTGCGGAAAAGCTTTTGGGAAAAGGAGACATGCTGTTTTATCCCGCAGGCTATCCAAAGCCAATGCGGGTGCAGGGTGCCTTTGTGTCGGATTCTGAGGTTTCAGGCGTTGTGGACTTTTTAACGGAGCAGGGCATGACCTCCGATTACAGCCCGGAGGTGGAGACCATGATCACATCAGCTTCTGCAGGACAGGAGGTAAGGACCACAGGACACGACCGGGATGAATACTTTGCCCAGGCGGGAAGGTTTATCATTGAAAAGGATAAGGCTTCCATCGGAATGCTGCAGCGAATGTTTAAAATAGGCTTTAACCGTGCAGCCAGGGTTATGGATCAGCTGGCAGAGGCCGGAGTGGTAGGAGAAGAGGAAGGCACCAAGCCGAGGAAGGTGCTGATGACCATGGAAGAGTTTGAGGAAATACTGGAGTCATTTACATAGAAGGAGGACTATTGATGAAAACAGATATTGAAATCGCCCAAGAGGCGAAAATGGAGCCCATTCAGGAAGTAGCGGCTTCCTATGGAATCAGCGAAGAGGAGCTGGAGCTTTATGGGAAATACAAGGCGAAGCTTACCGATGAGCTCTGGGAGCGGATCAAGGACCGCCCTGACGGCAAGCTGGTTTTAGTGACGGCAATCAATCCGACTCCTGCGGGAGAAGGAAAGACCACCACAACCGTAGGCCTTGGAGAAGCATTTGGCAAAATGGGCAAAAAAGCCATGATCGCCCTGCGGGAGCCATCCCTTGGCCCTTGCTTTGGCATCAAGGGAGGCGCTGCGGGAGGCGGCTACGCTCAGGTGGTTCCCATGGAAGATTTAAATCTTCATTTTACAGGGGATTTCCATGCCATTACCTCAGCCAACAATTTACTTGCTGCACTCTTAGACAACCACATTCATCAGGGAAACGCCCTAGGAATCGACACCCGTCAGATCCTCTGGAAGCGGTGCCTTGATATGAATGACAGGGCCCTGCGCAATACGGTGGTAGGCTTAGGTTCCAAGGCAGACGGCTTTGTAAGGGAGGATCACTTCGTCATCACTGTGGCTTCGGAGGTCATGGCCATTCTCTGCCTGTCTGACAATATGGAAGATTTAAAAGATCGACTGGGAAAGATCATTGTGGCATATAATTATGCTGGAGAGCCTGTAACAGCCGCCCAGCTTCACGCAGTAGGGGCTATGGCTGCACTTTTAAAGGATGCCTTAAAGCCCAACTTAATCCAGACGCTGGAGCATACAGGAGCTATTGTTCACGGAGGTCCCTTTGCAAACATCGCTCACGGCTGCAACAGCGTGCGGGCTACGAAGACGGCTTTAAAGCTGGCTGATATCGTGGTGACGGAGGCTGGCTTCGGCGCGGATTTGGGAGCGGAAAAGTTTTTGGACATCAAATGCAGGATCTCAGGCTTAAAGCCTGATGCCATCGTTCTGGTGGCCACTGTAAGAGCCCTTAAATACAACGGAGGAGTGCCAAAGGACCAGCTAAAAGAAGAAAATTTAGAGGCATTGGAACGGGGTATTGTCAACCTGGAAAAACATATAGAAAATATGCAGAAATACGGTGTTCCGGTGGTTGTTACCTTAAATTCCTTTGTCACAGACACAGAAGCTGAGCACCTTTTTGTCAAAAAGTTCTGTGAGGACAGGGGCTGCGAATTCGCCCTGTCAGAGGTTTGGGAAAAGGGAGGAGAAGGCGGAGCCCAGCTTGCCGGAAAGATCCTTGATACCTTGGAAAAGAAAGAAAGCCGATTTGCACCTATCTATCCGGATGAGATGAAGCTGGAAGAAAAAATTGCCACTGTTGCAAAGGAAATCTACGGTGCCGGCAGCGTGTCCTATGCTCCCGGAGCTCTTAAGGCCATTAAAAAGTTTGGGGATATGGGCTTTGGCAATCTTCCGGTATGCATGGCAAAGACTCAGTATTCCTTGTCCGATGATCAGACAAAGCTGGGACGTCCGGAAGGCTTTGAGCTTACGGTGAGGGATGCCTATGTGTCCGCAGGCGCCGGGTTTGTGGTGGTTCTGACCGGAGCCATTATGACCATGCCGGGACTTCCGAAGAATCCGGCTGCTGATAATATTGACGTAAATGAAGATGGAATGATCACCGGATTATTCTGATTTGGAGGAATTTATGAAATTTAAAGAATGGCTTAAGGACTTAAAATATGAGGTGCTTCAGGGAAGCCTGGATATAGAGGTTGAGGATGTTATATACGATTCCAGAAAGGCCCGGGCAGGGGCGGTTTTTGTCTGTACCAAAGGGACCAGAACCGATTCCCATGAATTTATTCCCCAGGTGGTAAAGGCAGGAGTCAGGGTTCTTGTGGTGGAGCAGGAAGCAGAGATTCCGGAGGGCGTAACCGCCGTCCTCGTACATAGCGCCAGAGAGGCTCTGGCCCATTTATCGGCCGCCCGGTTTGGCTATCCGGCTAAAAGCATGGTGACTATAGGCGTGACCGGAACAAAGGGCAAGACCACCACCACTCATATGATCAAGACCTTATTGGAGGCCTGCGGAAAAAAGGTTGGGATGATCGGAACTACGGGAATTGTCATCGGCCAGGAGGTTACTCCTACGGTGAATACGACCCCGGAGTCCTACCAGCTTCACGAGGCTTTCAGCCAGATGGCGGAAGCGGGCTGTGAGTACATGGTCATGGAGGTGTCCTCTCAGGCTTTTAAGATGCACCGGGTAGACGGGATCATTTTTGATTACGGCCTGTTCACCAATATTTCCCCTGACCATATCGGCCCTGACGAACACGAAAGCTTTGAAGAGTACTTATATTATAAATCCCGGATTTTCCATTGCTGCAAAACGGGGATCATGAATGGGGATGACGAGCACTTTGAGGCGGTGGTAAAGGATGCCCCTTGCAGGATCTATACGTTCTCCATGGAAAAGGAAGGGACTGATTTTAAGGCGGAGAATATCCGTTACGTAGCCCAA
Source organism: Lacrimispora sp. (assembly GCA_047604985.1). Lineage (GTDB taxonomy): Bacteria > Bacillota > Clostridia > Lachnospirales > Lachnospiraceae > Lacrimispora. The sequence continues at coordinate 17,958 of JASGGP010000008.1, forward strand.
ACGGATTTCATGGGACTGGAATTTGATGTAAAGGGAAGCTATGAGCTTCCGGTGCGGGTTAATATTCCCGGCCGGTTTAACGTTGCCAATGCCCTTGCCGCAGTCAGCGTCTTAAGCTTTTTAGACCTTCCCAAGGACAGAATCTGTCATGGCCTGGAGCATTTAAGCGTCAACGGCCGTATGGAAATTGTTCATACTTCGGAAAAGTGCACGGTGATCGTGGATTACGCCCACAACGCAGTCAGCATGGAAAGCCTTTTAACAACCCTGAGGGATTACCGGCCAAAACGCCTTGTCTGCGTCTTTGGCTGCGGCGGAAACCGTTCCAAGGACCGGCGCACCTCCATGGGTGACAGCGCAGGCAGGCTGGCGGACTTCACCATCCTCACCGCAGATAATTCCAGGTATGAAAAAACCGAGGATATCATTGGTGACATCAGAGAAAGCCTTGAAAAGACCGGAGGAAAATTTATGGAGATTCCGGACCGAAAGGAGGCCATCCGCTACAGCATCGCTCATGCCCAGCCCGGCGACTTAATTGCAATTATCGGAAAAGGCCATGAGGATTATCAGGAGATCAACGGAGTGCGCCACCATTTTTCAGACAGGGAAGAGGTGCTTTGCGCGGTTGAGGAGCTGGCCTTATAGAAATTTACAGGAATATAAAAAATAGAAATTCATGCGGATGCGCAATGCCGGGGGACAAAAAGAACTGTGGCTTTCGGCATTTCCGCGGTAGACGGAAAAAGCATGTGGGACAATGGAGGAAGTAATGGAAAATATGACAGTCAGGGAGATCCTTTTGGCTACAGACGGAAGGCTTCTTTGCGGAAGTGAGGATACGGTCCTGGATCACATAAGCATTGATTCCAGAACCATGAAAGGGAATGATCTCTTCGTTCCCATCATTGGAGAAAAGGTGGATGCCCACCGCTTTATCAATCAGGCCTTTGAGGCGGGAGCAGCGGCAGCCCTTACCAGCCAGCACGATTCTATGGAGTCAGAAAAGCCATGGATACGAGTGGAGGACACGAAAAAGGCTCTTCAGGCTCTGGGAAGCTTTTACAGGGACCAACTTTCCCTTCCTCTGGTAGGGATTACCGGAAGTGTGGGAAAGACCACCACAAGGGAAATGGTAGCCTGTGCCTTATCCGCCGGGTACCGGGTTTTTAAAACTCCGGGAAATCACAACAGCCAGGTGGGAGTTCCCATTACCATATCGGATATATCCAAAGAGGATGAAATCGGAGTCATTGAGCTGGGAATGAGCGAGCCGGGAGAACTGACCGTCATTGCCAGGATCGCCAGAATCCAGATGGCTGTCATTACAAATATCGGCGTGACCCATATCGAGCAGCTGGGCTCCAGGGAAAATATCTACAGGGAAAAGCTGACCATTCAGGATGGGCTTTGCCAGGGGGGAATCCTCTTTTTAAACGGGGATGACGATATGCTGAAAAATACCAGGGCAAAGGAAGGCTGCCGGACCCTTTATTACGGAACCGGGGAAAACTGTGACTACAGGGCCGAGGATGTCCACCTGGAAGAGGGCTTTCCGGCATTTACGGCAGTTTTCGGTCAGGAGAGAGTCCCTGTGCGGTTGGCGGTCATGGGCACCCATAATGTGTTGAATGCCATGGCAGCCCTTGCAGTGGCTTCCCAGAGCCGGATTCCCATGGAGGAAGCTGCCAGATGCCTTTCAGAATTTACCGGCTTTAAAAACCGTCAGCAGATTTACCATACAGATACTCTGACAGTGATTGACGATACATATAACGCCAGCCCTGTGTCCATGAAAGCCGGACTGGAGGTTTTAAACTCCATTTCAAAGGCCAAAAGGCGTATTGCTGTTCTGGCTGATATGAAAGAGCTGGGGGAAAACGCCCCGCTGTTTCACTATGAAATCGGGGAGTATATTGCAGAGCATCCGGTGGATCAGGTGGTGGTTCTGGGCGAACTCGCAAAAGAAATTGCCAGGGCCGTAAGAGAAAAAGCCCCTGGCATCGGAGTAAAGGAATTTATGGAACAGGGTCCTCTTACGTCTTACTTAAAAGAGGAATTAAAGGACGGGGACTGCGTGCTTTTTAAAGGCTCCAATACCATGAGGCTTGGACAGGTGGCAGAAGAGTTTTATAAGCATTGAAAACCCCTGAGTTTTTGGAAGAAACAGGTGAAAAAAATGACAGAACGGTTTGCCCGGATTATCATTGATATTTCCCATGAAAAGGTGGACAGAACCTTTGATTACCGGATTCCGGCCCGGCTTTATGATCAGGTGGAGGTGGGCTCTCTGGTGACCATACCCTTTGGAAAAGGAAATTCCATGCGCAAGGGTTATGTGGTGGAAATTTCTTCTCATGCGGATTATGACTCGGATAAAATTAAGGAAATCACAGGGATTGTAAAGGATGGCATTTCCGCAGAATCTCTGCTGATTTCCCTGGCCTGGTGGTTAAAGGAGCAATACGGCTCCACCATGAACCAGGCGTTAAAGACGGTGCTCCCTGTAAAACAGAAAGTAAAGCCCAAAGAGAAAAAGGCGCTTCGCTGCCTCCTGGAAAAGGAAGAGCTTTTAAAAGCCTTGGAGGAAGCAGAAAAAAAGAACTACAAGGCCAGAGTGCGCCTTTTCCAGGCTTTTCTGGAGAGCCCCGTCATTCCCTATGAAATTGCGGTCAACCAGATGAACCTTTCCCCAGCCACCTTAAAGCCGGCCATTGAAAACGGCTGGCTGACCCTTGTATCCGAGGAGGTCTACCGGAATCCTGTTAAAAGGCCGGTAAAAGAAAATGATCAGGTGGTGTTAAATCCCCAGCAGCTGGCCATCATAGAAAGCTTTTGCCGGGATTATTCCAATCATGTGACAGGAACCTATTTGATTCACGGAATCACAGGCAGCGGAAAAACGGAAGTTTACATGGAGCTGATTCAAAAAGTGGTGGAAGACGGGAAACAGGTAATCGTCCTCATTCCGGAAATTTCTCTGACCTATCAAACTGTCATGCGGTTTTACGGCAGATTCGGCAGCCGGGTGTCCATCATCAATTCCCGCTTGTCGGCAGGAGAGCGGTATGACCAGTTTGAACGGGCCAGAAACGGAGATGTCGACATTATGATCGGCCCACGCTCTGCTCTCTTTACCCCTTTTTCCAGGCTGGGTCTGATCTTAATTGACGAAGAGCATGAAAGCGCCTATAAAAGCGAGTCGGTCCCCAGATACCACGCCAGAGAAGTGGCCGCAAAGAGGGCTTCCATGGAGGGAGCCTCCCTTGTTTTAGGCTCGGCGACTCCCTCTCTGGAAGCCTATACAAGAGCCCTTAGGGGGGAATACCGGCTCTTTCGCTTAAACTCCCGGGCAAAAAAAGACAGCCGCCTGGCAGAGGTTTCAGTGGTGGACTTACGGCAGGAGTTAAAAGAGGGAAACAAGTCCATTTTCAGCCGGAAGCTGAAAATGCTTATGGAGGAGAGGCTTAAGAACCGGGAACAGATCATGCTGTTCATCAACCGCAGAGGCTATGCCAATTTCGTTTCCTGCCGCTCCTGCGGAGAAGCCATCCGCTGCCCTCACTGTGATGTGACCTTAACCCTGCACAACAACAGCCGTCTGGTGTGTCATTACTGCGGCCATTCTATCCCAATGCCCAAGGTCTGTCCCTCCTGCGGTTCTCCCTACATTGCCAATTTCGGTGTAGGAACCCAGAAGATTGAGCAGATGACGAAGAAGCTGTTCCCGGAAGCCAGGATTTTACGGATGGATCTGGACACCACCTCAAAAAAGGGAGATCATGAAGAAATATTGTCGGCTTTTTCCGAAGGAGATGCGGATATTCTCATCGGAACCCAGATGATCGTGAAAGGCCACGATTTTCCAAAAGTGACTCTGGTTGGCGTGCTGGCGGCAGATTTGTCCTTATACACTCCGGATTACCGGTCCGCAGAGCGGACTTTCCAGCTTCTGACCCAGGCGGCAGGCAGGGCGGGGCGGGATGCAAGGCGGGGAGATGTGGTGATCCAGACCTATAATCCGGAACATTACAGCATTGTGGCAGCTGCCAACCAGGATTATGAAGCATTTTACCAACAGGAAATGGCATACCGCAGGCTGATGAAATATCCTCCGGCAAGCGGACTTTTAACGGTCCAGTTTTCCTCCCGCCAGGAGAGCTGCCTGGAGAAAGCATCGGAAGCTGCGGCCCGGTTTATCAGCCCCTTTGCGGAGAAAGAGGAGATACAGATCATCGGTCCGGTGGAGGCCTCGGTTTACAAAATTAATGATATCTATAGAAAAATTTTATACTTGAAACAAGAAAACTATGATATACTAATTAAAATCAGGGATCAAATCGATATTTTTTCAGAAAACCATCCCGGTTTGTTTGAACAGGTAATGGTCCAATACGATTTTTCATAGAGAGGATAAGATAAAATGGCAATCAGAAAAATTAGAACTATTGGAGATGAAATTTTAAGAAAACACTGTAAGCCTGTGAAAGAAATCACTCCGAGAATTAAAGAGCTTATAGAAGATATGTTTGAAACTATGTACGATGCTAACGGCGTGGGTCTGGCGGCTTCCCAGGTGGGAGTTTTAAAGCAGATCATCGTCATAGATGTTGAAGACGGCAACCAGTACGTTTTGATTAATCCGGAAATTTTAGAAACCAGTGGAAGCCAGACAGGACCGGAGGGATGTTTAAGCGTGCCTGGAAAATCAGGAACTGTCACAAGGCCTAATTATGTGAAGATAAGAACCTATGATATAGAAATGAAGCCTTATGAACTGGAAGGAGAAGGGCTTCTGGCCCGGGCCATCTGCCATGAATATGACCACTTAAACGGAGATTTATTCGTGGATAAGGTGGAAGGAGAGCTGGAGGATGTGACCGCGGAAGAGGAAGAAGAGGAGGTTTTAGAGTAAATATGCGCGTTGTTTTTATGGGAACACCTGATTTTTCCGTACCTGCCCTTGAGGCTCTGGTAAAAGCAGGGTATGACGTTGTGGCAGTGGTTACCCAGCCGGACAAGCCGAAAGGCAGGGGAAAAGAGGTCCAGATGCCGCCGGTAAAGATAAAAGCCCTGGAATACCATATTCCGGTATACCAGCCGGTAAAGGCAAGGAATCCGGAGTTTGTCAGGCTTCTTTCGGATCTGGCTCCGGAGGTCATCGTTGTAGTGGCTTTCGGACAGCTTCTGCCAAAGACCATCCTGGATATTCCGCCCTACGGCTGCGTGAATATCCACGCCTCTCTGCTTCCCAAATACCGGGGTGCTTCCCCTATACAGTACGCAGTCATCAACGGGGAAAAGGAGAGCGGCATTACCACCCAGATGATGGCAGAAGCCCTGGATACCGGAGATATACTGGATCAGGAAGCAATTGCCCTGGATGAAAAGGAAACAGGAGGCAGCCTTCATGAAAAGCTCAGTGCCATGGGAGGCAACCTCATTTTAAAAACTTTAAGAAAGCTGGAGGAAGGGTCTGCAGTCAGGACGCCCCAGGATGATTCAAAAAGCTGCTACGTAGGAATGATAAAGAAGTCTATGGGAGATATTGACTGGTCCATGGAGGCAAGAACCATTGAACGTCTGATCCGCGGCTTGAATCCGTGGCCCAGCGCCTATACCGTTTGGAACGGAAAGGTCATTAAGGTGTGGAACGCCTCGGTAATCGATAAAGAATATGCAGGCATCTGCGGTCAGGTGGTGGAGGCAGGCCAGGGCCGTCTTGTGGTTAAGACGGGAAAGGGAAGCCTGTCCATCGAAGAACTGCAGCTCCAGGGGAAGAAGAGGATGGATACCGCTGCATTCCTGCGGGGCTATGGAGTTGAAGGAACTGTATTGACACGTCTGGGGACAGTGAAGAAAGGAGCGTCTGATTATGTATTATGGCGGTATGATGGGATATTATATGGATCCCACCTGGATACTGGTCATCATTGGTGCTGTTTTGTCCATGGTGGCTTCAGCAAGAGTAAGCAGTACGTTTAATAAATATTCAAAGGTGAGAAGCATGTCCGGGATGACCGGAGCGGAAGCGGCACAGCGCCTGTTGATTCCCAGGGAATTTATGATGTACAGGTCAGAGCCGTCAGCGGGCAGCTGACGGACCATTATGATCCAAAATCCAAGACAGTGAATTTGTCGGATTCCGTTTACAGCTCAACCTCTGTGGCTGCCATCGGCGTAGCCGCCCATGAGTGCGGCCATGTCATGCAGGACAGTTCGGGATACGTTCCTAAAGGTCCGGGCCGCCATTGTTCCGGCGGCAAATATCGGTTCCCAGGCGGCTTTCCCCATTATTCTGTTGGGGTTTTTCATCGGTGGAATGGGTTCGCCTCTGGTAAATATAGGACTCATCCTGTTTTCTGTGGCGGTTATTTTCCAGCTGGTGACTTTGCCTGTGGAATTTAATGCTTCCAGAAGAGCTGTCACCCTTTTGGGACAGACGGGCATTCTGGGAGATCAGGAGCTGGGATATACGAGAAAGGTTTTAGGAGCCGCGGCTCTTACCTATGTGGCGGCTCTGGCAGCTACGGTACTCCAGCTTTTAAGGCTCGTAATCCTGTTTGGAGGAAGACGAAACGATGACTAAAGAGACGGACAGCAGGGAAATCATTTTAGATATCCTGCTGGAAATTCTGGAGCGGGGCGGCTACAGCCATGTAATCCTGCGCCAGGCCTTAAATAAATATCAGTACCTGGATAAATCGGAAAGGGCCTTTATTTCCAGGATCGCGGACGGGACGGTGGAGTATCAGCTTCAGATTGACTACGTCATCGATTCCTTTTCCAGTACAAAAACTCAAAAGATGAAGCCGGTCATCCGCACCATTCTGCGGATGTCGGTTTATCAGCTTCTCTACATGGACCGGGTTCCGGATTCTGCGGTTTGCAACGAAGCGGTAAAACTTGCGGTAAAACGGAAATTTGCCGGATTAAAGGGCTTTGTCAACGGCGTGCTCCGGAATATTGCCAGGAACAAGGAGGGCTTACAGTGGCCGGATACTTCGATCCGCTATTCCATGCCCTCCTGGATTGTTTCCATGTGGGAGGATGCTTATGGAAAGGAGAAGGCCGGGATCATGATGGCCTCCTTTTTAAACAGCGCCAGGACCACGGTCCGCTGCAATTTCGCAAAGGCTTCCAAAGAGGAAATTTGGGAAAGCCTGAAAATCCAGGGGGTTCAGGTGTCTGAATCCGGCATTTCGGAAGGCGTTCTCTATCTGGACCGGTTTGACCATTTAGAAGGCCTGGAAGCCTTTCAAAAAGGATACATTCAGGTGCAGGATTTAAGCTCCAGCTTTGTGGGAGAAATTGCAGACCCTCAAAAGGGAGATTATGTCATTGACGTCTGCGGAGCTCCCGGAGGAAAGAGCATTCATATTGCCGATAAGCTTAAAGGGACAGGAATGGTGGAGGTCCGGGACTTAACCGAACAGAAAATAGGTCTGATACAGGAAAATATTGACCGCTGCGGCTTTCAAAACATCCGGGCAAGGCTTTGGGACGCCCTGGTCCAGGACCCGGGTTCCGTCGAAAAGGCGGATATAGTGATTGCCGATTTACCTTGCTCCGGCCTTGGGATTATCGGGCGGAAGCCGGATATAAAGTACCGGATCAAGCCGGAGGACTTAGACGCCCTGGCCTCCCTTCAGAGGAATATCCTTTCGGTGGTTCAGGCCTATGTGAAGCCGGGTGGAAAGCTGATTTTCAGCACCTGCACCATAAACAGGAAAGAAAACGAAGAAAATGCAGGGTGGTTTCTTGAAAGCTTTCCCTTTGAGCCTGTAAACTTAGAGGGAAAATTGGGAGAAAAAATAGATTTGGATACATTGAATCAGGGATATTTACAGCTCTTGCCGGGAATTCATCCTTGTGATGGATTCTTTATTGCGGCTTTTCAGAAAGAAATTCCCCGAGAACATGCTTTTACGCCCGATAAAGCAGGGTGAGCATTGCTCAGAAAGCATGGGCGGAACAGAGGAAATATAATGGAAAAAACAGATATAAAATCACTGGATCTGGAGAAACTGACATCCTATATGGTGTCCATTGGAGAAAAGCCTTTCCGCGCCAGACAGCTTTATGAATGGATACATCAGAAGCTGGCGGCCGATTTCAGTGAAATGACCAATCTTTCAAAAGCGCTGAAAGAGAAGCTGCTGCAGTCAGCGGCGTTTACTTCCCTTACAGTTGTAGAGGAAAAGATTTCCCAAATAGATGGAACGAGAAAATACTTATTCGGCCTTTCCGACGGAAACGTCATTGAAAGCGTCCTGATGAAATATAAACATGGAAATTCGGTCTGCATTTCCTCCCAGGTGGGCTGCCGTATGGGCTGCAGGTTCTGCGCCTCCACCTTAGACGGGCTGGAACGGAACCTAAGTCCCTCCGAGATGCTGGACCAGGTTTACAGGATCCAGAAGCTGACCGGGGAGCGGGTTTCCAATGTGGTTGTCATGGGCTCCGGGGAGCCTATGGATAATTATGATAATTTGATTCAGTTCATCCGCCTTCTCACGGATGAGAACGGACTGAACATCAGCCAGAGGAACGTGACAGTATCCACCTGCGGCATTGTTCCGGGAATTTTAAGTCTGGCAGAAGAAAATTTGCAGATCACTCTGGCTTTATCCCTTCACGCTCCAAACGATGAGGTGAGAAAGACCCTGATGCCGGTAGCCAACCGTTATCCCTTAAAGGATGTGCTGGAGGCCTGCCGGACTTATTACGAAAAAACCGGCAGACGGCTTACTTTTGAATACAGCCTGGTGAGCGGCGTCAACGATAATCTTAAGGAAGCTGCGGCTCTTTCCGCCCTTTTAAAGGGCCATCATGGACACGTAAACCTGATACCCGTAAATCCCATTAAGGAGCGGGATTATGTGCAGTCTGACAGGCGTGCCATTGAGGCTTTTAAAAATCTTCTTGAAAAAAACGGAATTAATGTTACTATAAGAAGAGAAATGGGCCGCGATATCAACGGTGCATGCGGACAGCTGAGAAAGAGCTTTTTAAGTCAGGAGTAAAAAGTCAGGAATAAAGAGGGAAGTGAGAATAAAACGATGATAGCTTGCGCTATGACGGATACGGGAAGGGTACGGTCTGCTAACCAGGATTACGTTTATGCTTCCACAGAGCCTGTTGGAGGCCTGCCTAACCTTTTTCTGGTGGCGGACGGTATGGGCGGCCATCAGGCAGGGGATTACGCTTCCAGATACCTTGTGGAGCATCTGGTCTCCTATTTAAAAGAGGCTGAGGAAACGGAAACCATTCCTCTTCTCCGTGAGGGAATACAAAGAGTAAACGCCATGCTGTATCAGGAATCCACAGAAAAACAGGAATTAAACGGCATGGGCACAACCCTGGTGGCGGCGGTAATAGACGGCGTTACCATATATGTTGCCAATGTGGGGGACAGCCGCCTGTATCTGGTGAGAAACAAGTTAAAACAGATCACAAAGGATCATTCCTACGTGGAAGAGCTGGTGTCTTTGGGCCAGCTGGAACGCGGAAGCCGGGACTACCGGGAGAAAAAGAATATTATAACGAGAGCGGTTGGTACAGAAGATAAGCTGGAGATTGATTTTTTTGAAGTCAGCCTGGAGCCGGGAGATTTTGTGCTCATGTGTTCCGATGGCCTCAGCAATATGCTTGAGGACGCTGAGATGGAAGAAATTATCTGCTCAGAACTGGAATTGCCGGAAAAGGCAGAAAAATTGATTACGGTAGCCAATGACAATGGCGGAAAAGACAATATTGGAGTTGTTTTAATTGATCCGCAGATTGGCAGGGAGGGAAGCTTATGATCTTAAGACCGGGGATATTTTTACAGGACAGATATGAAATACTGGAACAGATCGGTTCCGGCGGGATGTCGGATGTATATAAGGCCCTGTGCCACAAATTAAACCGCCTTGTTGCCATAAAGGTTTTAAAGGAAGAGTTCAGTTTAGATGAAAACTTTGTCAGCAAATTTAAAATGGAGGCCCAGGCAGCTGCCCGCCTCTCTCATCCGAACATTGTAAATATTTATGACGTTGTGGATGAAGGAACGCTTCACTACATCGTCATGGAGCTGATCGAAGGCATCACGCTGAAAAATTATATATCAAAAAAAGGATGTCTGGAAACAAAGGAAGCCATCGGGATAGCGATTTCCGTCGCCCAGGGCATTGCAGCTGCCCATGAGCAGGGCATCATTCACCGGGATATCAAGCCTCAGAACATCATTATTGCCAGAGACGGAAAGGTAAAGGTTGCGGACTTCGGCATTGCCCGGGCAGCATCTTCCCAGACCTTAAGCGCTACGGCAGTAGGCTCAGTCCATTACATATCGCCAGAACAGGCCAGAGGCGGTTACAGCGATATCCGAAGCGATATTTATTCTCTGGGCATCACCATGTATGAAATGGTGGCAGGCCGTGTCCCTTTTCAGGGAGATAATACGGTAACGGTCGCTCTGGCCCATTTGGAAGACCCCATAACGCCGCCCAGCTATTATAACGAAGAAATTCCCATAGGGCTTGAAAATATTATTTTAAAGAGCACTGAAAAGAAGCCGGAATTCCGCTACGGAAGCATGCACGAGGTGGTGGCCGACTTACGGAAAGCCCTTGTAAATCCTGATGGGGATTTTGTCCAGTACAATTCCCAGGTAGATGATTCCCGGACCGTGATTATCGGAAAGCCGGAGCTGGAACAGATCCGTTCCGGCCGCAAGGTTCAGGGAAACGGCATCCGCAGCCAGGAACAGCCTAAGGAACGCCGCCCGGAGAGAAACAGCCAGCCTTCTGCCGGAAACAACAGGACCAGAAGACAGGACCAGGAGGATATTAATCCTGGCATTGAAAAGCTTTTAACAGCCGCAGGTGTGGCCGTGGCTATTATTATTGTCATCATACTGATTATTGTATTTTCCAAGGTAAGCGGCTTATTCCGGTCCGGCTCTTCTCTGGAAACGGAAGCCACTACCGCCTCCTCCACGGAGGAAACCATAAGCGACAAGCAGGTGAAAATGACGTCTGTTTTGGGCCTGGCTGCGGATATTGCGGAGCAGAAGCTAAAGGACAACGGCGGCCTGTATATGAAAACCAAGGATTATATATTTTCCGATACTGTAGATGAAGGGGATGTGGTTTCCCAGGATCCGTCGGAGGGTACGGTGGTTGACAAGTATTCCGCCGTCTATGTGGTAATCAGTAAGGGACCGGAGAAAGCCACCGTTGATTTATCCCAGCTGGGGTTGGAAAAGATGGATGCCGCAGCCGCAAAGAAAGCATTGGAAGACAAGGGCCTGGTGGTGACCATAGATCAGAAAAACAGTGATACAGTGGAGACCGGCTTTGTAATCGGCTACAGTCCTTCCCAGGTAAAGGAAGGGGAGACGGTGACCCTGGTTTCCAGCATCGGACCCGCACTGGTAAATCCGGTCACAGTACCGGATATTTCAGGACAGGATCAGGAAGTGGCTATAGAGATGCTGGCTGACGCAGGCCTTATTCAGGGAAGCGTGACCCAGGAGACATCGGAAACCGTAGCCGCAGGCGTTGTTATCAGGCAGACTGTTACGGCAGGCAGCCAGGCGGAATCAGGCTCAGCCGTAGGCATTGTGGTCAGCAGCGGCTCAGCCCAACAGTCAAAATACAAATATTTAGCCTCCATTGATAAATCCTATTCCCTTCAGAGTATCATAGGACCCGCCTCCGGCAGCACCCAGCTTACCTTGAAGATACAGCTGAGACAGACTGTGAACGGAAAGGATGAGGTCCGGGAGCTGATGGGACCTGTCACTATGACAGGGGATCAGATGCTTCCGGTGTCCTTTAAAAATATTGAAGGGGCTTACGGCGTCACCAGCGGAGCCGTAGAAATCGTAAATGTGGATACAGGCGATGTGATTAATTCCTATTCCATCACATTTGTGCCGGTTCCGCAATCGTAAGGAATGATATATGACAGGAAAGATTTTAAAAGGAATTGCAGGGTTTTATTACGTCCATGGCATGGATGAGAACTTATACGAATGTAAGGCAAAGGGCATTTTCCGCAACAGGAACGTAAAGCCTCTGGTAGGGGATGACGTGGAAATTTCTATTCTGGATGAAGCGGAGAAAAAGGGAAACATCGATCAGATCCTGCCCAGGAAAAATGATCTGATCCGTCCGGCCGTGGCCAATGTGGATCAGGCCCTGGTGCTGTTTTCCATCGCCTGCCCGGAACCAAATTTAAATCTGTTGGACCGCTTTCTGGTTATGATGGAGGTTCAGCAGGTTCCCGTGAAAATCTGTTTTAACAAAATCGACTTAACGGGAGATGAGAAAATGCAGGACTTCCGGGACATCTACGAGGCGGCAGGGTATCCGGTGTATTTTACCAGCACCTATGAGAATCAGGGGATTAAAGAAATCCGGGAGCTGGTACAGGGAAAAACCACGGTTTTGGCAGGCCCGTCGGGAGTCGGAAAATCCTCTCTCACGAACCTGCTCTATCCCCAGGCGGAGATGGAAACGGCCGATATCAGCCAGAAGATTCAAAGAGGAAAGCATACCACCAGGCATTCGGAGCTTTTTTCCATAGGCCGTGATACCTATATGATGGATACCCCGGGCTTCAGCTCCATGTATATCGGAGATATGGAATGCACCGGCCTGAAGATTGTTTCCGGAATTCGCTGCCTATGAGGCAGACTGCCGGTTCCTCGGCTGTGTACACATCGGGGAAAGGGTCTGCGGCATAAAGAATGCAGTGAAAGATGGTAAGATCAGCAGCAGCCGATATGAAAACTACCGGCTTCTATACCAGGAATTAAAAGAGAAAAGGAGATACTGATATGCTTAAACTGGCCCCTTCTATATTGGCGGCGGATTTTAAAAACCTGGGACAGCAGGTGTCAGATGTGGCGGCGGCAGGCGCTCATTACATCCATCTGGATGTGATGGATGGAGACTATGTGCCGAGCATTTCCTTTGGAATGCCTGTAATCAGCAGCCTAAGAAGCTGTACCGACCGGGTCTTTGACGTTCATATGATGGTACAGGAACCGGGAAGATATATCCAGGACATGAAAGCAGCGGGAGCAGACCTCATCTGCGTGCATGCAGAGGCCTGCACTCATTTGGACCGGACAATCAATCAAATCAAGGAAGCTGGATTAAGGACCGGGGTGGCTTTAAATCCCGCAACCCCCTTATCTGTTTTAGAATGCATCCTGGGAGAAGTTGATATGGTTTTGATCATGACCGTAAATCCGGGCTTTGGCGGCCAGAAATTCATCCCCTATACCTTAGATAAGGTCAGAGCCTTAAGGGCCCTGTGCAGGGAACGGGGCCTGGATACGGATATCCAGGTGGACGGAGGTGTGACCTGTGATAATGTAAGGGAACTGATCGAGGCAGGCGCTAACGTTTTTGTAGCCGGCTCCTCCGTGTTTAAAGGTGATGCGGCAGCCAATACAAAATCATTTTTAAAGATATTTGAGGAATTTGAAAGGTGAAAGAAGAACTTACTGGTCTGATTATAACCGGCGGAACCATAGACTTTGGGTTTGCGGAAAGTTTTTTAAAGAACAGAACCTTTGATAAGGTGATTGCTGTGGATGGAGGGCTTGCCGCTCTCCATAAGCTACATTTAAAGCCGGATGCCATTGTGGGAGATTTTGATACGGTGGATCCCGCTGTCCTTGAGGAGTATAAGAGGGCCGGAGGTTCCATTGACTGGGAAATCCACAAGCCGGAAAAAGACGAGACGGATACGGAACTGGCCTTTAATACCGCCATAAGGCTGGGCTGTAAAAAGCTGGTGGTGCTGGGAGCCACCGGAGGAAGGCTGGACCATGCCATCGGCAACATCCATCTTCTTTACGCCTGCTTGAAAAATGGAGCAGAGGCCGCCATTGCAGATGAAAAAAACTGGATTACAGTGCTGGATAAGGGGCGCACATTCCGGGCAGAGGATGCAAAAGGAAAATACATTTCCTTTCTTCCTCTTACAGGAGAAGTGAAAGGGATCACCCTGACCGGCTTTAAATATCCCCTTTTTAAAAAGGATATTGATGTGGGAACCAGCCTGTGCATCAGCAACGAGCTGGTTGGGGAGGAAGGAACCATTGACTTTGATTCCGGAATTCTCCTTTGTGTGGAATCCCACGATTAAACTGGCGTGGTTCAATGTGCTAAAACTGGATATTTATATCATTCCACTTGTGTGCTAATATAAGGAACAACAAAAGCAGCAAGGGAGGATTTACCAATGAATAAAACGAATCAGAAAATTTATAAGCTTACCATGACAGGTCTTTTTGCTGCCATGTCCTATGTGGTATTTACATTCCTGCAGTTTAAGATCACACTTCCGGGAGGAGACGCCACCTCCATTCATCTGGGCAATGCAGTCTGCGTTTTGGGTGCTTTGCTGTTAGGCGGATTTTACGGAGGCCTGGGAGGAGCCATCGGCATGACCATCGGGGA